>CAYSDK010000023.1:7309-25124 GCA_964429865.1 uncultured bacterium
CGAGGGGCACCCTGGGAGGCAGGGTCAGCCACCAGCCGATGGAAAAGAAGAGAGCCATGACCACGGAGGGAAGGAGGAGGAAGGGAAAACTCCATCCGACCTGCCAGACCTGGGCGAGCGTCTCCTCAAGCCCCACCTGCCCGAGGATCCACAGGAAGAGGAAGAGACCGAGGCAGAGGGCGATCAGTGTGCCCCAGGGCCTCTTCACGCCCCCCCTCCGCTAATCGCTGCCTGCAGCCACCTGCCGGAGGCGCGCGGCGATGGCCTCGGGGTGAAGCGATACCCGGGGAATCTCTTCCCGCCGGTCCCCGATCTCGAGTTGAACGAGGAGAAAGGCAGGGCCAGCCCCGCCGAGGAGCAAGGGAAGCACCGCCTCGAGCTCCTCCCGTCGGGCCACGCGGTACACCAGGCGGTACCCGGCCGCCTTCGCCATCTGTTCGAGAGGGACCTTTGCCGAGAAGGTCGGTTGATTCCCGGTGGAGCCGTGGGCGGAGTTGTCGAGGACGATGTGAATGAAATTCGGCGGGGCGTGAAAGCTGGCGGTGGGGAGGACGCCCAGATTCATGAGGAGATTGCCATCTCCGTCCAAGACCACGACCCGTCGCTCGGGCCGGCTCAGGGCGAGCCCCAGCCCGATGGAGGGCGCGAGGCCCATGGAGCCGATCATATAAAAATTCTCTGTCCGATCCCGGGCGACCATGGTCTCCCGAGAGATGAACCCGTTGGCGGCGATCACGATCTCTCGATCGAGCCGCTCCAGGATCACCTGAATGGCCTCTTCGCGCATCATGTCACAATCCCCTTTCTCAGGAGCAGGGCGACCGGGGTCCGGTCCTGCTTCATGCGGTCCGCGGCCCAGCGGATGGCCTGCGGAATCGTCTCCTCCTCCAGGATCTGATAGGGAATCCGCAGGGTCTCGAGGAGCGTCGGGGTGATCTGGCCCGTCAGGAGGTGCTCCGGCGCGTCCTTGCCCCCGTATCCGCGCCAGCCGATCAGGAGCAGGCAGGGGATCCGGTAGAGCAGGGCCAGCGAGGAGAGGGCATCGAGGCTCTGCCCCAGGCCCGAGTTCTGCATTAGGACGACCGGCTGCTTGCCGCCGAGGTAGGCCCCCGTGGCCATGCCCACCGCCGCGTCCTCCCGCGCCGCTTGGACGTAGCCATGCTCGGCCAGGAGGGTGAAGAGTCCTTTCATGAGCGAGCAGGGGACCCCGGTGAAGAAGTCAAAGCCGGCTTCCATGAGGAGCCGGACGAACTCGTGCGCCGTGACCCCTGTCGCCCTCGGTTGCGGTCTCGCTGCGGGCCGCCCGCGGTCGGGGACGGTCTGGTCCGTCAGCGGTCGGCGAGATCGCGTGACGACCGGTGCCGCGAACGTCGGTCGCGGAAAATCCTGAAGGATCAGGCGGTCGATCTCTTCCTCGAGTCGATGACAGAACTCGATCTCCTTGATGGCGCGTTGGTACTGGTCGATGCCGAGGTAACGGAGAAACCGGCGGATGCCCCAGTCCACCACCTCGTACGGGACCGTGGGGGCTGCCATGTCCCCCATGCGGATGATGAGGGACTTGACGAGCGGCTCGGGCTCGAGCGGGGTGTTCCAGAGCGGGTGCTCAGCGATCTGGGCGCGAAACCGGGTGATATGCTCTTCCCGGTAGAATTCCCCGCGGAATTTCATGAAGTCGATTGCTGTCCAGAAGTCCCACCGCGCCGAGGCGAAGGCACAATCGGGAAGGAAGAACTGGATCGGATTGATCCAGACATCGAAGTAGGGATGGCTCAGGAGGCTCACGGCCGCGGCGAGCCGATCCGTGCCCGGCCGACCCACCTGTGGGTCCCCCACCAGGGTCGCTGCCGTCTCAAGATGGTGGGCAAGGACCGGGGCCTCCTCGACGATGCGCCGCAGCGCGTAGATCTTCCGCTCGACCAGATGCCAGCCCTTCTCATCCGAGACGGGAAGGATGTCGAGATGCGCCTCGAGCTCCTGGATCGCGTTCTCCTTGCGGTCATGCAGGGCGCCGAAATCGCGGCGCGTGAACTCGTCGCTCGGAAAGACCTCGAGGGCGACGTCCAGGAAGTCGCGGAAGTTGTCCAGGGTATGGGCGTACACCCCGTGATAATGGGTCGGCTGCCTGTCGATGATGGGCAGGCTCGCGTAAATGGCGGCGCCCGGGTCGAGGCCGCAGCTCTTCAGCAGCCTGGTCGCGAGGATCACGTGCGTCCCCCAGTCCATCGCTAGGCCTCCCTGTCAGCGCAGACCGGCCTCGGGGCCAGATGCGCCGCGGTCTCGGGATGCTCCTGGCGCTCGGCCCGCCTGTCCCGAATGAGGAGGGCGAGGACCGACGGCCAGAAGAGGTTGATCCCGATCGCCGCGGCCCAGAGAAACCACTCGAGCCGGTCCACCAGCGCTGCGAGAAGGACGATCAGGGCAAAGTCCCGGTGCATGAGCTGGGCGAGAAGCCGATTGACCCGGCGGCGCCGGATCATGTGCGCGCCCACGATCCCGGCGGCAATCGCCGCGCCCACGACGAGCAGCGCGCCCACGACGAGCACGCTGGACTCCGGCCTTCTCAGATACGTCGCCCGGACGATAGCGGCAAAGATCCCCACGTGTACCAGGTTGTCCAGGACATAATCCATTACGCCGCCCCATCGGCTCTCCTGCAGCCTCAGGCGGGCCAGCATTCCGTCCAGCAGGTCGGTGAGATAGGCGAGGACGAAGAGCATTCCCCCGGCGATCGTCCAGGCGTAATCGCCCTGCCACAGGCACGCGATGGCGCCGAGCCCGATGAAAAATCCCGCCAGGGTGAGCTGGTTGGGGGTGACCCGCGTGTCGACCAGGGCACGCATGATCGGGAAGAGGAGGCGTCTCGAGCGGCGGATCAGCCAGCTATCGGTCGCCTTCCCGAGGGCCCGATACAGGGCCGCCGCCGCCCCCTCGCTGGTCGTGTTGGCGAGATCGAGGCACACTGCCGCCCCCGAAAGGGGGACCTGGACTGGAGGCTGCAGGCGTCCGGTCGGGACCGCGGGGCTCCCGAGTGCCACCGGAGCATCGGAACCCTGGCCCGCCGGGACCACGAACGGTGCCCCGGGATGATAGGCGGCCCTGAGTTCCGTGAGCAGGGGTGGGTTCAGCACGGTGCTCGCGCGGATGAAGAAGCACGGGGAGATCCCGTTGCCGCCCACAGCTTCGCGCACCGCTGCCGGTTCCGTGTCGACCCACTCGATCCGACTCTCGGGTGGTTGCTCGCCCACCAGGGCCTGCAGCCGGGGGGCCGCGTCGCCGGCGCAGATGATCACGCGGCGCACGCCGGCGCGCTGTGTACTGACAAGAATGCGCCTGAGCAGGGGGACCCCGCCCACGCGCTCGGCGGCAACAGACCAGTCCCCGTGTGTCGGGGGGAGGACGATGGCCGTTCGTCCGACGTCATCCATTGGGGCGCTAGCGTGAGGCATGGGTTGCGACAATCCTCGGGAGGACTTCCTCCCGGGCCCGATCGAGCTCTTTCGGCCCATCGATGTCGATCCACGAGAGTCCCGTGGTCACCGAACAGTGAACGGGGACACCCTTGGCGATCAACCGTTCCAGGGCGGCGGTGTAGTACTCATTGGTGGCCCCTTCCTGCGTCAGCCGCTCGATTTCGGCGAGGAAGAGCCGCCCTCCGTCGCTGGAAAACCGCGCGATGCCGAGGAAGGTTCCCGTCACCTCGGCGGGAGGGACCGTCTTGCTCACCGCCAGGACCCGGGTTTCTCGGGCCGTGACCTTCTTGCTCTCGGCGTGGATCTCTTCGCTCACGGCGAGGCAGATTTCTCCGGGTCCTTCGAGGCAGCCCTTCAGGATGTCCGGATGGAAGAGGATGTCGGCATAGCAGATGACGAAGGGGGATCCGAGGAGCTGTGCGCGGCTCACCCAGACCGAGTAGAGATTATTCGTCTCGGCGTAGCGAGGATTCTCCACGACGGTGACCGGGAAGGGGTGCCCGACGGCCGTCCCCCGCACGAACGCACGGATCTGCTCCCCCAGGTAGCCGGTGACGATCACCGCCTCCGCGATCCGCTGCGCCGCCAGGGCATCCAGCAGGTGGGCGAGGATCGGTCTGCCCCCCACATCCAAGAGACATTTGGGGGTCTCCACCGTGAAAGGCCGGAGGCGAATCGCCTGGCCTGCCGCGAGTACGAGCGCCCTCACGGTCGCAGCTCCTGTAAGAGAGCGTGAATGACCCGAGCGAGGTGGCGGGTGGCGATCCGGAGCCTCGACGCCAGGTGGAGCATCGGGGGAATCCACGACGGATGTCGGAGGAGAGAGGCGGCGACGGCCATGGGCTTGAGGCAGCCGTCCGATGCCAGGAAGGCGCTTCCCCGCGCCGCCCAGGGCTCGGCGGCGGTATCCGAGACGACCCTGATCGCGAGGAACGGGATCCCTCGCCACTCCGCTGCTTCGGCCAGATAGGCGCTCTCCATGTCCACCGCCACGATCGGCCCGTCCGCCCTCTGCTCAGCCGCCTCGCCTGCCGTCATGACCTTATCGACCGTGAGGATGGTCCCGACATGGAAGGGGAGCCCGATGGCCTTGGTGGCGCCCGTCGCGGTCTCGAGCAGGAAGGGGTCGGCAGCGAAGGACTCGGCATGTCGAATCACTTGAGGGGCGACGACGAGGTCCCCGAGATCCACCCCGGACCCCACCCCGCCACAGAAACCGGCCGACAGGAGCACGCTGGGCGTGCCAAGCGAGGCGACGGCCCGGGCCGCTCCACCCGCACCCATCCCCGCCTGCAGCAGGAGGATTCGATCCCCCTCATCGCGGTACCGGGGAAGACCATCGACGTTCCGGTCCCTCCGAAGCCCGAGATGCTTGACGAGCGGGGCCGCCTCCACCCCGAGGGCCACTATGATCGTCGCCGGGCCATGGGCCAATCGAGACATCCTTCCCTCACCGTCCGGGGGTACCCCCTCAAGAGTCGGCCTTTCGAGGAACGCCCTCAAGGCGAGCGGGACAGTCCTTCCGGTTTCACAGATTACCGCGCGCCTCGGCCTCGGCGCGGAGCCGCTCCACCTCGGCCTGGCGTAACTTGTCGCTCTTGGTGGCCCACGCCTCCCAGGATTTCCCAAAGGCGGTGTCTTCCCCCGTGAAGTCCACGGCCACAATGTCGGCGTAGGGGATGGTCTGGGTACCAGGGGCTCCCTTGGGGAAGAACTGGAGATAGGCCTGAGATCCGCGCGCCTGGCGGTTGAAGATGTACCCTTCGATGCGCGTGCCATCCTTCAGTTCGAGGGTGACATCGCCCCGATAATCAAAGGCCGCCTCGATGACCTCCTGGAGTTCCGTGGGATTCGCGGGTCGGAACGAGCGGCCTTCCCACTGGGGTCGTTCCGAGCCGTGTGCCTTCGTCTCCTGGGGCATGGGCCACTCGCCCCCTTCATGCATTCGGCGTCAGCGTCAACCGGACCGTCCGGGCGAAGCCCGACCAGGAGCCGAACGTATCATCGACGGCGGTGGCCTCGTAGCCGCAGTGCACCATGCAGTCGGCGCACTGCTCGTTCCTACCGGTCCCGTACCGGTCCCAGTCGGTGGTCTCCATCAATGCCTTGAAGGTGGGGGCGTAGCCATCTTGCAGCAGATAGCAGGGCCGCTGCCACCCGAAGATGTTGTATGTGGGATTTCCCCAGGGCGTGCACTGGTAGTCGCGCTTCCCCATGAGGAATTCGAGGAACAGGGGCGACTGGTTGAAGCGCCACCCCTTCTTGCGATCCTTGAGGATGGCCCCAAAGAGCTCCGTGATGCGATGGCGCCGGAGGAAGTGCTCCTGATCGGGGGCCTTCTGGTAGCTGTACCCCGGGGAGATCATCATCCCTTCGACCCCGAGCTCCATCATCCGGTCAAAGAATGTCCGGACCCGCTCCGGGTTGGCGCCGTCGAAGAGGGTCGTGTTGGTCGTGACCCGAAAGCCGCGCGCCAGCGCTGCCTTGATGGCCCTCAGCGCGATATCGTACACCCCATCCCGGCAGACGGCGATGTCGTGCTCTTCTCTGAGCCCGTCCATGTGAATGCTGAAGGTCAGATACGTGGATGGCGTGTACTCGTCGAGCTTGCGCTCCAGCAAGAGCGCGTTGGTGCACAGGTAGACGTACTTCTTCCGCGCAACGAGCCCCCGGACAATCTCGGGCATGTCGGGATGAATGAGGGGCTCGCCGCCGGGGATACTCACGATCGGCGCCCCGCATTCCTCGGCGGCGGCCCAGCACTCCTCGGGTGTCAGGCGTCTCTGCAGCACGTGCTCGGGGTATTGAATCTTGCCGCAGCCGGCACAGGCCAGGTTGCATCGAAAGAGGGGCTCGAGCATCAGCACGAGGGGATACCGGGCCTTCCCCGTGAGCTTTTGGCGGAGCACGTACAGGGTAACGGCGAGCGACTGCGAGAGAGGAACTGCCATGATACGGTGCCTCCTTGGGTCGGCCTATTCGAGGTGGGGGTCCCTCCACACCGGTTCCACCGGGAGCGATCCCCTGCCGTTTGCAGGGGCGTCTCGGGCGGAGAGGACAACTGGCACCCGCTCGAGATGCCCCCGAGATGATCGCTGGCCTTCCCGCCACCGCGCGGTGATGGTGACCGCTAGGCACGTGGTCAGGGGGCCGTAGATGAAGAGACCCACAAGGAGCAGGGTCTGCTCCCCGATGAACCAGGTGACGGTGAGGGCAAATCCCAGGACAATATAATACAGCCCCGGCCCATACAGCGGACGCAGGGGGAGCCGCGCCGCCCAGGCGGGTGCTCCGCCCCTGACCGACCGCTCGAGGAGCGCAAAAAGGATCATGATCGCAGAGCCCACGATCCCCCACCCGACAAAATTAGACACCGGGACCCCAAAGTACACCCCCCCCTCAGGATAGGTGAAGATCTGCCCGAGAAACCACCGATCACCCCGGACGGCGATGGGGTCTACGACGACGTCGATGAGGACAAAGAAGACCACGGTGAACAGGAGGACGGGGACGCTGAATCGGTCGCGGTGAGGGAGCGACAATGCCCAGCGGCTCTCCCCATCCCTGAGGGGTGGGAGGAGCGCGAGGGAGGCCATCGTCCAGCTCGCATATGCGAGGAAGACGAAGGAGAGGGAGTCCATGAAGGGAACCCCGGCGATCCAGAGCTCCCTCCCGGCAGTCGTGGGCAGGTAATGGTACAGGCCAAAGGGGACCCCGAACCGGATCGACAGGGATTCGGCGGTAAAGGCCACACTCCACGCCACGATCGTGAAGAGGAGGGTCCGTCGCCACCCCATATCTGCCACGGCTGCGAAGAGATAGAGGAGGAGGAAGGCGACGACGTACGGTCGCAGCACCACAGTGCCAACAAGGAGCTGGACAAAGGAATCCATCGTTTCCCCCGTGGCCGAGTATACTAGAGCGATTTCAAGGAAGTTGCAACGAAAAATTCGCGCGACCGGGCCTGATCTCATGGGCTCGAACCAGGGACCCGCATCTTCACGGTGACAAAGGCCGGATCGTCCTTGACATCTGCGGCCTGCTATCCTGTATACTATCACGCCGGGAACAGCCCGGATGGTTGCTGTGGCGCGGGTCTTCCCGAGCGTTGAGGGGGAATCTTCCTCGGCGTCGGGGTCCCCCCAGGGAGTTGCTATGCTGTCTGAGGAAGGGCGATGAGGATTCTCTGGCTCCTTGGCGAGTGGGCCCTGACTTCCCTTCGCAGCGGGGGCCGGATGATGATCTTTCTCGGCACCGCCCTCTGCTGGATCTTTCTCCCCCCCCTCAAGTGGCGGCGCATGATCGCCCGGATCCACTTCATCGGGGCCAAGTCGCTCGTGGTGATCCTCCTCACGGGCGCCTTCACCGGAATGGTCCTGGGGCTCCAGGTCTTCTATACCCTGACGAAATTTGGCTCGGAGGCCTTCCTCGGCCCGGCGGTGGCCTTGACCCTGATCCGCGAGTTGGGACCGGTCCTGTGCGCCCTGATGGTCACGGGGCGCGCCGGCTCGGCCTTAACGGCCGAAATCGGGATCATGCGCATCACCGAACAGATCGATGCGCTGCACGCCATGGCGCTCAACCCCATGCGATACCTGGTCGTCCCGACGATCCTGGCCGGCCTGATCGCGTTCCCCCTGCTGACCGCCATCTTCGATCTGGTCGGGATCTACGGGGGGTATCTCGTGGGGGTCAAGCTCCTGGGGATCGGGGAGGGGACCTATTTCGGGGAGATGGAGACCTACGTGGGTCTCCGGGATATCACCCAGGGGATCCTCAAGTCGCTGAGCTTCGGACTGTTGGTGACGTGGGTCTGCTGTTACAAGGGATTCCATACCGGCTACGGAGCCGAGGGGGTGAGCCGGGCCACGACCGAGGCGGTGGTCCTCTCCTCGGTGTTGATCCTGGTCTGGGATTACTTCATCGGTTCGGTGCTTCTGTAATGTCGGGGCCCATGGTCGAGATGCGCAATGTGCATAAGTCCTTCGGAGGACAGCAGGTGCTCCGGGGGGTCGATCTGCAGGTGACCCAGGGGGAGATCCTGGTCATCATCGGCCGAAGTGGCGGCGGCAAGAGTGTCCTCCTGAAACACCTGATGGGTCTGCTGAAGCCGGACCAGGGCCAGATCGTGATCAACGGCCAGGAGATCTCGCGACTCCGCGGACGGGAGCTGGACCAACTCCGGGAGCGGTTTGGGGTGGTGTTTCAGGGGGGGGCCCTCTTTGATTCCCTGACGGTCTTTGAGAACGTGGCCTTTCCGCTCCGGGAGAAGACCCGCCTTCCCGAGGAGGCCATTCGGGAGAAGGCCCTGACCCTCTTGAAACAGGTGGGTCTGGCGGACATGGGCCACAAGTATCCCGCCGAGGTGAGCGGGGGGATGAGGAAGCGGGTCGCGCTGGCCCGGGCGCTCACCATGGAGCCGGAGATCGTCCTCTTCGACGAACCGACGACCGGTCTCGATCCGATCATGGTGAATGCCATTCATCGGCTGATCCTCGACCTGCATCGGCGCGTCGGCTTTACGGCCATCCTGGTCAGCCACGAGATCCCCGAGATCTTCGGGATTGCCGACCGGGTCGCGATGCTGCATCGGGGGGCGGTGGTCGAGGCGGGGACTCCGGAGGCGATCCAGGCATCAGCCAATCCCGTGGTCCGCCAGTTCATCACCGGCGATCCCGAAGGGCCGATCCAGCCCGACTGAGGGGGCGCGCATGAAACGAGTGGAGCTCGAGGTGGTCGTGGGTCTCTTCCTGCTGGTGGGCATCCTCGCCCTGGCCTGGCTCTCGATCCGGCTGGGCAAGGTGCAGGTCCTCGGATTGGCAGGGTACGTCGTGTACGCGGACTTCCCCAGCGTGGGCGGATTGAAGCAGGGAGCCAGCGTCGAGATCGCCGGGGTGAAGATCGGTCGGGTCGAGACGATCTCGCTGGTCGAGCACCGGGCGAGGGTCACGCTCCGGATCGACGACAGCGTCAAGCTGCAGGAGGACACGATCGCCTCCATCAAGACGAAGGGACTCATCGGCGAAAAGTATATGCGTTTGAGCCCCGGCGGGTCCGATGAGACGATCCCTCCCTCGGGGAGGATCCGCGAGACCGAGCCGCCCATTGACATCGAGGAGATGATCGGCAGCTTTATCTTTGGGAAGTTTTAGTGCGCGGGCAACCGTCAATCCGGAGAGGAGGGGTGCGATGGCCGCATCGATTGCATCCGGGGTCTGCCTTCTGCTGATCCTGTTCGCGCCGGCGTGGGCAGCCGCGCAGGGGCAGGCGTCTGGCAAACAGCAAGAAGTTGTCTTCACCCTGGAGCAGGCGTCTGGCGAACAGAAAGGACTTGTCTTCACCGTGGAGCAGGCGTCTGGCGAACAGAAAAAAGTTGTCTTCAACCTGGAGGGTGCCATCAAACGGGCACTGGAGGTGGACGATCGGATCAAAGAGTCTCGGTCCGACGCGGATGTATTTCGGGGCAAGCGGACGCAGGCCGACGGGGCCCAATGGGCACAGCTCACTGCCAACGCTTTCACGGGCCCGTCCCCCGAGTCGGACCTTCGAAGCTCCAGGGGAATCATCGACTCCGCGTCGGACACCTCGGACCCGGTGATCAACGGTATCTTCGGCCGAGCCCAGATCCTTCTGGTCCAACCGCTGTACACCTTCGGGAAGATCAGTTCCTTTCGCGAGGCGGCCGGCCGGGGTGTCCGGGCGAGCGAAGCGGGAGTGAGCGTGACGGCCTCCGAGGTCGTTTTGCAAGTGAAACAGGCCTATTCCGGGGCGCTGCTGGCCGGTGATATTCGGGAGTTCCTCCTGGGGCTCAAGGAAGAGCTTCATAGGGCCCTGGACAGTGCCGAACGGCGATTCGAAGCGGGGTCTGCCGCAGTGACCCTGGGCGATCTCTACCAGCTCCGCGCCTTCTTGGCGGGGCTCGCGAAGGGCATCACGGATGCCGCGCAGGGAGATCGGCTGGCTCGAGACGCGCTCCGCACGCTCCTCCAATTGGAGGAGGGAGCCCGGATCGAATTGGCGGATAAGAAACTGAACCCGATCACGACGGACGTCAAGAATGTGGCGGAGTATGAGCGCGTTGCGAGTGAAATCCGTCCGGAGTTCACGCAGCTCAGGGAAGGGATTAAGGCCCGGGAGGCCCTGGTGCAAGCGTCGATCGCCGACCTGTACCCGGTGTTTTACGCGGCACTCGTGGCGGATGTGGCCGGGGCGACGAACCGGGACGTCAGCCACGTTCCCATCATCACCGATCCGCTACAACACTATCAGGGTGGCGTCGTCGTTGGACTCAATTGGCATTTCGACTTTGGAATCAAAAGGGGGAAGATCGACGAGGCGCAGGCGGATTATGCAAAACTCCTCCACAAGCAGGATTTTGCCGAGTGGGGGATCCCTCTGCAGGTGCGGAAGGCGCACCTGGAGCTTGAGACCGCGCAAGAGAACATCAAGTCCACTGAGCAGGCTTACCGGAACGCCCGGCGATGGCTGGTGACCGCCGTGGCGAACGTGGACCTGGGTATCGGGGATGTCCGCGAACTCACCCAGGCGTTTCTCGCCTACGTGACGTTTCGCGTGGATAACTTTCGTGCGATCTACAACCAGCAGATTGCCCTGGCCAATCTGACCTATGCGACCGGCGAGGCGGTCCGGGGGTTCTCAGCGCGGCCATAGGGTGCAGAGGGGCTGACCGCAATCCTGAGGGTCACCAGGAGGGAAAACATGGCGAGGGCGATTCGGAAGGCCCTGATCCTGTACGGGATAAGTGTCTTGGTCCTTTCTTCCATCTCCTTTGCCCAGGCGGGGGCGACGGCCCAGGTGAAGGGGACGATCGACAAGGTCCTGGAGATCTTGCGGGACCCGGCGCTGAAGGCGCCGGACAAGGCAGAGGCGCGGCGGAAGAAGCTGAAGGAGGTCATCTATGCACGCTTCGACTTCTCGGAGATGGCGAAGCGCTCCCTGGGCGTGCATTGGCGTAGCCGCACCTCCAAGGAGCAGGAGGAGTTCGTGGGCCTCTTCGCCGATCTGTTGGAGCAGTCGTACTACAAGAAGCTCGAATCCTATACCGATGAGGAGATCCTCTATACCAAGGAACAGGTGGAGGACAAGTTCGGGGTCGTGGTCACCAAGATCGTGAGCCAGAAGGAGAACATCGATATCCCCATGGAATACAAGCTCCTCCGCCAAGACGCCCAGTGGCGGGTGTACGACGTGGTGATCGAGGGCGTGAGCATGGTGAGCAACTACCGGAGCCAGTTCAACCGTATCATTGAGACCTCCTCGTACGCTGAGCTCGTCAAACGGATGCGGGTCAAACAGGAGGACGAGGCGCTCGGCACCGTTCCCACTCCTAAGCAGAAAAAATAGGTGGAGGTCCAAGGAGGAGCAATACCGGCCATGGCCCGGCGGTGGTCTCGTGTTATCTCCAGATATCCCCGTGTCGTCTTGCTCCTGGCCAGTCTGCTCGCCGTCCTCTCGTTCTTGGCGGCGGCGGCGTGGCTAGAGATTCGTCCGAGTCGGGCAGAGCTGGTCTTCGGTAGTGAACGGCTCATCCAGCTGAAACAGGCCCATAGGCGGGCGTTCGGAGACCGGGACGGCGTCGTCATTGTGGTGGACGCCTCGGATCTCGCCCGGGCGAAGCAGTTTGTCTCCGCCCTGGCCGAGCGACTCCAAGGGGATCGGGAGCACATCGCTGAACTCTTCTATCGAGCGGACCCCGCCCCCTTCGAGGCCCACGCCCTCCAGTACCTGTCCCCAGCCGAGCTAGAGAAGCTTCACCGCAAGGTCGAGGACCATGGAGCGCTGATCCGGGATATCGCTACCACCCCGGGGATCACCACCCTGTTTGCCGGAATCAACCGGGAGATGGGTGAGGCCCTGGTCGGGCATCTCTTTACCGGCTTCTTGGAGGGGGAGAAAAAAAGGGGGCGGGCGGACCTCGGCCTGCTGAATGCCCTGCTCCGGCAGCTCGACGACGCGTTGAGCGGTTCCGGCTCCTTCGCCTCGCCGTGGGGCGAGTGGCTGGGCGCGGGAAAAGAGCCGGTGTCGGAGGGCTATCTCCTCACTGAGGACAAACGGTACCTCGTCCTCCTGGCCAAGATCCGCGGGACGAACGAGCAGACCCTGGTGCCCAAGCGCGAGGCGATCCAGCGGATCCGGGCCACCCTGGCCGAGATCGGTCACGCCTACCCGGGGATTCAAGCGGGGGTGACGGGCCCTGACGCCCTGGCTTCGGATGAGATCGTGACGGCCCAGCGGGATTCGACGTTGGCGACTCTCGTCTCCTTTACGGTCAGCGTCGCCCTCTTCTTCCTCTTGTGGAAGGGATTGGCCGTCCCCATCCGGGCCATCCTCAGCGTGGCGGTGGGGATCTGCTGGACCCTGGGATTCACGACGCTCACCGTGGGTTCCCTCAATATCCTGTCCGCCATGTTTGTCCCGATCCTCATCGGCATGGGGGTCGACTACAATATCTATTTCCTGGAACGGTACGGGGAGGAGCGGGCAAAGGGTCGCAATCCTTTCGATGCTCTGGAAAGCACCTTTCGGACGGTGGGGGGGCCCACCGCGACAGGGGCGCTCACCACGGTGGTGGCGTTCTACAGCCTCACCCTCACCAACTTCAAGGGGCTCGTGGAGATGGGCTTCATCACGGGGAGTGGCCTGCTCCTCTGTCTTCTCAGCGCGTTTACCGTGTTCCCCGCCCTCCTGATCCTCCGCGAGCGGGCCAAGGGGGCCTGGCTTACCTCGAGGTCTGCAACGTTTTTAGTCGTCCTGGAGCGGTGCAGTCACCGTCCCTGGATCATCATCGCGGGCGCGGCGCTGCTGGCCTTGGCCTCTTTGCCCGCCCTGGGCAAGATTCAGCTCGACTTTAACCTCCTGGAGCTTCAGGCGAAGGGGACCGAGTCCGTAGATTGGGAACTCCGCCTCCTGGAGGGCGGGGGGACCTCGACATGGTATGGCATCGTCCTGGCCAAGTCCCCGGATGAGGTGAGCGCCAAGACCGCTCGGCTGGAAGCCCTTCCGTCAGTGGATCGGGTCCAGTCGATCTTCTCGTTCTTGCCGAAGGAGCCGGCGCGAAAGCTGGGGGCGATCCAGGCGCTCGGGACCCCTCTGGCCAAGCTCCCCCCCAGTTTTGGGCAACTGGAACCGGTGAGTCTCGAAGGGCTCGGGGCGACATTAGAACGGATCCGATTCAAGCTGGGGGATAAAGAGCGCTTCAGCTCGGCATCCGATGGCGAGCTCGAGGAGGGGCGGCGACTCCTGGATGCGCTGCGGGCTCGGCTCAAGGGGGGCGAGCCTGCTCGGCTCCGCCAGGCGCTGGCCGCATACCAGGGCATGCTCTTTGCCGACTTTGAGAAGAAGATCGCTATCCTCCGGAGCAATCTCAAGTCGGATCCGATGACCCTTGCCGACCTTCCGCGCGAGCTCCGGGATCGGTTTATCGGCACAGAGGGAATCTATCTCCTCAGGGTGTTTCCGCAGGGGAATATCTGGGGGCGGGAGGCCGTCCAACAATTCGTGCGGGAGGTGCGGTCGGTGGACCAGGACGCCCTGGGCGATCCCATCACTGCCTGGGAGCATGGGCAGAGCATGGAGAAGGGGTACCTCCTGGGGGGGTTGTATGCAGCCATTGCGATGCTCGTGGTCATCCTCTGGTCTTTCGGCAGCGTCTCGCATTTGATACTAGCCCTGGTTCCCCTGGTCGTGGGCATTGCCTGGACCCTGGGCCTCATGGAGCTTTTCAGCATTCACTTCAATCTGGCCAATCTCATTCTCCTCCCGCTCATTGTGGGCTACGGCATCATCAACGGGCTCCAGATCGTGAAGCGGTATCAGTCGGAAGGGAGGACGGGTTCTATCATCGCCAACAGCACCGGTCGGGCGGTCTTTCTGTCCTCCGCCACCTCCATGGCGGGTTTTGGAAGCCTGATGGTGGCCCACCACCGGGGGATCTTCAGTCTCGGCTCCCTCCTGGCCGTGGGGGTGGGAAGCGTCCTCTTGGCCTCCCTGACAGTCCTCCCGGCCCTGCTCTGGGCCCTCTCCGGCGTGAGAACGAGTGGACAGGGGTCCTTGCAGCTCAAGCAATCAGGGGGTGAAGAGGAACGCCCCCATCGACGGAGCCGCGTGACATGAGGCGATGGGTCGTCATCCTGGGGCTGGTATTGCTTTTGCCGGGCTCGGTGCGGGCGAGTGACGGGAAGCCCGTCGATCGGGTCCGGGATACCCTGGAGAGCGCGCTACGCATCCTCAATGATCCCGCCTTGCAGGGTCCAGAAAAAAAGACGGCGCGCACACAACAGGTCCGGAAGCTCATCGCTTCCCGCTTCAATTATGCGGAGATGGCGGAGCGCTCGCTGGATTCGCACTGGGTCAAGCTGACCCCCGAGCAGCGTCAGGCCTTCGTGGCCCTCTTCGGAGAGCTTTTCGAACGATCCTATAGCCGCCTGGTCCTCAATTCACTGCCGGATCAGCAGATTGTCTATGCGGGCGAGACGGTGAACGGGACGCGAGCCGTGGTCAAGACGGTCATGGTCGACAAGCGGGGCGACCGGCTGCCGGTCGATTATCAGTTGCGGCGCCCCAAGGCGCAGTGGCAGCTGTCCGATGTCGTGATCGATGGCGTGAGTATCGTCAACAATTATCAGTCCCAGTTCAACAAGATCATCCAAACCTCCTCCTTCGATGATCTGGTCAAGAAGATGCGTATCAAGCGCGAAGAGGAATAGGCAGATCTTGGACCTCATAGTCATCGTGGTCAGAGCTGGTCAATGAGACCGCTGCGCAAGCCGGTACTGCTTGCGATGGTCATGATGGCGATGCTTCCAAGAGCGGTATCGGCGGCGGAGCCTGGCCCGGACTCCTCTGCCAGGCAGGAGGCGGCGGGTGCGACATCGCCGAGAGACCTGTTCAAACTCCGCACCCAGGAGATCGGCATCGCGGCCGGATATGGGTCCGCCATTGAGAGATTTTTGTTCCTGCCGATCGGAGAGACCACCGCGGAGGACCTCCAGGAAGTCAAGTACGTCTATGTGGCACCCCGCTGGGGCATTGGCATCAGCGACCCCCTGGGAGGAGATGCCTGGTACCGGGGCAACTTCGAACTGTTGGCGGAGGGGGCATTCTACATCCCGTTCGAGCCTAAGGACGGCTTTGGGGGGGGAATCACGACGATCTTCCGGTACAACTTCCTCCCCGAGGGTCCGCTGATTCCCTTTGTGGAAGTCGGGCCAGGTATTCTCATTACGGACTTCGGTCTCCAGAACCACGCAGATGGGTTTAATTTCACCTTCCAGACGGGGCTCGGGTTTCATTTTTTCCTTTCAGAACGAACGGCCTTTACGGCCGAGGCTCGGTTCCATCATATCTCCAACGCCGGTATCGCCGACCCGAACCGCGGCCTCAACTCGGGCCTGGTCCTGATCGGGGTCACGACCTTCTTGAAGTAACCAGCTGCATGGGTATAGTCCGATGCTCAACGATTCCATTGGGCGCGCGCAGGAATATCTCCTGAGCCTGCAACATCCCGAGGGGTACTGGCTCGGCGAACTCGAGGCGGATAGCACCCTGACCTCGGAGTACATCATGCTCCGCCACTTCCTGCGCCGGGTGGATCGGGACCGGGAACGCAAGGCGGCGAACTACCTGAAGGCCAAGCAGTTGCCCGATGGAGGATGGGATCTCTTTCCGGGAGGCGCGAGCGATATCAGTGCCACGGTGAAGGCCTACTTCGCCCTCAAGCTCATGGGGTACGCACCCGACGACGCCTGTATGCGCCGGGCCCGGGAGAACATTGTCGCCAAGGGCGGCGTGACCAAGGCCAACGTCTTCACCAAGATCACCCTGGCCCTGTTCGGACAGTATGACTGGCGGGGGGTCCCCAGCATGCCGGTTGAGATCATCCTCTTCCCCCGCTGGTTCTACTTTAACCTCACCGAGGTCTCATACTGGTCCCGAACGGTCATCGTCCCCCTCCTGATCCTGATGGATCTGAAGCCGGTCTGTCGGATCCCGGCGGCGGCCAGCATCGATGAGCTGTACGTGCCGTCCCGGGCCGCGGCCGATCTGCGATTCCCCCGCAGTGAACGACTCTTCACGTGGAAGAACTTTTTCATCACGCTCGATCGGTTGCTCCACGGACTCGAGCGCTGGACCCCCCGCCCCTTCCGGGCGCGGGCGCGACAGCACGCCTTGACCTGGGTCTTGACGCGGATGGGCCCCGGGGGATTGGGGGGAATCTATCCGGCCATGGCCAATGCGGTGATGGCGCTCCACACCCTGGGCTACTCCGAGGACCACCCCAAGATGGCCGAAGGCTTGAAGGAGATCGAACTCTTGGGGATCGAGGAGGCCGATCGCTTCCATCAGCAGCCCTGTCTCTCACCCGCCTGGGATACCCCGCTGGCGGTGAACGCCTTGGTCGAATCTGCCCTGCCCCGGGACCATCCCGCGCTCCTCAGGGCCGCACCGTGGCTGCTTCAGCAGCAGATCCTGCGGCGCGGCGACTGGCAGGTGAAGCGGCCGGAGCTGCCTGCGGGGGGATGGCCGTTTCAGTTTCGGAACGACTTCTATCCCGACACCGATGACAGCGCCATGGTGCTGATGGCCCTCAAGAAGATCGCGCTCCCGGATCGGGCGGACATCCGGCAGGCCATCGAGACCGGACTCGAGTGGTTTCTCGGGATGCAATCGACGAACGGGAGCTGGGGCTCTTTCGACGTGGACAACACCCGGCTCCTCTTGAATAACATCCCCTTCGCCGACCACGGCGCCTTGCTCGATCCGCCCACCGAGGATCTGGCGGGCCGCGGGCTGGAGATGCTCGGGACCTACGGGGAGACCCTCGCGCATCCCCGGGCGGCCCGGGCGTTGGGTTTCGTCAAGCGCACCCAAGATCCGAGGGGCGGCTGGTTTGGACGATGGGGAGCCAACTATATCTACGGGACCTGGTCGGTGCTGCGCGGGCTCCAGGCCATTGGCGAGGATCTGAACGCCCTGTACATCCGGCGCGCGGTCCGATGGCTCGAGAGTTGCCAGAATGCGGACGGCGGCTGGGGGGAGACCCTGCTGAGCTATGCAGACCCTACCCTCGCCGGCACAGGCGAGAGCATCCCCAGCCAGACTGCCTGGGCCCTCCTCGGCCTCCTCGCGGCGGGGGAGGCGCAGAACCCGGCGGTGGCGGGAGGGATCCGGTTTCTCATCGAGACGCAGCGATCGGACGGCTCGTGGGACGATCCGTTCTGGAATGCAACCGGCTTTCCCCGCGTCTTCTTCCTCAAGTATCACCTGTACCCGGTGTATTTCCCCCTCTGGGCCCTCGGCGTCTACCGCACCGCCCTCCAGCG
>CAYSDK010000024.1:0-14833 GCA_964429865.1 uncultured bacterium
AGGGTGCTGTTGCAACAAAGTCAGCACCCCGTGGAATTTTCCGCCGACGCAGGATCCTCCCCGAGCCGGTGAGGCTGCCGACGCCTGAGCCGCCCGGATTTGACGGCAATGGGCGCGCATGCTATAAGGGATGGACTTTCATGGAGGGGCCGATGGCGCACAAGATCGTTATCAAGGCAGGGGATCTCACCGCTGAGGCGGTCCTCAACAACAGCCCTACCGCCAAGGCGGTCTGGGGGGCCCTGCCGATTACCGGCAAGGCCAACACCTGGGGAGACGAGATCTATTTCGCGACTCCGGTCAAGCGTGAACTGGAGTCGGCCGCGAGAGAGATCGTGGAAATGGGGGACCTGGGCTATTGGCCCCCCGGCCGGGCCCTCTGCATCTTCTTCGGGCCCACCCCCGTGAGCACCGGCAGCGAGATCCGTTGCGCGAGCGCGGTCAACATCATCGGGCGTGTCCGGGGAGACCCGACGATCTTTCGGAAGGTCAAGGACGGCACCCGGATCCAGATCAACCCCGCCTAACCCCTGCCCTCACCAAGCCAGCGACTGGAGACATTGAACCGGCTGGGTGTGCGATGAATATCGGGCCGAGAGAGGAGCGCAAGCGGCTTATCATGGGGGGTGCCACGCTAGCCATGTCCGTGGGGATCACCATCGGACTCATCTATTCTGGCGTCGATCGGTGGTGGAGGCTCGGCCTCTTCTTCCCGTTCTGGATGGCAGCCCTTGGCATCTTCCAGGCGCTCGAGCAGACCTGAGTGGCTCTGGCGGCGCGAGGTTCGCGAAATCTGGACACCGGAGAAGAGAAAATCCAAGACACCGCAGTGGTAAGGCAGCTTCGCCGCCAAGCGCGTCGGGTGCACATCGAGTCCATCCTGGCCGCCAGCTGGCTCACCGCGCTGTGTCTGATCCTCTAACAGGCGGCCAACTCCTTAGGAGGACAAAGCACCATGAACACGCTGCGTCGCTCCGAAGTCAAGGCTTCGCACGCTCTCCAGGCTTGAGGAACTATTCGGCGACTGATCCTAGCGAGCCTCCGTACCGGTGACACCCCCCTACGTGCGCCCCACAAGACAGGCGGCCGGGAGAAAATCGTTCCTTTTCGTGGAGGGATCGGCTAGAATACCGTCCTCCGCATCCCGAGGGAAGGGGCGACATCATGGATTCGCGATGGCAGCTCTCGCATAAGTCCGTCAAGCGGGCCTACGCCGCCGTCTCCCCTTTCTATGATCTCATCTTCGATCGCGTTTTCTATCCCGGGCGGGTCGAGGCCATCAAACTCCTCGACGTCGGCCTATACGACCAGATCCTGGAGGTCGGGATCGGCACCGGCCTGAACCTGCCCCTCTACCCGCGCCACCGCCGACTGGTGGGGATCGATCTCTCGGGGCGAATGCTCCGAAAGGCGAAAGAACGCGTCCGCGAGCTGGGCACCCAACACGTGCGTCTCGTCGTGATGGACGCCACGCGGATGGGTTTCCAGGACAACAGCTTTGACCACGTCCTCGCGACGTACGTCATCAGCGCGGTGCCGGATCCCATCCAGGTCCTGCGCGAGATCAAGCGGGTGTGCCGGCCAAAAGGCCATATCATCATCCTGAATCACTTCAAGAGCGACCACCCCGTCATGGGCCGGCTCGAGAGGATGATGGCCCCCCTCATCACGCGAACGGGCCTCTTCAAGCCGGACCTCCAACTGACCCCCCTCTTGGAGAAGGTGGGCCTTGTCCCGGACCAGATCCACCGCGTCAATGTGCTCAGCGGCTGGCGCCTGGTCCGGTGTATCAATTTCAAGGAGACCCGGCCACGGGTCTGGCCGATCGAAGGAGGTACACATGGCTCGTAGCTCTCTCTCCCGACGGTGGGTCCTCCTGTTCTCTCTCCTGCTCTGTGGCATCACACCCGGCCTCGCCCACGCCCAGGAGACGGGAAAGCTCCATGAGATGGAGGTCCTCGGCGTTATCGCCGATCCGGGCGGACAGGCGCGCGTCCTGCTCCGCAGCAAGAGAGACAAGCGGGCTCTCTCCATGGCCATCGGGCAGTTTGAGGCTGTGGGGATCGCGCTCCCCCTCGAAGGCGTGACCCCTCCACGGCCATACACCCATGACCTGCTCCTGGACGTGCTCCGCCGTTTCCAGGCCAGCGTGGCCAGGGCGGTGATCACCGAACTGAAGGAGAACACCTATTACGCCACCCTCGTCCTCCAGGTGGACGGGCGAGAGGTCCAGGTCGACTCTCGACCGAGCGACGCCGTCGCGCTTGCTCTTCGCGTCGGCGCGCCGATCCTGGCGGCGGAACAGGTGCTCGAGGCCCAATCCCAAGGGGCCCAGCCGTGACGCGGGACCAGGAGTACCCGCGGGCCTCCCTGCGAGTACGGGTGAGCCACGCCGACGTCCACTATGGGGGAACGTTGGTTGCCGGGTCTCACATCCTTCGCCTCTTCGGCGACCTGGCCACGGAATTGACGATCCACTACGATGGGGACGAGGGGCTCCTCCGGGCCTACGAATCGGTCGAGTTCCTGGCCCCCGTCCGGGGTGGGGACTACATCGAGGCGTCCGGAAGGATCGTTGCGGTCGGGAGCACCTCGCGCCGCATGGTCTTTGAGGCCCAAAAGGTCATCACCTGTGAGGGCCCCTTCCCCTCCTCGGCTCGAATCCTCGATCCCCCCGTGCTGGTGGCCCGGGCCGTGGCGACCAGCGTCGTGCCCACGGAGCGCCAGCGACCAGCCTGAACTGCCGATGGCCCGCGCACAACTCATCACAGGCCCTCCCGGGGTAGGGAAGACATCCCTGCTCCTTTCCATTCTGGAGATGCTCCCGGGGAGGAAAGGCGGGTTTTATACCCGGGAGATTCGCGAAGGGAGAGAGCGGGTCGGCTTCCAGATCACCGATCTCAGCGGCCGCGAAGGGGTCCTGGCCCATGTCAGACGTCCGGGGCCGCCGCGGGTCGGGCGGTACGGCGTTGACCTCAAGACCTTTGAAGCCATCGGGGTTCAGGCCGTCACGCGCGCCCTGCGCGAGGCCGATCTCATCGTGATCGATGAGATCGGCAAGATGGAGCTTTACTCCCGCGCCTTCCAGGCGGTCCTCTTCGAGGTCCTCGACGGCCCGCGCCCCCTCCTGGGCACGATCGTGGCCAAGGCGCATCCGGTCGCGGACCGGATCAAGGCCCGCCCGGAGGTACAGGTGCAGCGCCTCACGCCCACGAACAGCAAGGAGGTGGTCCGGGCCGTCACGGCAGATCTCGGCTGGTGGCTCGCCTCAGCCGGGATTTCGTGTTGACGGGCCCGGTCCGCTTGGGTACGCTCAGATGCACGCTCCTTGAGGGGCATCGATGGCGAGGCGGTACTTCACGGTCGAGGAGGCCAACGCCCTCCTTCCCGAGCTGCGGGTGATCCTGGAGCATCTCCAGGCGAGGCGACGGGAATTGGGAGAGCGGCAGCAGGCCTTGGAGACGATCCGGCAACAGGCGGGAGAAAACGGCTACCGACTGGGAGGGGAGGGATTCCTCCGCATCAAGCGCGAGGCCGAATCGATCGTGGAGGCATGCAACGCCGCCGTCACACAGATCGAAACCCTGGGATGCCTCCTCAAGGACCTCCACCTGGGTCTCGTCGATTTTCCCTCCCTCCACGAGGGCCGGGAGGTCCTGCTCTGTTGGAAGCCGGATGAGGCCGAGGTGGCGTATTGGCACGGCCTCACCGAAGGCTTTGCGCGTCGAAAGCCGATCCGGCCCCAGAGGGTCTCCTGATCATCGTCCAACCTCCGATTACGTCTTGACAACATGGAAGGGGCGATGGTAACAGAAAAACACCTTCCATCATCACGAGGCACCCACAAGGGCCTTGGGTAAGGAACACACGCCTTGTCCAGGCGATCGACTTCAGCGGGTGGAACGGATGTCCCTCCCCTTTCCCAGGCTCCTCTCCAGGGTGGTGGGCCTGACGGGGGGCCGTGCATTCCGCCGGAATTTTCCGTTCGTCTCGAATGCGGAAAGGGGGCGGATTCCCCTCTGGCGTATCCTCTCGGCCTGTCCCCCCTTCCGGAGGTAATCAGGCACTACGCCCAAAGGCTCGATGTGCCCTTCTCGTTTGTCGGCAATCAGCGCCGATACGCGCGTCCGAGCCGCGGAGAGACCATCACCGTCCATCATTTCGCCCTCCCGACACCGCCGATCCTTTTTGGGCTATTCCCGCGCGTGCCGGAAATCCGCGTCCCCTTCGCCTTCGGCTATCCCCTGGCACCGTCAGCCCAGCACGGCTTTCCCCCCGGCTCTCACATCGGCCGGGGAAGGATTCTTCGGGACGAGGAAGGGCGAGCCGTGGCAGAGATCGTCGAAGGAAACATCTACGTCCTCTTCAACCTCCTCGGTCAAGACGGAGAGCTCCGGCCACTCCTCCTGCGACGCCTGCTCGACCTGAGTCTCCCCCGGGTCCTCACAGAGCTCAGAAGCCTGTCCCCGCTCGGATGGGATCCTCTCCAGGCCACCCTGGAGACGCTCCGGCAGGAGACCGAGGAGGCAGCAGCCGGATGGGACCGACGACGGCAGGCCAAAGTCCGGCAGGCCTATGTTCAGGAATGCCGGAGTCGCGTGCACGAAGAGATGGCCTTTCTGGAACAGGAGATGCGTCTCCTCGAGGAGAACCTGGAAGAATATGCCCGTCGGATCACGGCCGAGACCCGGCGGCTCTCGACATACCGGGAGCGTCTCAACACCCTGCGGGGCACCGCGTCCTCGCAGGCGCAACATCTCAAGGAGCTGGACGATCTCAAGGAGCTCCCCGAGGTCCGAGAGGTGCAGGTCCAGGATGGCCGGATCACGGTCTTCACCGCCCCGATCCATGCGGAATACGAGGGCCGGGAATTCTGCCTGGGGAGTTATCGGATAGAGATCTCCCTCGCCGGCGATATTCGGATCTGGAACCTCACCGGCGCCGTCGGGGCCTATGACCACCCGCACATTTATCAGGGCCGGCCCTGTCTCGGCAACACCCGGGAGGGCATCGCCAAGCTGATCGGGGAGTACCAGTTTGTGGCCCTCGTCTACGTCCTCCTCGACTTTTTGAAGACGGTCAACCCGAAGGACTGGCGCGTTCCCATCGTCTACTGGCAGGAGTCGAGATCGTGAGACCCGGGCGGTCCATGGAGTTTTTGCGGCAGCTGGATCTGGTGAATCCGGAGACGCTGGACCTCCCCATCCACCTCATCGGCTGCGGCGGGATCGGTTCCTTCGCCGCCCTGGCCCTCTCCAAGATGGGGGCCCAGCGGCTGCACCTCTATGACCCTGACGCGATCGAGGAGCATAACCTGCCAAACCAACTCTTCCGCCTGAGGGACGTGGGGCGACTGAAGGTCGAGGCGCTCCGAGAGATCCTGGAGGAGTTCGCCGGGGCTCCCGTGGAGGGGGTCCCGATTGAAGTGGAGGCCCAGCGCATGACAGGGATTGTGATTGCGGCGGTGGACACCATGCGGGCCCGGAAGGCGATTTGGCAGCGATCCATCCGGTATCGTGCCGGCGTGCTGATGTACCTGGACGCCCGAATGGGCGCGGAGGTGGCGCGGATCTACGCCGTGAATCCGACTGATCCGGACGACGTCCGGCTGTACGAAAAAACCCTGTATGGCGACGAGGAGGCCGAGGTTTTCCCTTGCACGGCAGCGGCGATTAGCTATAGTGGATTTGCGATCGCCAGCCTGATCGGCAATCTGGTCAAGCGGCTGGCGACCGGCGAGGATCTCCCCCGCGAGATCCTCCTGGACCTCAAGACCCTCACCCTGCTCACCAGCTCGGGCGCCCGATGCTGAGGAAAGGAGGCAGATCATGACGACGGACCTCTTGGAAAAGGAGCGAACCATTGCAGTCAAGGTGGTGATGATGGGAAAAAGCATCACCACGTACGTCGGGAAGGATCCGCTCTCCCTCGATGAGCTGCTGACCGAGATGGGCACCAACGGGAAGACGGAGGTGCGGGTCAACGGCCTGACGGTGGACAAGACGCACCGGCTGGCCTCGGGGGACATGGTCCTGATCGTCCCTAAGATCCGGGGTGGCTAAGTCCTGAGGGCTTCGACTGAGCTCAGCCGAAGTCTAAATGAGTTCATCACCGAACTTATGAATCGAAGGACTAGCCGGTCTGGGACCGCAAGGGGAGCCACCGGGGGGAGACTACCGCAGGGCTCGACGGAGTTCCGAGGCCGCCTCCTGCCGTGCCGGGGGCCTCGAGATGGCCGCTCGGGGGCCGTGCTGGCTCGCTTTCGGGCGCGGCCTCACGGGCGATCACCAGGGGGCGCAAGCCAGATCAGCTTCTTCTCGGACAGAAGGGACGAGGTGATCTCTACGAGCAGCACGGCGAAGAGCAGCTCTTTCAGAGGCCGAGAGACGTCATATTTCTGCATATGCTCCCGGGCGATCTTAGCAACTCGCCCAGCCTCGGGCAAAAATGTTCTCCCTGTCACCGTTTGCCGCCGGCGAGCTGCCGACCCTCCGGGAGAGACCGAAGCCAGAGCATGGCGCACATCCCCAGGACCCCCCCAATCCCCAAGACGCTGAACGCCAACCCCCACACCCCTCGGGTCGGATCCGATGCGCCGGCCGTCACATCCAGCACCGCGCCGAAGGCGAGCGGCGCCACAGCGCCCGCCCCAAAGCCCAGCAGCGAACGCACCGCCAGCACCGAACCCAGCTGCGCAGGCTCCACGACCTCCGTGATCCCTGCAGAGTATACCGGCGAGTCGCCCAAGGCCGAGAAGCCGTATACGAGGCCAACCAGCAGCAGCAGCCCCAACGGCGCGGTCAGGAGCCAGCCAAAGGTGAACGAGCACACGGTACTGGTGGCCATCATGGCGATGATGACCGCCGTCCGGCCCCAGCGGTCGGAGAGCCAGCCACAGACGCTGGCCGCGACAATCCCCATGACGTGGAAGAGGGCCGAGAGGTTGGCGCCAATGCCGGCCGAGCGGCTGAGATCCAGGCCGGTGGCGGCAAACACCACGGTCAGGTAGGCCGGCGTCCACGCCCACATGCCAAGGAGCTCCCAGCAATGAAAGGTGTAGCCGGCCACCATCAGCTGGGCTGCGCGGTTCCGGCGCATGGTCTCCGAAAATTTCCACAGACCGGGGGCTGCGGTGTGCTGCGGCGGCCCGCCCCGCAGGACCGCGGCGGTCAGTGCCGCGCCGACGACCGGCCCCAACGCCAGGGCGAACAGGGCCGCGCGCCAGCCAACGATCACCATCATCAGCCCCGCCAACCCGAGAGCGACCGCATACCCTAATGAGGCGGACGCCAGGAACCACCCGATAGCCCACCCCCGCCGTTCAGGAGTAAACCGCTCGGCGAGAAGAACCAGCCCCGGGGTGTAGGTCCCGGCCAGCGCGGCGGCGAGGACGGAGAACAGGATCAGGGCTGAAACGTACCCATCGGTGAAGAGCGGCAGGGCCAAAGAAACGGCGGCCGACGCGACGCTCGACCAGAGGAGGATGCGTCGGGCCCCCAGCCGGTCGATCAAGGCCGAGAGGACCGCCAAAGAGACAGCACCGACGAGCAGAAAGGCCGACGAGATGGACCCTGCCGCGGTCCCTGACAGTTGCCACTCGCGCTGGACAATGGGGAGGACGGCCGGGTAGGCCATGAACATCATTGCAGCGCCCGCGCGCGCCCCGCAGAGGCCCGCGAGCCACAGCGTATCGTGGGACTCACGAGACATCGCTCCGGCCTCCAGGCCGACCTGATCATAGAGCGAATCACCGTACCCCTTTTGACCCGAAAACGCAACGGCGTTGCCCTCAACCCGTTCGACTGCCCGCTGTGCCGACCCCCTCCGGCACAAAAGATGCATTGACACTTTCCCCTGAAGGGCTCTATACTTCTTGCGGCGTTAGCTTCTCACGGTTTTGCCGTGTTTTCGTGACGAGGCCGCGAGGACTGCAGTCCGGCGGCCTTTTGTGTTAAGGGAAAGGAGACAGAGGCATGGCAGCCCGAGTATACGTGGGCAATCTCCCCTTCACCGTCGATGCGGAGCAGTTGCGCGCCCTGGTTGAGCAAGGTGGCCACAAGGCGCTGGACATCAAGATCGTCACCGATCGCGAGACCGGCCGACCCCGCGGGTTCGCCTTCGTGGAGATGGCGAGCGCCGACGAGGCGCAGGCGGTCATCTCGGCCCTGAACGGGCGCGACGTCGGGGGGCGGACGCTCACGGTCAGCATGGCCCGCGAGCGTGAACCGCGGAGCGGTGGCCCGGGGCGGGGCGGTTTCGGCAGGGACCGCACCGGGGGCGGCGGCCGGCGGGAACGGTACTAACGACTCGGAAGCCCGGGCCTTCCCGGGGGCCGAGCGCCAGCAGGAGAGAGGCAATCGCCCAGAGGAGAAAAGCATGACGCGTCGGTTTGTGGTTCTCGCGCTTGCCCTGGCGTTAGGGCTGATGGGCTCCCCCTGGAGCCTTGTGTCGGCGGCACCGCCTCCAGCGCAGGACGCAGCGGCCCAGGTGAATGGAAAGAAGATTACCTACCAAGAACTGAACGGCGAATTTCTCGTTCGCACCCGAGTCCCCTTTGACAAGGTACAGGAGGACCCGCAGGCGCAGCAGGCTCGCAAGGAGCTATTGCAGCAGCTCGTCGACAGCGAACTCGTGCTGGAGCAGGCAGAGCGACAGAAATTGACCGTGGCCCCCCAGGCGGTCGATGAGCAGGTCAAGAGCATCCGGGCTCGCTTTCCCTCCGACGAGGCCTTCAAGCAGGCCCTGGGTGCCAGCGGATTGACCCCGGAGGGCTTGAAGGCCAATATCAAGAAGGGAATGTTGCGCCAGCAGCTCCTCAACAAGGAGGTCCTGGAAAAGGTCTCGGTCTCCCCGAAGGAGCTAGAGACCTACTTCAATGAGCATAAAGATACGTATGTCCAGGAGGAGGGGGTGCATGCGAGGCACATCTTGATCAAGGTGGCGCCCGACGCCTCCCCTGAAGACGATCAGAAGGCCAAGGAACGGGCGAAGGCGGTGCTGGCCAAGGCGAAGAAGGGAGAGGATTTCTCGAAGCTGGCCGCGCAATATTCTGAGGATTCCACGAAGGACAGCGGGGGCGATCTCGGCTATTTCGGTCGAGGGAGAATGGTGAAGCCTTTCGAAGAGGCTGCCTACGCCCTCAAGGCCGGCCAGATCAGTGATCCCGTCCGATCCCAGTTTGGATACCACATCATCAAGGTGGAAGCCCGAAGAGAAGCCAAGCGCCTCTCCTTCGCCGAGGCAAAGGAGTGGGTGGAAAAGGACCTTACGAGGGAAAAGGCGAGGGTCCGTTACGGGGAATATGTCGCAGGATTGCGCCAGAAGGCCAAGATCACCATCAATGTGAAGTAGCCCGACTCTAGCTCCCGACCCACCTCAGCGCCATGGTTGCGCGGGCCGCGACCACCTCTCTTCTTCCACGCAGCCTCATCGGCCCCACGTCCTCTTCACCCAGCCCGGGGTTATCTTGACGCAGTACCACACCGCGCTCAGGACCCTATGACGTGCTTGGCCTGTGATGCGCGGGCGTGTTACCTTCAGGCGCTCTCGCAAGGCGGGATCCCCGAGGAGGGCAAGAAATCAATAACACTCTCACCGAGGCCCGCCTGCGTGGTGCATGGGATGAGGGCAACATGATCGCCATCCCGATAGGCTTTCTCATGGGTTTTGTGGGGTCTATGCCGATTGCCGGGCCGATCTCTTCTCTCGTGCTCCACCGAGGCATGGACGGTCGGTTCTGGGAGGGGTGGGCGATTGGCCTGGGCGGGGCTCTTGCCGAGGGCATCTACTGCGCTTTGGCAGTCTATGGCCTCGGCGCCTTGTACGACCGCTTCCCCCTTTTCACAACGGTCACTGAGGGAATGCGCGTCTTGCTGCCGCTCATGCTGGGACTGTATCTCCTTCTGACCAAGCGAGTGAATGTACACGATCCGATGCCGGTCCAGGAAACGCGAAGGCAGATGGGCTCGTTTGTCGCTGGGTTCTGCGTTGCGGCTGTGAATCCGACCCTCTACCTGACGTGGTCAGCCTCCTTGGCTATGCTCTACTCCCTGACCGGTCTCACCCTTCAGGGTCCCACCAGGATTGCCTTCCTCGGCAGTGTGATGTGCGGCATTGTCGCATGGCTCAGCCTCTTGCTCGTATTGCTCCGCCACTTCCGGCAGCGTTTCCCGTTCTCGCTGCACGTTGCCTTGGTTCGCGCTGTCGGTGTTGCTCTGATCGCTCTATCGCTCGTCTCGCTGATGATGCTTTCCTGATCTGCGTCCCAAGTGAGGGGCGCCTCAAAGAGACAGGGAAGGTTTCTGGTGCCGGGAGGGGGAGTCGAACCCCCACGGGCGCGAAGGCCCAAGAGATTTTGAGTCTCTCGCGTCTTCCTGTTTCGCCATCCCGGCCCCTGGCGATCACAAATGAAAGAAGGGAAGCCTCGCGACTCCCCTTCCGGATGCAGAATCCTGAGAGCCTGCTGATGGTGGGGGTTATCTCACGGCCTTCTTCAGCCCCGCTCCCGGCCGGAAGCGGACAACCCTCGCTGCAGGGATCCTGATGGTCTTCCCGGTCTGGGGATTCCGCCCCGCGCGCGCCTTGCGCCGTCCCGTGCCAAAGGTCCCGAACCCCACCAGCGTGACCCTCTGCCCCCTCTTCAGGGTATCCTTCACCGCCTTCAGCGCGCTCCCCAGCGCGTCCTCGGCGGCCCGTTTGGTTACCTTGGCATCCTTGGCCATCCGGTCAACCAGCTGCGCTTTCGTCATCGCCTCTCCTCCCCTTTCCCCATCGTTACGACCCGGAGGTGCGCTCCGACACGCCCCCCATTTCCTCACTTCAAGACGCGGGCCTTCTGAAGCAACTCCTCGAGACCCTTCCGAGCCGCCTGCTCTTCTTTGAGCCGGCCTTCTGCCTCTGCGAGCGCGGATGTGAGCCCCTTCACCTCATTCCGCAGATTCTGGATCTCCACACCCATCTTCGATTTCAGGTCGCTCAGCTCTGCCTGCAAGGCAGACACCTGAGTAGACGGCTGGCGGGACTGATAGAAGTATGCGATCCCGAACCCGATGAGGATCGCGGCGGCAACGAGAGCGATAACCGCCGGTGGCCTCATGACACCCCTCCTTCTCTTACGTAGGGGGGGAGTCTAGCACCCCCCACCGGTCCCATGCAAGACTCCCGTTATCCGCGAGGCTGCCGCGGCCTTCCCCGGTATGGCTCTGACAGATGCCGCTCGGCCGTCTCCTGAGCCAACCCTCGTCCCTCGATCTCGAGCGCCCGGTGATACGACTCGACCGCCTTGTCCCGTTGGCCCTGCAGATCATAGATCATGCCGGTCCGCGTGTGGGCCCAGGCGGTGATCCAGGTGAACTTGGCATTCCGTTGATCGATCGTCCGGCGGAAGAAGGTCAGCGCCTCTTCATGGACGCCTGCATCCATGGCAATCTTGCCCCGGAGCTGCAGATACCTGGGGGTGAGCTCTGGAGGAAAGTGGGGTCGCCTCTGCTCCAGGGAGATCCGGATCGCCTCGGCCACCAAGAGCGCCTGGCGGGTGTGATGCGTCTCGGAGTACAGAAAGGCCAGGAGAAACAGGAATTCAGGATTTCCCGGGTATCGGGTCGCAAGCAGCTCCGCGTAGGGGAGGGCCTCGGCGTACTGCTCTTCCCACCCGCTGAGGATGCGGGTCAGCGTGACCGCCGCCGGGACAGCAGCGAGGGTCCCCTCCCGTGCCGCCCGCCTGAGTCTGTCGAGCCCGCGCTGGCGGTCCGCGGTGGGGAGCACCAGCGAGACGAACGGCTTGAGCAGTGCCGGAACCCGGGAGACGGCGTAGTCGTACAGCCCCAGAGGCCAGAGGGCATCAACGCGGTGCGGGTCCATCTCGAAGACGCGCGTAAAGAGTTGGTGGCTCGCCCGGATCCCGCGGTAGGCCTCGAGATAGTTCTTCCGCGTCCGGTCCACCGCCCCCTTCACCCCACGGATCATCCCCAGGGCCAGCATGAGATCCGCATTGTCCGGCGTGGCCTGGAGGAGCGCCTCCCCGCGCATCACCACCGGCTCCATGCGCGCGAGAAACCGATCGAAAACCTCTGTGATCTCCTCTTCGCCGCGGTCCTCTTGAACGGCCTGGTCCATATCGACGAGCCCCTCCAGGAAGGGAGAGAGCAGGTCACTCCCCGGGAGGTCCTCGAGTTGCCGGAAGGCCTCCCGGGCCTCGGCATAGTTCAGGTTCACCATGTGATCAGTCCCGCGCACGATCTGCCGGGTCACATCCGCTGTGAGCTGGAAGGCTCCCCCGCCCTCCGCAGGGCGGAGCAGGAAGAGGACGAGGACAAGCCCAGTGATCACCCGCCTCATGGTGTGGCCTTTCTGTCCGCTAAGGCCCGCCGCCACCACCACCGCCCCCATCCACCCCTGGCTGTTGGCGGCATTCACAATGACCTCGCAGGTGGCCTCGAGGATGCTCCCCTGCTCAACCTCGATCTGCACCATCCATTGACCCGGAATGACGTCGGTGATAATGATATATGATACGGTATGTCCATCCCACCCCCAAAAGGAAATCCGGCATGGAGGTGACGGTCCTCGGATCGGGGACTGCCATTCCATCGGCCGAGCGGGCCTCGCCCGGTTACTTCGTTCAGGTGGCGAATGAGTCACTCCTGCTCGACGGCGGCACCGGCACCCTGCACCAACTGGTTCGGGCCGGCGCCCGCCTCGGAACGTTAGATCGGGTGCTCTACACCCACTACCACCCCGATCACGTGGGGGATTTCCCCCACCTCCTCTTTGCCCTTCGGAGCCGCGAGATCGGACGGCACCGCTCCCTCTGGGTGGGCGGGCCCCCAGGGCTCAAGCGCCACTATCACCTCCTGGGGGAACTGTACGGCTCATGGGTGGCCAATCTCCCCTTCGTCCTCGAGCTCAACGAGCTCAAGGCGGGGACGGTCGACTTTGGCGCGTGGCGCCTGACGGCGCGGCCCGTCCCGCACACCGATGTCAGTCTGGCGTATCGGATCGAGGCCGCTCAAGGCTCCGTCGTCTACTCCGGTGACACCGACTACTCCGAAGACCTGATCCGGCTGGCGAAGGGCGCCGATCTCCTCATCCTCGAATGCGCCTTTCCGGACGGTCAGAAGGTCACGGGGCACCTCACGCCGAGCCTGGCCGGCGAGATCGCCGCGCAGGCCGGCGTGAAGCGGCTGTTGCTCACCCACTTTTCTCCGGCCTGCGTGGGGCATGACCTGCTCTCCCCCTGCCAGAAGCAGTTCCCGGGGGAGGTCCTGTTGGCCCGGGACCTGATGCGGCTCACCGTGGGCGACTGAGGAGGACGATGACTGGCCGCGATCGGTTGATCCTCGCCCTAGACCTTCCCTCGTTGGAATCGGCCGAGGAGATGGTCAAGCGACTGCAAGGAACGATCCATCTCTTCAAGGTAGGCCTCTCCCTGTTCACCGCCGCGGGTCCCCGGGTGATCAGCCGGATTCATGAGCAGGGAGGACGGGTCTTTCTCGATCTCAAGTTCCACGACATCCCCCAGACGGTGGCCGCCGCTGTGGCGAAGGCCGTCGAGTGGGGCGTCTTCATGCTGGACCTCCATGTGGCAGGGGGGCGGGAGATGATGCGGGCGGCGGCGCAGGCCGTCGTCGAAAGGGCGGAGGCCATCGGCGTCGAGCGCCCCCGCCTGATCGGGGTCACCGTCCTCACGAGCTTGACCCAGGACGATCTCCAGGCGCTGGGCATCGGATGCGCAGTCGAGGAGCAGGTCCTCGCCCTCGCCCACCTGGCCCAGGAGTCGGGACTCGACGGGGTGGTCGCCTCGCCTCACGAGGTTCGAGCCATCCGCCGGCGGTTCGGCCCCGACCTTCTCGTGGTCACGCCGGGGATCCGACCGCAGGCGGCCGAGCCCGACGACCAGCGCCGGATCGCGACGGCCCGCGAGGCAATCAGAGCGGGTGCGGATTACGTGGTGGTGGGGCGTCCGATCCTTACGGCGGCGGATCCGGTAGAGGCGGCGGAGCGGCTCGTGGCAGAAATAGAGACGTTCGATGTCCACTGAACTTCACGGGAGAGAATCATGGCCTACGAACATCTACTCGTCGCGACCGCCGATGGCGTGACCACGATCACCATCAACCGGCCCCAGGCCCTCAACGTCCTGACCGCAGTCACCATGCAGGAGCTCGAACAGGCTTTCCTTGGAGCCCGCGACGACCCCGCTGTACGGGTGGTGATCCTGACCGGGTCGGGGGAGAAGGCCTTCGTGGCCGGCGGCGACATCCGTGAGGCCCAGGCCAGTCTGGCAGGCGGGGCCGTCTCCGCCCGGGAACAATTCGCCTCGAGAGGGCAGCGGCTGATGTTCCTGATCGAGCGACTAGGCAAGCCGGTCATCGCCGCGGTCAACGGTTACGCGTTGGGGGGTGGCTCTGAGATCGTCCAGGCCTGCCACCTGGCCCTCGCCGCCGAGACCGCCAAATTCGGCCAACCCGAAATCAATCTCGGCTTCAACCCGTGCTGGGGCGGCACGCAGCGCCTCCCCCGGCAGGTGGGGCGCAAGCACGCCATGGCGCTCATCCTCACCGGAGAGATGATCGACGCCCAGGAAGCGTACCGGATCGGCCTCGTGAACACAGTGGTCCCATTGAAAGACCTCATGGCCGAGGCGGCGAAACTCGCGCGGCTCCTGGCGAGCAAGTCCCCGACCGCGCTGCAGCTCTGTCTCGAGGCCGTGAACCGTGGATGCGAGATGGCACTCGACGATGGCCTCGAATATGAGGCGACCCTCTTCGCCATGGCGGTCGCGTCCGGAGACGCCCAGGAGGGAACGCGGGCCTTCCTGGAGAAGCGTAAGCCC
>CAYSDK010000024.1:14933-22896 GCA_964429865.1 uncultured bacterium
TGGAGCTGTTCGATCAACCCAAGAGTCGAGAGCGCAAGGATCGGGCGCCCCTCGCCGATCGTATGCGGCCCAGGACGCTCCAGGAGTTTGTGGGGCAGACGCACCTGTTGGGCGAGGGCAGGGTCCTTGCCCTCGCGCTGGACCGGGGCGAGGTCCCATCGATGATCCTCTGGGGGCCTCCGGGGTCGGGCAAGACCACGCTCGCGTATCTGATCGCCGAGCGCATGCGTGCGGCATTCGTCCCCTTCTCCGCGGTCACCGCCGGCATCAAGGAGATCAGAGAGGTCATGAAGCAGGCCCAGTGGCATGGAGAGCGGGAAGGACGGCGGACCATCCTCTTTATCGACGAGATTCACCGCTTCAACAAAGCCCAGCAGGACGCCTTTCTCCCCCATGTGGAAAAGGGGACAATCATCCTGATCGGGGCCACGACGGAGAATCCCTCCTTCGAGGTCGTGGCCCCGCTCCTCTCACGGGTGAAGGTCTTTCGCCTCAACCCCCTCTCGGAGGCGGAGCTTGACCGCATTGTCCAGCGCGCCCTGGAGGATCAGGCACGGGGCCTTGGCGCCTTAAGACCACAGCTCCCCCCCGAGGGCCTGCAGCACCTGCTTCGCCTGGCCTCGGGCGATGCTCGCACGGCCCTCATTACGCTCGAACTGGCCGCCCAGATCGCCTCCCGAAGTCAGGACGGCATGCTCGAGATCACCCTCACCGCCGTCGAGGAGGCGGCCCAGCGCCGAACCCTCCTGTACGACAAGGCAGGTGATGAGCACTATGCCCTCATCTCCGCCCTCCACAAGAGCCTCCGGGACAGTGACCCCGACGCGGCGCTCTACTGGCTGGCCCGCATGCTCGCTGCCGGGGAAGATCCCCTCTACATCGCACGGCGGCTCATTCGCATCGCCTCAGAGGACATCGGCAACGCCGATCCGTCCGCCCTGTCGGTGGCGGTGGCGGCGAAAGAGGCGTACCACTTTCTCGGAAGTCCGGAAGGGGAGCTGGCCTTGGCCCAGTGCGCCTGTTATCTTGCGACCGCCCCGAAATCGGACGCGGTCTACCGCGCCTACGAAGAGGCCCGGCGTGATGTAGAGCAGGGGCCCATCGCGCCGGTGCCGCTCCACCTCCAGAACGCGCCGACCCCCCTCATGAGAGGCCTGGGCTACGGAGCGGGGTACCGATACGCCCACGACGCCCCCGATGCCCTCGTAGACCAAGAGCACCTCCCGCCGGAGCTGCACGGCCGCACCTACTACCAGCCCACAGACCGGGGCTATGAAGCCGAGATCCGGCGCCGGCTCGCGGAGTGGCGCAGGCGGCTCACGGAGGAATCTCCCGACCCGCATGCCGAACCGCGCGCCTGAGCCTCCCAAGCCGCTCCAAGGGGCCACCGGCCTCGATCTTCGAGCGACTTTCTCCTTGACACTCATACACCTCTTTGGTATAGCCATACCATCCCCATTTCCCCCGTTGTCATTCCCTCTTGATCATTGCGCCAAGCGAAAGGAGGTGACTCGATATGACCAAGGCAGGGCTGGTCGCCGTAATGGCCAAGGCCTCAGGGATCACCAAGAAGGCCGCCGAAACCGCCCTTGAGAGCACCCTGAAGTCGATACGCGATTCCCTCAAGAGAGGGAAGAAGGTCACGTTGGTAGGCTTCGGCACGTTCTCCGTCGCCCGGCGGGCGGCCCGGAATGGTCGGAACCCCCAGACCGGAAGAGCCATCCGCATCCCAGCAGCCAGGGTTCCACGGTTCAGGGCGGGCAAGGATCTCAAGAACGCCGTACGATAGTCTTCCTCCACGATACGGGACAAAGCCGGAAGGTGATCCCTTCCGGCTTTTTCTCTTTTCGGCATCGTCCGTGGCCGCTACACAAGCAAGGCCCTGACCGCCGCTGAGACATCGGGGGCCGCCATGACCGCGGAGATGACTGCGACCCCATCCGCCCCGGCGGTGCGCACCTCCGGCCGATTCGCCGCGGTGATCCCCCCGATGGCGAAGATGGGCAATCCGATCCTCGGTCGCACCTCACGGATAAGCTCGAGGTCCACGGGAGACCCGTACAAGGCCTTGGACGGCGTAGAGAAGATGGGTCCCAGGAGGATGAAGTCGGCTCCGCCCTGCTGGGCCTCTTCCGCCTCAGCGAGCGAGTGACAGGAAACGCCCAGCAGCCGTGTGGGGCCTAACAGACGACGGGCGACGGCGGGCGGAAGACCTCGTTGGCTCAGATGGGCCCCGTTGGCCCCCACGGCCAGCGCCACATCGATTCGGTCATTGATGAGCAGCAGCCCACCGACGGGCGTGATGAGTTGAAGGAGGCATTCGGCCAGCGCCGTCAGCTCCCGGGCTTCCAGATCCTTCTCGCGCAACTGAAAGACCCTGGCGCCACCTTGTATGCAGGCCCCCACGACCTCTTCAAGCGATCTGCCCTGGGTTGCTGTGCGATCGGTAATCACATACAGCCCCCACGTGCGCGGATCTGTAATCGGCGATGTCATCGGCTCACCCTCGACCGGTTTCCGTGTTGGGCTCCGCGCTCCAAACTATAGCCTATCCCCGCGATCAACAGCTATCTGTTTCCTATCGCAGATTACATTGAGGCGTGTTATAGATCACTCGAGGTCGTGCGAGCTGGATATTGTGGAGGCCCGGTACAGTGGGGAAAGGTACAATCGTCTCGATCCACATCGCACCATCAGCAGCCGAGCCCATGGTATCGGTGAAGGAAGTACGCGCGATCCCCGGCAAAGGGCTGGAGGGCGATCGCTATTTCACTCAGACAGGGACGTACTCAAAGAAACCGCGGCCCGACCGCGAGCTGACATTGATTGAAATCGAGGCCATTGAAGCCTTGAAACGGGAATACGGGATCGCGCTCGAACCGGGGGCGGCGCGCCGCAACATCGTGACCCGCGGCGTGCCGCTCAATCACCTGGTCGGCCGGAAGTTTCGGGTCGGGGATGTCACCTTGCGTGGCCTTCGCCTCTGCGAACCCTGCGCACATCTCGAGCGGCTGAGCCACTCAGGGGTCAGGGAGGCGTTGATTCACCGGGGCGGCCTGCGGGCGCAGATCCTGACAGATGGGTTGATCCGCGTGGGAGACACTGCAGAGGAGCTTTGAAGGCGGCCGCCGAAGTCCGTCGCACCCGCCAGCTCTCGGACGGAAGGTTACAGCAGTTCGGGCATGCCTTCAAGGGGCGTGGAGGCGGACGCGTACAGCTTTTTCGGGATGCGCCCGGCGCGATAGGCCAACCGTCCCGCCTCGACCGCATGGCGCATCGCGGTTGCCATGGCCACCGGATCCTTCGCCATCGCGATCCCCGTGTTCATCAGCACGCCATCGCAACCGAGCTCCATGGCCACCGCCGCATCGGAGGCGGTCCCCACCCCGGCATCGACGATGACCGGCACCCGCACCATCTGCTGGATGATCCTGATGTTGAACGGGTTCCGGATGCCGGCCCCCGAGCCGATCGGGGCCCCGAGCGGCATCACGGCGGCTGCCCCGGCGTCCTCGAGCTTCTTGGCTACGATCGGGTCATCGTTGGTATACGGCAGGACGATGAAGCCCTCCTTGACCAGTATCTTCGTCGCCTCCACCAACGCCGCCGTGTCGGGGAAGAGGGTTTGCTCGTCCCCGATGACCTCCAGCTTGATCATATCGGACAATCCCATCTCGCGGGCAATGAACGAGGTCTTCACCGCCTCCTCGCCCGTGTAGCATCCCGCCGTGTTGGGGAGCAGGGTGTAGCGGCTGAGGTCGATGTAATCCAACAGCGAGCCTCCGGTGGCCAGATTCATGCGCCGGATGGCCACGGTGATGATCTCGGCCCCTGAGGCTTCCCACGCCTTCTGCATCGTGGCAGGGTCCGGGTATTTGCTGCTGCCGATGATGAGGCGCGACGTGAATTCCTTCCCGCCGAACGTGAGCGGCTCGTCCCTGTGTCCCGTCATCGGATCTCCTCCATCCCCCCCGCCATGACGGTGAGGACCTCCACCGCGTCCCCTTCCCGGAGCGTCGTGGACCCGTAGGAGGGTTTCTTGATGATCCCCTGGTTAATCAGGACCGCCGCCCGCTCAGGGCGAACCCTGAGCTCGTGGAGCAGCCCGGCGACGGTGATCCCGTCACTCACATCTCGGGCCTGGCCGTTCAGCCGGATCTGCATAGGCTGGACCTGCTCAGTTTTCCAGGGAAGCTCCGTGTGCGGCTACCGTTACTCTAACACGGGAGAAAGGGAGGGTCAATTTCCTCCCACCCGCCGGCGTCTGAGGCGCAGGGCCTTCGTGATCACCGGGACCAACCCCGCGGTCAGGGGCAGGTCTCCGATTGCGGCGGGATCGACCCACGACGCCTCGGAGACATCCGAGGCGGCCCTCACCCTTCCCTTACGCCAGGAAGCCAGGAAGTCGATGATCACATAGTGGTACCGGACCCGGCCACCGCGGTCCACGGTGATCCGGTCCAACACCTCCACAACCCCCTCCACCCTCACATCGATCCCGCACTCCTCCCTGACCTCGCGCGCCACCGCCTCCCGCAGTTCCTCTCCGCGCTTGACCGCCCCACCCGGCAGACTCCACAGGCCCCGGCTCGGTTCCGTCCGGCGACGCACCAGCAACACCTTGCCAGCCTTCACCACGATGGCACCGACAGCCACAACGGGACGGGAGGGGTACGCGCGACTCATCGCTCCGGAAGGGGGGAACGCGGTTGACACGTAGGGGCCAAAAGAGTAGAATATGTTTTTGGTCTTTCTACACCCAGGATGCAAGGAGGACGGTCCCAGTGCCGATTTACGAGTACCAGTGCGAGGTCTGCGGCCATCATTTTGAGGTCATCCAGAAGTTCTCTGAGGAGCCGGTCACGTCGTGCGTGGCGTGCGCTGGGCCCGTCCGACGGGTTCTGTCGGCGCCCGCCCTGGTCTTCAAAGGGACCGGCTGGTACGTGAACGACTACGCCGGTCCGGAGCGAAAAAAGGCCCTCGAGGGAGAGAAAAAGGGGGCTGACGACTCCTCGGACAGCGGCGGCGGCGAGCCGAAGGCCAAGGCCGACAAGGAGACCTCCGACCAGCAGCCGCCTCGGCCCTCCTCGTCCGACCAGGACTGACCCCAACTACCCCCCTTCCGTCTGGAGTAAGAGGGCCTGGATGCGGGCGGCGGTCTCCGCGACTGGCACAAACGAATCCTGTTTGCTCCGACGATTGCGAACCTCCACCTGCCCTTCCTGGATGGTCCGGCTCCCCACCGTCACGCGATAGGGAATCCCTACGAGGTCCGCATCCTTGAATTTCACCCCGGGTCGCTCATCCCGGTCATCGTACAGCACCTCCACCCCCGCTCCGTTGAGGGCGCGGTACAGCTGCTCGCCCAGCTCTCGCATCGCCGGATCCTTGACATTGACCGTGAGGAGGTGGATCTGAAAGGGGGCAATATTCACGGGCCAGATGGCGCCATCCCGGTCGTGATGCTGTTCGATGGCGGCCGCCGCGATCCGGGCCGGGCCGATCCCATAGCTCCCCATGACGATGGGGCGCTCCTGTCCTTTCTCATCAAGATAGAACGCCTTGAACGGCGTGGAATAGCGGGTACCCAGCTTGAAGATGTTTCCGACCTCGATCACCCGCTCGACCATGATCGGGCTCCCGCACTTCGCGCAGCCGTCGCCCGGTTGCACGCGGTGAATATCCGCGTGCCGCGCCCTGAAGTGCGTGCCCGGGACCACCCCGCGGACGTGGGCGTCCTGGCGATTGGCCCCGGCCACATAGACCCCCTCGGCGAGCGCCTCATCAGCCAACAGAGGGATCTCAAGACCCAGCGGACCGAGGAAGCCGGCCTCGACCCCGGTAATGGCTTTGACCTCGTCCCGATGCGCCGGCCGGAACGGGCCGACGAGACGCTCGACCTTTCGCTCGTGGAGCTGTTGATCGCCCCGCAACAGGCAGAGGAGCGGTCCCGCAGTGGTCATGACCATAAGGGTCTTCAGGGTGAGACGGGGATCGATCTGAAGAAAGGTCGAGACCTCGTCGATGCTCCTGGCTCCCGGGGTCGCGATCTCCTCCAGCGCAGGCCACGAGGGAAAGGGTGGAGGCGCGGGCCGCGACTCCGCCAGCTCGACATTGGCCGCGTAGCCGCACGATCCGCACAGCGCCACCTCATCCTCCCCCGAAGGAGACGGGGCCATAAATTCGTGGGAACCGGCGCCGCCCATCATCCCGGGATCGGACTCGACCACGGTGAAGGTGAGGCCGCACCGTCGAAGGATCCGGCCGTAGGCCTCTTTGTGCAGCTCGTAGCTCTGCGCGAGCCCCTCCTCGTCCGCGTCCAGACTGTAGGAATCCTTCATGAGGAATTCCCGGGTCCGGAGCACGCCGCTCTTGGGCCGGGCCTCGTCCCGGAACTTGACCTGGATCTGGTACCAGATCTGGGGGAGATTTCGGTACGAGCGGATCTCTTTCGCGGCCAGCCAGGTGATGATCTCCTCGTGGGTCATCCCGAGGCACATGTCCCGCTTTCCCCGGTCCTTCAGGCGGAACATCTCCTCGCCGATCTCGGTCCACCGACCGGTCTGCTGCCAGAGCTCGGCGGGGTGGAGCGCGGGCAGGGTGAACTCCTGCCCCCCGATCCGGTTCATCTCTTCCCGGATGATGGTGCTGATCTTATCCAGGACCCGCTGGCCCAGGGGGAGGTAGCAATAGATCCCGGCGGCGAGGGCGCGGATCAGGCCGCCGCGGATCATGAGCCGGTGGCTCACCGCCTCGGCCTCGGCGGGATCCTCTCTCAGCGTGGGGATGAGCAGGCGACTCCACCGCACGGTATGGTGAGACAAAAGGCGAGACTCACTCCTTGGGAAGGATGGTGAGGAGATTCCCGGCCCCGGGGGAGGCGTCTTCCGCTTCGCCGGACTCCGCCATCTTCAGGATCTCCTCCACAAGGGCGTCGGCCATCTCCGCCTCCTTCACCTTGCGGATGATCTGCCCCTTCTTGATGAGGATGCCGACCCCGTTGCCGCCGGCGATCCCGATATCTGCCCCCCGCGCCTCGCCCGGGCCGTTGACGGCGCACCCCATCACCGCCACATTCATCGCCTTCTTCAGGCCGAGCGCCGCCAGCCGCCGCTCCACCTCCTTGGTGAGCCCCATGAGATCGATCTCGACCCGGCCGCAGGAGGGGCAGGCGATGATGTTGAGCCCCCGCTCCCTCAGCTCCAGCGCCTTCAGGATCTCGAAGCCGACCTTGATCTCTTCGACGCAGTCCTCGGTCAGGGAGACCCGGATGGTATCGCCGATGCCATCAGCGAGCAGCGCCCCCATCCCCACCGCCGACTTCACCGTGCCCGGGAAGGCGGTCCCGGCCTCGGTCACCCCCAGGTGGAAGGGGTAGTCCACCTGCTCCGCCAGGAGACGGTAGGCGGCAATCATCATGGCGGGGTGCGACGCCTTCAGGGAGACCTTGATCTCGGGATAATCGAGGTCCTCCAGGATCCGGATGTGTTTCAACGCGCTCTCCACCATCGCCTCGGGCGTGGGCTTGCCGTGCTTCGCCAGCAGCTCCTTCTCCAGCGAGCCGGCGTTGACGCCGATGCGGATCGGGATCTGGCGCTCTCGCGCCGCCCGCACCACCTCTTCCACCTTCCAGCGCCCGCCGATATTGCCCGGATTGAGGCGCAGGCCATCTACCCCTTGCTCGAGCGCCTGGAGTGCCAGCCGGTAGTTGAAGTGGATGTCAGCAATGAGGGGGATGCGGATCTGGGCGCGGATTGTGCTGAGGACTGCCGCGGCCTCCTCATCCGGGACGGCCAACCGGACCAGCTCACAGCCCGCCGCCTCCAGGGCCCAGATCTGATCGACGGTGGCCTCGACGTTGCGGGTGTCGGTCTTGGTCATGGACTGGACCGAGACCGGCGCGTCCCCGCCAATCTTGAGCGCGCCCACCTGGATCTGCCGCGTCTTCCGCCGTGCTTTCATG
>CAYSDK010000024.1:22996-25056 GCA_964429865.1 uncultured bacterium
TTATTAGGGCCGTCCGAGCAATCGAAAGATGTCATTATAGAAGGCGAAGATCATCAAGCCCACCAAGAGGACCAGTCCCACCCGCTGCGCCATCTCTCGCTTCTTCACACTGATCGGCCTGCCGCGGAGCAATTCGATGCCAAAGAAAGCGAGGTGGCCGCCGTCCAGGATGGGGATGGGGAGGAGATTCAGAAGCCCCAGGTTGATGGAAAGGACCGCGGTCAAGAAAATCAGATAGAGCAATCCTTGCTGGGCTGCCTCGCCGGTCATCTGTGCCATCAGGATCGGCCCGCCAAGCGTCCGCGGTGAGATCTCACCCTGCACGATTTTCCACAAGGCCCAGACTATCGTGACCGTCCAGCCTGCCGTTTGATTTCCAGCGTGAACCAGAGCGGAGAAAGGATCCATGTGGGTAAGGATGGGGGAGATTCCTGCGTCCCAGAGCCCCACCCTTCGCTGTTCATATTCACTGACCGCCTCGATGCCAATGAGGCCCACCTGCTGGCCCTGTGCCTCCTTCTCTGGGGCTGGACTCAGACGCGGGGTGACGATTGCTTCAAACTGCTCTCCGTCCCGCTCAACCGTCAATGTCACCGCGCGCCCGGGGCGCACCCGGATCTTCAAAGAGAGCTGTTGCCAGGAGTCTATGGGGTCGCCATTCACCGCGATGATCCTGTCACCGGGACGCAATCCTGCCTCGGCTGCAGGAAAGTCAGGTGCGACACGCCCGATCGTGGGAGGAATCACTGTCGTGGTCACGTCCCTTCTCCGGGGCGTGATCGTCACGTTGACATCCTCTTTCCCTCTCTTGACGTGTAATGCCACCGCCCGCCCTGAGGCGTCGTTGATCCTCAGGATGAGATCGCTCCAGCTGGATACCGCTTCCCCGTCGACGGCGACAATCTTATCCTTAGGGTGCAACCCGACACGCGCCGCAGGGGCATCCTCCTCCACTTCGCCGACAATCGCTTCCATCGATGGGCTTCCGACAAACACCGCAGCAACCCAGAAGAGGAGAAAGCCCAGGAGGTAATTGGCCCCGGGCCCGGCCAGGACGATGGCGATCCGCGCCCACACCGACTTGTGGGCGAAGGACTTCTGAAGATCCAGGGGTTGGCCCGCGCCATCGAAGGCTTGACCGGTGGCGTCCACCACGACCTCGCGTGGATCCTCGCCGACCATCTTCACATAGCCGCCGAGCGGGATGGCGGACACCAGGTACTCGGTCTCTCCCCGCCGGAAACCGAAGAGGCGGCGACCGAACCCGAGGGAAAACTTGAGCACCCCGACGCCGGCCCGCTTGGCGACCAGAAAGTGTCCCACCTCGTGGACGAAGATCAGGAGCCCCAGGACGACGATGAAGGAGACGATAGTTTCGACCGTCATGACACCGGCCTCACCCTGGCCCGGTATGTGCGGGCGATCTGCTCGCGGACTTCCCGATCCGCCGCCAGGATCTCGTCCAGACTGTCCCCGTCCCCCGGCCGGTGTCCGCGCAGGCTCGCCTCGATCACCTCGGGGATTTCGCCAAAGCTGATCTGCCGACCGAGAAACAGCTCGACCGCCACCTCATTGGCGGCGTTCAAGACGGCCGGTGCCGTCCCTCCCACCGCGACCGCCTCATACGCGTATCCGAGACACGGAAACCGTTCCCGATCGACCGGCTCGAAGGTCAGGGAGGCCACCTGGACCAGATCGAGGGTCGGGAAGGCGTTCTTGAGGCGGGCCGGGTAGCTCAAGGCATACAGGATGGGAAGGCGCATATCGGGCGGGGCGAGCTGGGCCAGGACCGACCCGTCCACATACTCGATGAGGGAGTGCACGATCGACTGGGGGTGCAGGATCACGTCCACCTGCTGTGCGTCGATGTCAAACAGCCATCGCGCCTCGATCACCTCGAGCCCTTTGTTCATCAGCGTCGCCGAGTCGATGGTGATCTTCTTCCCCATGCTCCAGACCGGATGGTTCAGGGCCTCCTCGGGGGTGACGGAGGCCAGCCGCTCCTTCGGGACCTGCCGCAGCGCTCCCCCCGAGGCGGTCAGGATAATCCGCTTCAGCGC
>CAYSDK010000025.1:0-25008 GCA_964429865.1 uncultured bacterium
ATTCGCCTCCAGTTGAGCCTGCAGCTTGCCATCATGGCCACCATCGTGGCCGTTCTCCTGTCGATTCCCCTGGGAACGATCGCGGCGTTACGGCAGGATACCTGGGTGGACTACGTGGTCCGCGTCTTTAGTATTGCCGGATTGGCGATGCCATCGTTCTGGCTCGGCATCTTGATGATCCTGGGCATGCTGATCTTCTTCCGTTGGCTCCCGCCGATGTTCTTTACCCCGATCTGGGTCGATCCGTGGGCGAATCTGTCGCAGCTCATCTGGCCGGCCCTCGCGGTCGGCTACCGCTATTCCGCCGTCGCCACGCGGATGACCCGGTCCGCGGTCCTGGAGGTCCTGCGCGAGGACTACATCCGCACCGCCAGGGCCAAGGGCCTCTGGGAAAAACTGATCCTCACCCGCCACGCCCTGAAAAACGCCATGCTGCCGGTCGTTACGGTCATCGGCCTCGAGTTCGCCTTCCTGATCGGAGGGCTGGTCGTCACCGAGCAGGTTTTTAATCTCAACGGGATCGGGATGCTCTTCGTGGAGGCCGTCACGCGGCGCGACTACACGATGACCCAGGCGCTCGTCCTCCTGGTCTCGTTCACCTTTATCGTGGTGAACTTCGTCATGGATCTGGTGTACGCCTGGCTCGACCCGAGGATCCGCTATCAGTAGGAGGGGAAGATGCCGGAGCCTGTGGGTGCGGCAACGGAGGTCACGGGTGCGAGGGTGAGCCTGCCGGGATGGCTCCGGATCTCTCTTCGCTTTGCCCAGCAGCGGCCGCTCGGCGCCGCCGGGGCAGTGATCGTCCTGGGAATGGCGCTCGCGGCCCTGCTGGCTGACATCATCGCCCCCGCTGACCCCTGGGCGACGAATTATAGCCTCATGTTTCAGCGCCCCGGCTCGCAATTCTGGCTGGGAACCGACACCTTCGGCCGCGACATCCTCTCTCGGATCATCTACGGCTCGCGGACCGCGCTCCTCATCGGGTTCACCTCCGCCTTCTTCGGCTCGACGCTGGGGGCCATCATCGGCGTGGCCAGCGCCTACTTCGGCGGCCGCGTCGATCTGCTGATCCAGCGGCTCATGGACATCCTCCTCTCCTTCCCCCTCATCATCCTGGCCCTCGCCGTGGTGTCCATCCTCGGGACCGGGATCGTGAACGTCATCCTCGCCATCACCATCCCTATGATCCCGCGCTGTGCCCTGGTCACGCGTGCCAGCGCCCTGGCGATCCGCGAGACGCCGTATGTCACGGCGGCCCGGGCGATGGGATTCAGTCATGCGCGGATCATCTTCCGCCACATGCTTCCCAACGTCATGGCCCCGTATCTGATCCTGGTCACCGCCTTCCTGGGTCAGGCCATTCTCCTCGAGGCCTCCTTGAGCTTCCTGGGTCTTGGGGTGGCCGAGCCCACCCCGGCCTGGGGCCTCATGCTGCGGGGGGCCGCGGTGGAGTTCGCCGAACGGGCCCCCTGGATGGCCATCTTCCCCGGGCTGGCGATCAGCGCCAGCGTCTTTGGCTTCAATCTCTTCGGCGATTCCCTCCGGGATGCGCTCGACCCCAAGCTCCGTACAGGCTGAGCCTTCCGATCAGGGAGATGGCCCTCGCCTGCGCCAGTAGCGACCTTGACGCTGTCCCGCTTTTCCGATAGCATACAAACGATCCTGATCATTCTGACGCCGGCGATCGCAGAGGGGGAGAGCCCTCCCATGGCCCAATTCTACGTCATTATCGCCCTCCTGCTGGCCACCCTCGTTGCCATCTTTGCCGTGCAGAATGCTCAGGAGGTCAATATCCGCTTCCTCGTGTGGACCTTCCAGAGCTCAGTGGTCGTTGTGATCCTGATCTCCCTGGGTGTGGGGGCGTTGCTGGCCGCCCTCATGAGCCTGCCCCAGATGCTGAGGGCGAGGCGGCGGCTCAGGGAGAGCGAGCGGCAGCTCGAGCGCTTGGCCGGGCACATTGACGTGTCGGAAGGGTCGGAGGTCCCCCGCGAGGAATCATGACGGGGATGCGGGTGAGTCACGCGTTGACGGACGCCATTGAGATCCCCGGATGATCCGGTCTCGTCCCGGTTTGAGCGCTGCCGTCACTCGAATGGCTTTCATTGGCGGGCTCCTGACCGGGTGTGCCGCCCCCTCCGGAAGAGTCGTGGATGGTGTGTACGTGGACGCGGCGAAGGGTTTCCGCGTCGACCTCCCTCGAAGCGGGTGGCGGGTCACGCAATCGCCAGGGGCGGACCTGGCCCTTCGGCACACAGGCGCTGATGCCAGCATGGCGGTCTCGGCCAGTTGCCCGGAGCAGGAAAGAGGTCCCCTGTCCGCCGTGGCCCGGCACGTGTTCTTCGGGCTCCGGCAGGTCGAGTGGCTGCGACAGGGGCCTGTCATGCTGAACGGGGTGGCAGGGCTCGAGACGGTGGTCAGGGGGAAGGTAGAAGGGGTACCCGTCCAGGTGCGGAGTGTCGTGATCCGCCAAAAGGGGTGTCTCTACGATCTCCTCTTCGTTGCGCCACCTGCGACCTTCGAGGCCCGGGGCGCGGACTTTGACGCCCTCCTCACCGGGTGGCAGTTTTTCTCGGACAAGCCATGAGGGGTGCTGAGTCCACACGGGGGCTCTTCCTAGTGCTCGGCGGCAGGGTCACCGAGCTGCTCCAACAGCTCGGGGATGTCGCCTTGCTTTCCGGACGGACCTTCTACCAGGCCGTCAGACCCCCGTACGAGCTTCGGGCCCTGGTCCAGCAGATGGACCACGTCGGGGTCAAGTCGATCTCGATCTGCGGCATTGCGGCGGTCTTTACCGGGCTCGTCATGGCCCTGCAGACCAGCTACGGGCTGGCCCGGTTCGGCGCCAAGGCCTATGTGGGGATCGTGGTCTCTCTGTCGATGGTGCGGGAGCTTGGGCCGGTGCTTACCGCCCTCCTCGTGGGAGGACGGGTGGGATCGGGGATCACCGCCGAGCTCGGGGCCATGAAGGTGACCGAACAGATCGACGCCATGCGGGCCTTGGGGGCCAATCACATCAAGAAGCTGGTGGTCCCCCGCGTCGTGAGCATCATGCTGGTTCTGCCGTTGCTCACCGTCCTGGCGGACGCGCTGGGGATCCTGGGAGGCATGGTCATCTCCCGGTACGAATTTCATGTGGAATCCCAACTGTATCTGAGCACCATCTGGCGAAATCTGCGGTTGGCCGATCTGTTGAGTGGCCTGGGCAAGACGGTCGTCTTCGGATTTCTCATCGGGATCGTCGGTTGTTACAATGGCCTGGAGGTCTCGGGGGGGACCGAGGGGATCGGGCGGGCCACGACCGCCACGGTGGTGACCTCGGCCATCCTGATCCTGATCTCCGATTTCTTTCTGACGAAGTTCTTCTGGTGGCTGGAGATGCTCGCGTGATGGCCAGTGCCATTGATCTTCATAAGCTCTACAAGACCTTCAACAGCAACCAGGTCCTCCAGGGCTTGGATCTGACGATCGAGGCGGGCGAGATCCTGACCATCTTGGGGGGGAGCGGAACCGGCAAGAGCGTCCTCTTGAAGCTCATTATCGGACTCCTGAAGCCGGATGCAGGCCAGATCCTGGTCGAAGGCGAGGACATCGTCCCGCTGCAAGAGGAGGACCTCCTGAAGGTGCGGCGGAAGGTCGGCATGCTTTTTCAGGGGGCGGCCCTCTTCGACTCTATGAGCGTGATGGAGAATGTCGCGTTCCCACTGCGGGAGCACACCCGGATGACAAAGGGCGAGGTGCGGGATCGGGTGCGGGAGGTGCTGGCGCTCGTGGGAATGGCCGGGGTGGAGGAGAAGCTTCCATCGGAGCTCTCGGGAGGCATGCGGAAACGGGTCGGGTTGGCCCGGGCGGTCGCCCTGACGCCGCGGATCGTCCTCTATGACGAACCGACGACGGGCCTCGACCCCCGCAATGTGGACAAGATCAATGAATTGATCACCGCTCTCCGGGCGAAGCTGCAGGTGACCTCGGTGGTGGTCACCCACGATATTCAGAGCGCGCTTCGGATCTCGGACCGGGTTGCCCTGCTCTCCGACGGGCGGATCGCCGACACCGGCACGCCGGCAGAGATCGCACAGGCCGAGCACCCGGTCGTTCAGGAGTTTTTGGCTGGCCACCTCTAACAGAAGCCGTCAGGGGCTGGAATGCTGGTATGCTGGTAAGCTCGAATGCGGAACGCCACAACTCGCAAGATACTGTTGGGCTGCTGGCGTCCTAGCGTCCTAGCCTGCTAGCCTACTAGCGGGGACAGAGTGATGCGGGATCGGGAGCTGCTGATCAAGTTTCGGGTCGGGATCTTCGTCCTGGTGCTCCTCCTGCTCTTTGTGGCCTTCGTCCTGACTATCGGGATTCAGACCCGCGTCTTCGAGGCGCAGTACCCGCTGCGGGCCGCCTTTCGCGATGTGCAGGGCTTGGTCGTGGGGGCCCCCGTCCGCCTGGCGGGACTCTCCGTAGGTACGGTGCGGCGGATCGGCTTGAGTCCGGATGTCGCCGACCGGCGCATCCATGTCGAGGTCTCCATCGACCGGAGCTTCCAGGCCCGCATCCGCGAAGACTCGGTGGCGACCATCGGGACCATTGGACTTGTCGGGGACAAGGTCTTTGATGTCACCGTGGGCAGCGAGAGCTCAAAGATCCTCGAGCCGGGGGCGATGCTTGACGTCGCCGAGCCGATCGATTTCGCCCGTCTCATGTCCCAGGGAGGGCAGATCCTGGACGGTCTGGCAGATGCCACCCAATCCATCAAGAAGATCCTCTCCGATGAGGCCGGGGGGGAGCTGATTCGGGACCTGGGCCAGCTCGCCAAGAGTCTGCGCACGCTCAGCCAGGAGATAGAGAAGGGGGATGGGCTTCTGCACGCCCTGATCTTTGAGGAGGGTGGGAAGGACGTGATCGGGAGGCTCCGGGGAACTGTGGCAGGGCTCGAGCGGGTGGTGGACCGCCTGCAGGCCGGAGACGGGCTCTTGGGGGCCCTGCTCTCCGATCCGGCCGGTGCCCAGATTCTCCAGGACCTTCGAGCGTTCGTCGCCGATCTCAGGCGGATCGCCGGGGGCCTGGCGGAGGGCGAGGGGACAGTGGGGGCCCTTCTTAAGGATCCGACTGTTTATGAGGATCTCTCAAGCCTCCTCCGAGGAGCGGAGCGCAGCTGGGTACTCCGCGGTCTCATCCGCTCCGGCGTCCGTGGGGGCCAGGATGCAGTTCAAGAACAGGCACGGTGATTGCCCCTTCGAGGACCCTCAGGGTTCCCTTCGACTGCGCTCAGGGTCCCCCCTTCGACTGATCTCAGGCTTTCCCTTCTGATCTGCTCAGCTGAAAGACCCCCCACCGTCACGGACCGATTTTTGCACGTTACCCCTCCGAACTTCGAATCCTCAATTTAGTCTAAGTTTATGTACGCAGGGGATATGTATGCAGGGGAGAAGATATGCGTTTACTGGGGGGCGTCGTGTGAGAGGTGGACTCCAGATCGCCGCGCGCCTTCTCTTCCACCTACTCCTCTTTCTCACGCTCGCTGACGCCGGGCTTCATCTCGCCCTCTCGACCGAGAAGGTGCAACAGCTCCTTCGGCCCCGAGTCGAGGGGGCCCTCAGCCACGAGCTCGAGCGCCAGGTCCGGGTCGGGACGATCGCGCTATCCCCTTTCCTCAACTTTCTCGAGCTGCGTCAGGTCACTGTCACGGGTCCCGGGGGTGCGGCAGACGTTCAGGTCGACCGGGTCCGGTTGTACCCGGATCTTCGCCGCCTCCTCGGACGAGAGTTGGTCGTGAGGACCGTGATCCTGCTGCGCCCCGTGATCGATTTTCCCGAAGGACCTCCTTCAATGCCAGGCAGGTCTGAGGTCGCCTCGAGGATCCAATACCTCCTTGCTTTGCCGGTGGATCGTCTCGAGATCCGGCAGGGGCAATTGACCGCGGGGCGCGAAGGCCGAATCTGGAGCGCCGAGGGCCTCCATGTCGATCTCTGGCGCGAGAACGGAGAGATCCGTGGTGACCTCCGGATCGCCGAGGGGGTGCTCCGTCTTTCCGAGGAAGCGGTTCGATGGGGACCTCTACAGGCGACCCTGGTCTTGGAGGAGCATGACCTGGTCGTTACCTCGGGGGTCAGTCTGGAGAGTGGTGCCCTCGGAGCCATTGGGCGAGTCCGAGACGTCTTCAGAGCGCCGCGCCTGGCACTGGATGTTGGCGGTCAACTTCCCTTCTCATTGCATTTCCCTTCCCCCGGAACCATTCAACTGGCGGGTCAACTGACCGGGTCACCCGAGGACCCCCGGTTCCAGGGTGTCGCCCATCTCGAGGGTGGGCCCTGGCCCGACATCGGGATCACGCTTCTTGCCGACCGAGAGGGGATTCGAAGTCAGGGCGTGAGGTTCCTTGCCGTCCCCAGCGACCTGTCGGGGGGGTTCGAACTCAGGTGGAAGAACTTGAGCTACGACGCCCAGATCCGGGGGCGGGGGCTCGATCTCAAGCTGTTCAGGGTGCCTGGTCTGGGACGGCTCCCCGTGACCGGAAAGGTTACGCTGGAGGGCCTTGCGGCGGGCCGCGGGCTGACGGCCGCCGGGATGACGGGTCAGGCGACCTTTCGGGTCACGTCGCTCAGGCGCCGCGGTCAGCTCGGCGGTGGTGGAACGGTCGAGGGGTATGTGAAGGCACACGGAGGGCGCCTGTCGCTCGAGCGCCTTCAGGTGGATCTTCCCCCCAACCGGTTGGTCATGCAGGGATCACTAGGAAAGGAGTTACACCTTGAGGTGTCGGGAAAGGCCCCCCGCGTGGATCTCATCGGTCATCTCCTCGGGGCGAGGGATGTCGGAGGAAAAGGAGAGGTGGCGGGGCAGGTGACAGGATCCTTCGGTGCCCCCACCTTTCGAGGGACCCTCACCTGGGACGCACCCCGTCTTCTTGGGGTAGACCTCCACCGGATCCGGGGAGCGGTCACCGTGGCGGAGCGGATGCTCACATCGCCTCATCTCGTCGTGACCCGGGGAAAAAGTATCGGCATCATCCGGCTACGCATGACGCTGCCCGAGGAAGAGAAGGCCCTCGACCTCGAACAGGATCTCCGGATCGAGGCGGAGGGACAGGTGCATGGAGCCCTTCGGGATTTCCTGTCCATCTTTGTTCGAGGGGAGATCCCCGTGACGGGCCAGCTGAGTCTCGACGGCAGTGTCGCGGGTGTTCCTGCGCAGCTCGAGGGCCTGGGGCGCGTTCTCGTCAAGGATGCGGTCCTCTGGGGGGAGCCTTGGCAGACGGTTGAGGCGGATCTAAAGCTTGAGCCGGACCGTTTCCGGTTTAATGGGGTGCGGCTCCTGCGGGGGGCCGAGCAGGTGAGCGGGAGCGGCGTTCTCCGCTTTGGGGAGCTTGGGGTGAGCTTCCGCCTGGCCGCACCGCGCCTTTCTCTGGAGGGCTTTCGCCTCCTCACGGGCACGGAGCTCACCGGCAGAATGCAGTTTGAGATGCAGGGAGAGGGGCGCATTGATAATCCCACGATTCGGGGCGACTACCATCTCACGGCCCTCCGGTACGGCACGGTCCCTCTCGGGGCCGGTCGGGGTCGCGTTCTGCTGCAGGATCAAAAGATGACGGCTGATCTGGCGCTCCCCAATCAGGGCACCTCGATCTCGGGAAGCTTGCAGGCCATTTCTCCCTACCCGTACGAGGTGCAAGTCAGCATGACGGAGGCGGAGATGGCGCCTCTCTTTGCCCTTACCGGTTCCCCTCTCCTTCAGGGGGGGACAGGCACCGGGTCGGGGACTGTTGCAGCGGGCGGGGATCTCGCCCCACACCGTCTCACGAAGCTCGCTCTCAACCTTCATGCCCCCTCCATCAGGATCCGCGGCCACACCTTTCAGATGACTGAGCCACTTCGCATCCATCTCCGCGAGGAGACCTTGACCATTTCCTCCCTCGCCGTCACCGGGAAGACGGGGTGGCTGAACGCGCGGGGCCGCATCGCGTTTGGAGGAGCGGTGGATGTCGGCGTGGACGGCAAAATTCCTCTGGCCCTCGCCCTGTACTACCCGGGGATCATCGGGGGCGGGACGGGAACCGGAGAGTTCGACGTGAAGGCCTCGGGGTTGTGGAAAGCGCCCCGATATGCCGGGTGGATCAAGATGGCAGGAGGTGGTTTCCGTCTGTTCGACCACCCGGAGCCCTTTCAGAGAATTGCGGGGCAAATGAACTTCGACGACCAAAAGATTCACATCCCGGCCCTTGAGGGGAGCTGGGCCGGGGGAAAGGTCAACGTCTCGGGGATCGCATCGCGAGGGCAGGGGAAGGGGTGGCGGTGGGCCTTCGATCTCCTTCTCGATGAGGCCAGGGGAGAGCGGGTCTTTGTCCGAAGCGAGAAGGACAAGCGGAGTGTCACCGGGGAGACGAACCTTTGGGGAACCGTGACGGCCGGAGGGAGCCGCTGGGAAGAGCTCAAGCAGTCCCTGCGGGGGCAGCTCAAGCTGGCCTTGAAGGATGGGAAGATGCTGGGTTTCACCGTCGTGGCCAACATCCTGCGGATCCTTAATCTGACCCCGGACCCTGTGAAAGGGGTCCCCTACGATTCCCTCAGGGCGAGCTTCGAGCTGAAGCAGGGGGTCTTGGAGACCCGGAATCTCACGTTCGTCTCGGACACGATCAAGATCGGCGGCGTCGGCACCATCGACCTGGGGCGCAAAGAAGTCGATATGCTCCTCGCGGTGCAGCCGCTGCGCACGGTGGATAGGGTGATCAATGCCATGAAGCTGAGCAGGATCCCTGTCCTCGGCCGCCTCCTGTTCGGGAAGGAGCGGAGTGTGCTCGTGGTCGCCATCAAGGTCGAGGGGCCGCTGGATGAGCCCGAGGTCGCTCCCGTGCCCGAGGAGTCCCTCGGACGAGGGATGTTCGGCATCTTCCGTCGCCTGCTCGAACTGCCGGGGGAGCTGGCCCCCGACCGCAAGTCCAGCGCTTCGAAGTGACTCGGTCGCCGAGATTGACCCGCCCGGGGTTTTTTGGTACCTTCATCCCTCCCGCGCTCTGGTAAACTAGCTACAAGCGACGTGCGTCCGTGCTTCTTTCGGGGTGTATCGGATTCTTGGAGCGGCGAGTGACCGAGGGCGAAATGCCGGCGGGGTATAGGGGAAAGCTCAAGGTGCTCGAGGAGCTCGTGCCCATCGTGCGCGACCTCCGGCGGCAGGGGAAGCGGGTGGTCTTCACCAACGGGTGCTTTGACCTGCTGCACCACGGTCACGTCCGGTACCTGGATCAGGCCAAGGGCTTGGGGGATGTGCTCGTGGTCGCCATCAACAGTGATGCCTCGGTCCGCGCGCTGAAAGGGCCGGATCGACCCGTGATGTCTCACGCGGAGCGATCCGAGGTGATCGCCGCCCTGGCCGCGGTCGATTATGTTCTCATCTTTGAAGAGCTCGACCCGGAGAAGCTGATTCGGGCGCTCGAGCCGGACCTCCTGGTGAAGGGGGGGGATTGGTCGGTGGATCAGGTGGTCGGCCGACAGATTGTCGAAGGTCGGGGGGGGCGCGTCTGCACCCTCCCCTATGTGGAGGGGGCGTCGAGCAGCCAGCTCCTCCGCCGCATCCGGGAAGGTAAGGGATGATCACCGGACGACTTGCTGATGTCCAGGTGCCTGGGCTTCAGGAGGGGCTGCCGGATCTGGCGGGAGACGGCGGCGCGCTCAGCCTGTGCGGCCTGTGGGGGGGCGCCCGCACGCTGGTGGTGGCGGAGGTGGCCCGGGCACTGAGGCGTCCACTGGTGGTGGTGACGACGACGCTCAGGGAGGCCGAGGAGCTCACGGCGGATCTTCGCTTCTTCCTCGATCGAGACCACGTGCACCTCTTTCCCGAGCCCGAGGTCCCCCCATTTCAACCGGTCTCGCCCCCCCTCGAAGTCCGCGCAGAGCGGATGCAGCGTCTCCGCGAACTGCGGGACGAGGCGCTGAAGGCGCTCGTCCTACCCCTCCACGCCCTCTTTCGTCGCCTCCTTCCCCCCGACGCGCTCGATGGAGCCACCCTGCACCTCTATCCCCACCGGATCGTCCCTCCCGAGCAGGTGGTCGAGGTGCTCGAGATCGGCGGCTATCGGTCGGTCCCCCAGGTTGAGCAGGCGGGCGAGTACAGCCGCCGGGGAGGGATCCTGGACATTGGCCTTTCCCATCTCTCGCATCCGGTCCGCATTGAGTTCTTTGGGGACGAGATCGAGTCGATCCGGGCCTTTGATGTCGGGACGCAACGCTCGCTGTCTGGCCCCGAGCGCGTCGAGGGGTCGGACCCCCGACGGCCTGACGGGGTGACCGTCCTTCCTCTTTCGGAAATTCTCTTGAGCCAGGAGGCTCGAGGGCTTGCCCAGGAGCGGACGATGGAGAAGGACACTCCGCTCCTGCGGGAGGCGGTCGAGGGGGGGAGGCTCGGGCCGGGGCTCGAGCGGTATCTCCCCTACTTCTATCGACGACCGGTGCCTCTGTGGGAGTATTTTGCCCCGGGGACGATTCTCGTCTGGGACGATCCGGATCAGCTCACGGCTGCGGGTGGGATGATGGGCAGGCTGCTCACAGAGGAGCACGCGCGACATCAGTCGGAAGGACTTCCGTTGCTCACGGCGACCCACCTGCAGTGGACCGAGATTCACGCGGCGCTAGGGTCCCGGCCCCGGATCAATCTGCATCCGTTTGGACCGGCCCCGGGGCACGAGGGCGCGCCGCTCGTCTTTGAGACCGCGCAGATCCCGTCCTACCAGGGCCGGTTCGACCCCCTGGTGCGCGATCTCGGCCTCTGGCGTCGGGAGGGACGCGCCATCACCCTCGTGGCCAAGGGACGGGCCCAGGCCGAGCGACTCGTAGAGGTCCTCCGCCAGCACGACCTCGGGGCGAGCGTGACTGAGGGGCCGCCCGTCGCCGGACGGATCCAGATCCGGGAAGGCGGACTCAGCGCCGGCTTTCACTTTGCGCCGCTCAGACAGACGTATCTCACGGAGGCCGAGATCTTTGGCCCGCGCCGGGCGGTTGCGGTCCGCCGGACGAAGATCCGCGAGGGCAAACCCTTCGCGGGATTCGAGGATGTGAAGCCAGGCGAGGTGGTGGTGCACGTGGATCACGGCATGGGCCGGTTTCACGGCCTGCGGCGGCTGACCACGGGCGAGGTGGAGGGAGATTACCTTCTCCTGGAATATGCGGGTGGCGATAAGCTGTACGTGCCGGTGGACAAGCTGCACCTCGTTCAGCACTATGCCGGTGCCGACGGCGCCGCAGGCGGCCCCCCCCTCGATCGTTTGGGGTCGACGGCGTGGGCCCGGGCGAAGGAACGGGTGCGGGCCTCCATTCGCGAGATGGCGGGGGAGCTGCTCCGGCTCTACGCCGCCCGGCAGGTGGCCGCAGGTCATGCCTTTGCTGCCGATACCCCCTGGCAGCGGGAGTTCGAAGCGGCCTTTCCCTTCGACGAGACACCGGATCAAGTCACGGCCATCCAGGCCGTCAAGGCCGATATGGAGCGGCCGCAGCCCATGGACCGTCTCATCTGCGGCGATGTCGGCTACGGAAAGACCGAGGTGGCCATGCGGGCCGCGTTCAAAGCGGTGATGGACGGCACGCAGGTTGCCGTCCTTGTTCCCACGACCCTGTTAGCGCTGCAGCACTTCCAGTCGTTCTCGGATCGCTTTGCTCCCTTTCCGATCGTGGTGGAGATGTTCTCCCGGTTCCGCACCCGGGGGGAACAGCAGAAGGTCCTGCGCGGGCTGCGGGACGGGACCGTCGATGTGGTCATCGGCACCCACCGGCTCTTGCAGACGGACGTCCGGTTCCGCGACCTGGGGCTCCTCGTCGTGGACGAAGAGCAGCGCTTTGGGGTGGGCGCCAAGGAGCGGCTGAAACAGTTCCGCACCGAGGTCGATGTACTCACGCTCACCGCCACCCCGATTCCCCGGACCCTCCACATGTCAATGCTGGGGGTCCGGGATGTCTCTACCATCGAGACCCCGCCCGAGGACCGGCTGAGCATTCGCACCACCGTCACCCGCTTCGACGCCGAGGTGATCCGGCGGGCCGTCGAGGAAGAGATCGGCCGAGGGGGCCAGGTCTTCTTCGTCCACAACCGGGTGGAGAGCATCCATGCGGTGGCGCGATTCCTGAAGCGCCTCCTCCCCCACGTGAAGATCGCCGTGGCCCATGGCCAGATGACCGAGGAGGCCCTGGAGCGGGTCATGTGCGACTTTTACGCCAGGCGGTACCAACTCCTCTGCTCGACGGCCATCATCGAGTCGGGCCTCGACATCCCGACGGCCAATACCATCATCATCAATCGGGCGGATCGCTTTGGCCTGGCCCAGCTCTATCAACTCCGGGGCCGGGTCGGTCGGGACCGGTTCCGCGCGCATGCCTACCTCCTCGTCCCGCGAGAGGAGGCCCTGAATGAGAGCGCCCGGAAGCGGCTGCAGGTCATCGCCGAGCTGACGGAACTCGGATCCGGCTTCAAGATTGCCGCGAGGGACCTGGAGATCCGGGGGGCCGGCAATCTCCTCGGGCCCGAGCAGCACGGGCACATCAACGCGGTGGGGTTTCACCTCTACTGTCAGCTGATCCAGGAGACGGTCCGGGAACTCAAAGGGGCGGAGCAGGAAGAAGTCGTGGATCCGGTCCTGCGGCTCCCCATCGCGGCATCCATTCCCGACACGTACGTGTCGGATGCCGCGGTCCGGATGTCCCTGTACCGGCGCCTCTCGGTCGTCACCTCCTCCGCCGAGCGCGAGGAGTTCGCGGGGGAGCTCCAGGACCGGTTTGGCCCGCTGCCTCCGCCGGTGGAGCATCTGTTGGCTGTCGTCAGGCTGAAGGCGGCGGCCCGGTCGCTGCGCATCAGGGAGATCGACGCCCGTCGCGAGGTGGTGCGGATCGCCTTCGGTGGAGCACCCCCCGTCCCCCCGGAGCGGGTCGTCGTCCTGCTCCGGGCGATGGGGGGCGCGCTCCGGTATGTGCCGGAGGATACCTTGGAGCTTTCGTGTGAGGGGGCGCCGGCGCTCGAGCGTCTTGCCAGGCTCCAGGCACTGATGGACCAGATGCGGGAGCCATGCGGACGAACTGCGGGAGGGTCGTGATGCGCCGATACCGAACGATACTGTTCCCTGCGCTCCTCCTCGGGGGACAGGTGGCGGCGGCGGGGCAGGCGGTCCTCGTCGATAAGGTGGTGGCTGTGGTGAACGACGAGGTGATTACCCTGAGCGAGATCCAGAAGGAGGGGAAGCCCCTCATTCAACGGATCCGCGAGGAGCTGGGCGAGGACACCCTCGCGCGCCGGATGCAGATTACCCAGCGGCAGATCCTCGATGCCCTGATCCTTCGCCGGTTGCAGCTCCAGGAGGCGAAGAAGGAAAAAGTCGTCGTGGAGCAGTCCGAGGTGACGGCGACCATAGAACAGATCAAGAAGGAGCATGGACTCACCACCGATGCCCAGTTCAGCGAGGCCCTCGCGCGGGAGAATCTCACCCTGGAGGAGTTCAGGACCAGGGTGTGGGAACAGCTCACGGTGGATCGCCTGATTACCCGGAAGGTGCGCACCAGCATTGTCGTGTCCGACGAGGAGGTAGCACGGTATTCCCAGACGCGGGCCGATGAGTCTCAGCAGCCCCCGTCCGTGCGGATCCGGCATATCTTCATCGGGATCCCCGGGGAGCCCTCCCCCGAGGACGTGGCGCGCGCCCGGACCCGGGCTGCGGAGGCGTCGAAACGGCTCAGGGGTGGGGACGACTTTGGGAGAGTCGCCGCGGAGTATTCCGACGGCGCGGCGGCCCAGCAGGGTGGTGACGTGGGGGTCATGCGACAAGGAGACATGGATCCCGCCCTAGAGACGGTCGCCTTTTCGCTCAAGCCAGGGAGCATCAGCGACATTATCCGGACCGCGGGTGGCTTCCATATCATCAAGGTCGAGGAGCGGATGGCGGGCGATACCGCGACTGCCGAAGCCCGCGAGCAGATTCGCCAGCGCGTGTTCCTCGAGAAGTTCACGCAACGCGTGAATGCATATCTGGCTGAGCTCAAACAGAAAGCCTATATCCAGGTCCGCCTCGACCAATAACCCAGTTTAAAGTGCTGAGGGCTGAGGACTGAGTCGTCGGGAGAGCGCGTCTCCGGGTGCTGCCCGTGCCTCGTCACTCAGCACTCATCACTCGGAGCTGCGCTAGCAGAGGGGAAGGTCGGCAGTAGCATTGAGGTCAAGCGGTGCCACCTCGCCTCGGCGAAGGCGGTAAGACCCGGCGGCGGCGATCATGGCGGCGTTGTCGGTGCAGAGCTCGGGCCGGGGCCAGTACACTTCCAGACCTTCGCTGTTCGCCCTCCTCGCCAGGTGTTGTCTGAGCGTTTGGTTACATGCCACCCCGCCGGTCAAGAGGATCCGGGATGCGCTGACGCGCTTCGCGGCCTTGATGGCGTTACGCGTGAGGACGTCCACGACCGCCTGCTGGAAGCTGGCCGCAATGTCGGCCACCAGCTGGGGGCTCAGGGGGGAGGAGGCGAGATAGTGAATCACCGCGGTCTTGAGGCCGCTGAAGCTGAAGTCTAACGATCCATGGCCGAGGATCGGCCGCGGAAGGGGGACCGCTCTGGGATCTCCGCTCAGCGCCGCCTGCTCGATGTGGGGGCCTCCGGGGTAGGGGAGACCGAGAGTCTTCGCGACCTTGTCAAAGGCCTCTCCGGCCGCGTCATCTCGGGTACAGCCCAGCAGGCGGTGGATCCCGGGGCTTTCCGCGTGGTAGAGGTGCGTGTGGCCCCCCGACGCCACCAGGGCCACGTAGGGAGGCTCGAGGTGCGGGTGGTCGAGGATACCAGCGTACAGATGCCCTTCAATGTGGTTGACCGCCACCAGAGGTTTTCCGAGGCTGTAGGCCAACCCCTTGGCCGCGGAGACCCCCACGAGGAGAGAACCGACTAGGCCGGGGCCGACCGTGACGGCGAGCCCGGTGAGATCACCGAACTCTATGCCAGCCTCGTGAACCGCCAGTCGGATGACCGGGCCGATCGTCTCCAGATGGCGGCGGGAGGCCAGCTCTGGCACGATCCCGCCGTAGGGGGCATGCACCTTTACCTGGGATGCCACGATGCTGGAACGAATCTTGTGCCCGCCTTCCAGCACCGCCGCCGCGGTTTCATCACACGAAGTCTCGATGCCCAGAACCAGCTCCGCCATAGGCTGAAAAGCAGTGGCTGGTGACCAATCACCAACCACCAATCACTCATCACTGGTCCCGTTAGCCGGACGCCACCTTTCCTCCCGGGGTCCGTTCGTAAATCAGGATCGCCTTGAGGACCTCCACGGCGCGGCCGAGTTGCGGGTCGTCCTTAGGGTCGGGGGCGCTCCGGCCGAGGGGCCGGGACGGATCCCCCTCCTGTTCGCCGATGGTCTCCTGCCGCCGGTCCTTTGTCGGGCCCTGGTTCTTGGTGGTCGTCGGTGGTTTGGGAGGCTCGACGACGATGTCCGGTGTGAGGCCGGCGCCGTCGATGGCGCGCTTATTGGGGGTGAAGTATTTGGCGGTGGTGAGCCTGAGCCCGGAGCCATCGTTCAGCGGAATCACGGTCTGCACCGTCCCCTTGCCAAAGGTCTGGGTCCCCACCACGACCGCCCGCTGGTGGTCCTGGAGCGCTCCCGCGACGATCTCGGAGGCACTGGCGGAGCCTTTGTTCACCAACACCACCATGGGGAAGTCCTGGGGATTGTCATGTTGGTCCACAAAGCTCAGATTCTGACTCTTTGCCCGCCCCTCCGTATAGACGATGAGCTTCCCCTTCTCCAGGAAGAGATCCGCGATCTGCACCGCCTGCGTCAGGAGCCCTCCGGGGTTGTTCCGCAGATCGAGGACGAGGCCGCGCATCCCCTTCTCCCTGAGGGCCTTGAGCTCCTCCTGCAGATCCCGGCTGGTCCGCTCCTGGAATGAGATCAGTCGGACGTACCCGATCCCCTCCCCGAGGTCCGACGTGCGCACGCTGTGCACTTCGATGATGTCGCGGGTGACGGTGACGTCAAAGGGATCCTGCCCCTCGCGGAGAATCGTGATGGTCACCGGGGTTCCCTTGGGTCCCCGGAGCTTGCGCACCGCGTCGACGAGCGTCATGTCCTTGGTCGGGACGCCGTCGATGCGAATGATGCGATCGCCGGCGACGATCCCGGCCCGGTCCGCCGGGGTCCCGTCGATGGGGGCGACCACGGTGAGGTAGCGCTCCCGCACCGTAATCTCAATCCCGAGCCCGCCGAAGCTCCCCTGGGTCTCGATCTGCATTTCCTTGTACAGATCGGGCGGCATAAAAGAGCTGTGGGGGTCTAACGCCTCCAGCATGCCCCGAATCGCCCCGAAGATCAGCTCCCTGGAGTCGGTCGATTCGACGTAGTTATGCCGCACCAGCGTGAGGACCTCGGAGAAGACCTTGAGCGTGTCGTAGGCGTCATCCGTTGCCACGACCCGGTGGTGAACACCGCTGGTGACGATCACCACCGTCAATAATGCCATGACCAGCACAACCCTGACCCGCCCTGTCAACCTCGCGGAGACCATCATTGGGACCTCCTCTGCGCCCATGTCGCTCTGTACCTGGGATGAGCCCTCGGAGAGACAAAAAACAGGATAGCATTATACCACAGGAGTATGGCCCCTCAGGGGAAAATTTCAGGGGCGGGGGGAGAGCCAGGCGAGGGGGTCCTGCGGCTCGCCCCGGTAGCGGACCTCAAAATAGAGCTGGGGACCCTCGAGGGAGCCGGTCTCTCCAACCCGTCCGATCAGCTGGCCAACCCGCACCGCATCCCCCACCTGGACCAGCAGGTCCGACGCGTGGGCATAGAGGGAGTAGAATTCCTCGCCGTGATCCATGATGATCAGCTTGCCGTAGCCCCGGAACCAGTCGGCATAGAGGACCGTGCCGTCATGAACCGCCTGGATCTGCTGGCCCAGGGGGGCACGAATGCCGACCCCCTTGTTGAAGGTCGCCGTGTTGAACTTGGGGTTCTGGTTCCGGCCAAAGCGGGAGGCCACGTCTCCGGTGGTGGGCCAGGGGAGCTTGCCCTTGACGGCGGCGAAGGCGCCACTCGGCAGAGAGAGTGACGGCTTCGGGGCCGCCTTCGCCCGCTTGCTCAGCTGGTTGATCAGTTCCTGCAGGCGGGCCGAAACGGTCTCGAGCTCCCGGACCGAGGTGAGGTAGCCCTCCTTCTCCTCCCGGAGTCGAGCCAGCAGGATCCGCTGCCGCCACTTCTCATCGGCGATCGCCGCCTCGGTCGCCCGGATGCGGCTCCGACTCTTTTCCAGGGCAGCCTTGCGGGACTCGAGGGTCGTCTGCTTCTTGCCGAGGTCCGTGACCGTCACGGCGTAGCGGTCGCTCAGGGTCCGATCCTGGGCCGTGATGATCTTGAGATACTTCATCCGGCGCACCATGTCGGTGACGCTCTCGGCAGAGAAGAGGAGGCGGAAGACACCGTACTGCCCCTGCTTGTACAAGGCCCGCAGCCGGCCGGCCCACCGCTCTGTAATCTCGTCCAGCTGGCGTTCGGTGCGCGTGGTCTCTTGCCTGAGCTCGCGCAGCCCCCGCTCCTCGGCCCGCAGGTTCGTTTCCAGCGTGGTCAGCTCCTGCGTCTTCTTGTCCAGTTGCTCTTGGATTCTTTTGAGGGTGGCCTCGACGGCCGCCTCCTTGGCGGCGGTCTCATGGGCCTTCTTCCGCTCCTCCGTGATCTCCTTCTTCAGCCTCTCCAAGCGCTGTTTCTTCTCGCGTAACGTTCCTTGCTCATCGGCCTGGAGGCCCCCGGTGAGAAGCAGGATCGCGAGCGCGATCGGCACGGCCACGCGGCTGTGTCTCATCTCCCCCTTCTTACGCCCTGAGAAATCGCCGAACCGCCACGAGACTCCCCACGGCCCCCAGGAGTGCCCCGACGCCGACTATGCCCATCCGGTACTCGACATCGAGGAACCGGCCCAGTTCTGCTCCCGAGAAGATGAGCGGGGCCGACGCCCCCAATTGCCACAGGGTGGCCCTGAACAAGACGTAGAGCGTTCCCAAGGCGAGCGCGGCCCCCAGCCCGCCTTGGAGTGTGCCATCGAGGATGAGGGGGATCTGGATATAGCTCCGACTCGCCCCGACCAGGCGCATGATCTCGATCTCTTGCGCCCGCGCATAGACGGCTAACCGAATAGTGTTGGCCACGATAAAGAGCGAAGCGATGCCCAACACGGCACCGATCACGATCCCGAGGATCTTCATCACCTGGACAAGGCTGATCAGGCGGTCCACCCACTCCTGACCGTACAGGACGTCTTCGATGCCTTCCATCCGCCTGAGCGAGACGGCGAGTTGGCCCAAGGCGGTGGCCGTCTGGTGCTGTTTCTGAATCCGGAGCTGAAAAGAGGCCGGCAGCGGATTGGTCTTCAGCCCCTCCAGCAGGCTCTCCTGGCCCCGGATCTGTCTGCGAAAGTCGGCCAGGGCCTCCTCCCGTGAGACGTACGTCACCTCCCGGACCGCCAGCTCGCCCTCGAGGCGCTTTCGGAGGAGCGTCACCTGTTCGGGGGTGATCGCGTCGGTGAGAAAGACGATGACCTGGAAGTCCTCCGCCCACTGCGCCACCACGGTACCCAAGTTCAGGGTGAGCAGGAGGAAGGTTCCGGTCACCAGGAAGGCCACGGTGATGGCCCCGATGGAGGCGACCACGCCCCAGCCCCCCCGCCGGAAGTTCAGGAGGGTCTCATCCAGGAGATGCCGCAACCGCTCCCAGAACATCGGTCAGTGAATCTCCTCCATCAAGCGGCCCTGCTTCAGGATGAGGGCGCGCTGGCCCATCTCGGAGACGAGCCTGCGGTTGTGGGTCGCCACCACGACCGTGGTCCCTCGGATGTTCACCTCGACCAAGAGGCGCATGACGTCCAGGGCCAGGTCCGGGTCGAGGTTGCCGGTCGGCTCGTCCGCCAGCAGGATGGCGGGGTCGCTCATCAGGGCCCTCGCGATGGCGACCCGCTGTTGTTCCCCACCTGAGAGCTTATAGGGGATCTCGTCGGCCTTCTGCAGGAGGCCGACCTCTTTCAACAGGCGGCCGATCTTGCGCCGGCTGACGGCCTCGGGGACGCCCAACACCCGGGTGACGAGGTGAAGATTGTCGTACACGGTCCGGTCCATGAGGAGTTTGAAATCCTGGAAGATGACGCCGATGCTGCGGCGGAGCGCGGGCAGCTTGCTCTCCCGCAGCCGGACGACATTGCGGCCGTTGACGAGAATCTGGCCCGAGGTCGGCAGCTCATCCCGGAAGATGAGGCGGAGCAGGGTGGTCTTTCCGGCGCCGCTCGGGCCGGAGAGAAAGACGAATTCCCCCCGCTGGATGTGGAGCGTGATGTCCGAGACGGCCACGACCTCCTTGGGGTAGATCTTGGAGACATGGAACATCTGAATCATCGCGTCTCCCCGATGAGCGCGGGCGGCGCCATCGCCCGAGGCTAACGCGTTCCCCGCCGTTTTGCAACCCGAATCTGGCCGGGCGCCCCGTGCAAGATGAGCGTCGCACGCCGACTGCGGGCGACTCTCCGGGTTGACGTCATTGACAAGGCCTGTTCGCTTCTCTAGCATGGGAAAGTCACGCATCGATGGGAAGAGGCCTGACCATGGCGAACACCCCCAAATCGCCGGTGCCGCGCGGCCGCCGGATCCCTCTCTCGCAATTCTGGCTCGATTGGCGGATCAGTTTCTTTCTGATTGGGGTCTGTGTGCTCATCCTTGGGGTCGCGCTCGTGGCCCTGACGGGTAGGCCGAAAGTCGTCCCGGCGGTGGGGGGGTCTTCCCCCGCGATACACCGCGAGCGGGCCCAGTTTTATGAGGGGCTCGGCAGGATCAGGGACGCGATTCGCGAATACGAGGCCGCGATCCGTCTCAGCCCGGCAGACCCTGCGCTCCACCGGGCGCTCGCCCTCCTTTTCGACAGGGAGGGCAGGTTCGCCGAGGCGATCGTCGCGTACGAGCGGCTCCTTCAGCTCGAGCCAGCGTCGCCAGAGGAGTCGGCCATCCGGAGGCGGATCGCAGAGCTTCGACAGCGGCACTGACTCGATTCGCTTTTCTGGTTCTCGGGCCCGATCTCACCTGAGCAGCTTGACTTGTTCTGTGTAGCACAGGAGGCGACCCCATGCCACAGCGTTTGGACCGCAGGACCTTCCTGTCCATCGTGGGGCTTGGAAGCCTTTCCGTCCTCCTCGCCGCGTCTCGTGCCACAGGAGGGGAAAAACCGCCGGTCTCGGGGGCGCTGCTCATCGCCAAGATCAGGACCCCGCCGTTCAGGGACTCGGTTGTGCTGCTGTTCGACCACGCGCAGCAGGGGTCCGCGGGCCTGATTGTCAACAAACCGGACCATCAGAGTCTGGGCCGCCTCATGGCCCAGATGAATCTCTCCTTCCGCGACCGCGGCACGTTCGAGCGGTACGCCGAGTCTGAGGTGCTGTACGGGGGCCCCGTCGGCCGGGACAGCGAAATCTCCTTTATCCACACCCCCCCGGGGAGATGGACTCCCTCCTGGAGCCTGGGCAAGGTGGGCGTGACCCGGACCCCTGACCTGCTGCGGGACCTCGCGGCCGGGACAGCACGCCTCGAGCAGGTGGTGGCGTGTCTCGGAGTCTCGGGGTGGGCGCCCGGCCAGCTCCAGGGCGAGATCGCCGGGGGGCACTGGCAGGTCCTCTACCCCGACCCCGACACCTTGCCCGGGTTACTGTTCCACACGCCACCGTGCGACCGCTATGACAAGGCGCGCACGCTGCCCGAGGGCCGGCCGGTCAGCACCCCTCGGCAGGCCATCTGAGGGTGGTGCGCTCGCGATCCCGCACTACCCCGCCATCAGCTTCGCCAGGGCCTGCCGCAGCGCGTTCAGCGTCACGGGTTTGCTCAGGATGATGTCGACGCCCCCAGGCCTCTCGCCAGCGGCTATCATGAGGTCGCCGAAACCGGTCAACAGGATGACAGGTTTGTTCGGGGCCACGCGTTTGATGGCGGCGGCCAGTTGGTCGCCGGCCATTTCGGGCATCGCTTGGTCCGTTACCACGACATCGAACCAGCCCCCAAGGAACTTCTGCAGTCCTTCGGATCCGTTCGTCGCGGACTCAACGCTATGCCCGTCACCGGTCAGGTAGTCAGTTACGACCGCGCGCACAGGCGGTTCATCATCCACGACGAGAATCTGTAGCCGACGCGAAGGACCCTCTGTCTCCTGTCTCCTTGTCCCTGCCTTCTGTTCCTTCTGGACCGGGAGCCGGATGGTGAAAGCCGTCCCTTCGCCCGGCTCGCTCTCGATCACTAGCGTCCCGTGGTGCCGCTGGATGATGCCGTATACCATCGACAGTCCCAACCCGGTCCCGCGTTTGCCCTTCGTAGAGAAGAATGGTTCCAGGCAGCGCTGGCGGACTTCCTCGGTCATGCCGGTGCCAGTGTCGCTGATTTCCAGGACGACGTGGGCATCATCGGGCCGGGTGCGCAGCGTGATCGTCCCGCCCTGGGGCATCGCGTCCACCGCGTTGAAAATCAGGTTGGTCAACACTTCCCGTATTTCGGCTTCGTTACCTCCGACGAGGGGAAGTTGGTTTAAGTCCGTCTCAACGCGGATCGTGATGCCACTCGCCAACGCCTGGTCTTTCCACCTGGGCTGCGTTAGACTGACGGCTTGCTCGACCAATGGGTTGAGGTTGACGGGCAGCAGGATTTCGTTTTCTTCTCGAGAGCGGTAAAACTCGCGCAACCGGCGGACCACGTTCGCAGCGTCTAGCGCGGCGGTGTTTATCATTCGGAGATAGCGGGTCACCTTCTCATTGTCGTCGAGATTTTCTGGGCGATCGAGCAAGAGCTCGCTGAAGCCCAAAACCGGTGACAGCGCGTTGTTGAAGTCGTGGGCAATGCCGCTTGCCATCTCGCCCAGGGCGCGGAGGCGCTCCTGCTGCAGGACTTGCTGTTGCGTCGCTTTGAGCTCGGCAAGCGCCTCCTCCAGGCGACGGTTGCTCTCCCGCAGGGATTCCTCCGCTCGTTTCTGCTCGGTGATGTCCCGGGATATGCCCATCCCCCCCATAATTTCACCGTTCGCGTTGCGGACCACCGAGGCGGAGAGATACGAGTAAAAGATCTCCCCGTTTTTCCGCCTATTCCTGATCTCTCCGGTGAACCCCCCATGTTTCAAGATGGCGCTGGACACCTGGGAGCCCTCGGATGGGCCGGTGTATAGCAGGTCGACGGGCTCGCCCAAGACTTCCGCCTTGGTGTACCCGAAAGCCTCTTCAGCCGCCCGGTTGAACTCGACGACATTCCGGTCGGCGTCCACGGAGATGATCATGTTCAGGGAGCTGTTGATAAGGGTTTCCGCATATTCCTTCGCCGCCTGCAGGGCCGCCTCTGCCCGCCTGCGCTCGGCGATTTCGTTTGCCAGCTCCCGATTGGCCCGTTCCATCTCTAGAGCCCGCTCAGCGAGGTGCCCCTGGATTTCCCGAAGGCGCTCCACTGTCTGCGCCCCCTCGCGAGCGCGCTGCCGCTCGCGACGCACGCGGTCGACGAGGTAGCCGTAGAATGCCGCCGCTGTGAAGAGGAACGGAATGCGGATCAGCAGCCCCGAGCTCCAGAGCGGGGTAGAGTCGCCGGTCGCCGAGACAACGTAAACGTACGCGGTGCAGACGACGACCGCGCCGACCACGATCAGACCGAGACTCTCGCCGATCGCGGCCAGGAGGAGGATAAAGAAATAGAGGTAAAAGAATTCGGCGTGAAACAGCCCACTGATCAAGAGTGCCGCCGTGATCCAGAGGGTGTCGCCCAGGACAATCCCTGCATAGAAGGCCGTGGAGTCGGTGATCCGCGCCGGCAACCGGGCCATCATCACATTCGATGCCAGGGCAGCGACGATCAGCACGATGAGGCTGGTCGGCAGGGACGAGAATTTGTGCTCAACCAGGAGCAGGTAGGCTATGGCGATGATGAGCGTGTAGCGGAGCAGCGCAACAGCGCGACTTCGCGAAAATCTCTCCGCGAGTCCTTGCACGGTCATTGTCCCTCGCACTAAGGCGGCCCTTGCGCGCTCCACTGTCCCATGGAGCCGCCACGACTCCGGCTCCTCGGCGACAGGCGGCCACGCCTGGCGTTCTGGCTTTCTCCATGCCCTTCAACTCCATAGCAAACCGTGTGCCAAAGGAAGGCTGTTCCTCCCCGTCATTCCTCGATCTCTCAGGCTTTCATTTGTCTTATTGGGAGACTGGACCGGGTGCCGATTCTTGAACGTCGAGGAGCAGGACAAGTCGATCTTGGCCCGATCCTTCCTTTGAACCCCTAGCGATTCGAGGAATTCCAGGGCTGGCAGCAAATTTGCATGAGGGAGAGACTGCCGCTCGCAGATCGTGGTCGCACGCCTTCTGAGCAGTAACCCTGGACGGCCGAGGGAACAGCACGCTGAGCTAACCAGCAAACGCTTGGAGGGGAATGATGAGCAACGAGCCTCAAAGGCGGCGGGTTGTCCGCTTTCGCATTCGTGGCATCTCAGGGGCTATCACGACCCCCCAGGAGGCGGAGGTGCTCGATCTCAGCGTGACAGGAGCCCTGGTCGAGCACCAGGGCATGCTCCGGGTCGATGCCATCTGCTTCCTTGATCTGCCCACCTCCGCCGCGGAGCCCATGACCATCCGGTGTCGCGTGATCCACAGCCGGGTAAGTCGACGCGAACCGGAAGGGGCTCTGTACTATCAGACCGGGGTGGAATTTCTCGATCTCACCCCGGCAGCGGAGCAAGCTCTGGGGGCGCTGATTCGCTCCTATGGGGCCCCCGGGGGCGGAGAGGGGGAAGGCGGCTGACGGCCAGCCTCGTCCCCGGACGGATCACTGGATCTCTTCAGGCTCGATCGCGGGTGGTTCCGATCGCTTTATCACCTCACGCCAGGCGTCGTGGGTCCGGTGCAGTGCCGACTCTCTCGCGTAGTACCTCCAGATCTCGTCCTTTTCCTGACGGCCCAGATGAAGGAACTCCATCCCGGCGTTCCCTGAGGTGACCCACTTCACTTTGCCGAGGGTCTGGACGGGACGGTGGCTGAGGGGGAGGTGGAAGCGGAGGAGCACGTCGGCCCCGACGGGGGGAATGGGCCCCTGCGTCGTGAGCAGCGTTCCGTGAGTCCCGATGTTCGTTATCCGCCCCTGCTGGGTGCGGGCACCCCTGACCTCGTACTCCACCGCCAGGTCGCAGGCAGCACGCGGTGCGCGACGCTTATCGGTTTGCTCAGTCATGGCGGACTCCTCGGCGGCGGTCATACGCGCGCTCGTACTCGGCGATCAGCCCGGCATCCGCAAAGCTGAAGTAGCGATCGTCCCCGATGATCACATGATCCAGGACCTTGACCCGCATGATCTTCCCGGCGAAGACCAGCTCTTCGGTGATCGCCTTGTCGGTGGCACTCGGTTTGGGATTGCCAGATGGATGGTTGTGGGCAACGATGAGGGCCGCGGCATGATGGCGATTGGCCAGCTGCATGATCTCGCGAGGATAGACCGGACTTTCCGTGAGCGAGCCTTCACTCGCCGTGCGAACGTCGACGATCTCGTTCTGGCCGTTGAGGAGCAGCACTCGAAAGACCTCCCGCTTGAGATCGCGCATCTCTGGCAAGAGAAAGGCATGGACATCCTGTGAGGACTCCACCTTTCCCTTGATCTGCTTGGCCTCGCTGAGGGAGCGGCGGCCGAGTTCGAGGGCCGCCTGCAGCTCTGCGATCTTGGCACTCCCCAACCCCTTGATGGCGCGCAGGTCGTGTGCATCGGCGGCGGAGAGGCCCCGCAAGCCCCCAAAGGTGTGCAAGAGCTCCCGTCCGAGATCGACGGCGCTTTGCCCTCTGACGCCGGTGCGACACAGGATGCCGAGGAGTTCGGCCGTCGTCAGCTGCTGCGCGCCATGCTTCAAAAGGCGTTCGCGGGGCCGCTCCCCTTCCGGCCACTCTTTGATCGCCCGCGGATATCGCTTGCCCCCCATCGCCCTCTCCTGCCCGCCGCACCGTCGCATTACGCCGGATCATAAGTGACTGCCGCACTATTGTCACGCGGAAAG
>CAYSDK010000026.1:0-8987 GCA_964429865.1 uncultured bacterium
CCAAGACTGGCAGGCATCTCGGACTGGGTGATCTCCCGCATCGGCACCCGGATGTCGGGCCGTGAACCCTCCACATAGACTTTTGTCGAATTCGGGAATGGCTGCGTAACGGCGTGATCAACTTGGGCGACCGCGCCGACAAACTCGGCACTCACCTTCATGCTTCACCTCTCGGAAAGGCATCTCCCGCGTGTGGCACGGCGTACGCGAGCCACGGAGAGATGTCCACGTGGATGCCTCGGACTCTCATCGCGGTCCGGCCGGAAGCCCGCATCGCGCTACGGCAGCTCAACGAGGACATCCGTTCCCTCGATCTTTACGTTGAAGCTCGCAACCTTGACCGCCGGGTTCCTGACATTGGCCCCGGTGGCCACATCGTATTGCCAGCCGTGCCAGGGACAGGTGACGGTGGTTTCGTCCAACTCACCCTCCCCGAGCGGCCCGCCCCGGTGGAGACAGGTGTTGTGGATCGCGTAAAACCTCCCACCCACGTTAAACAGCGCGATCTGCTCGCCATCTGCCTGAACGATTTTCCCCTCTCCGGGCGCGACATCACTCACCTGAGCTACCTTGATCTTCCTAGCCATTGCCCTTTCCTTCTGTTCTCAGAGGCAAACAGACGCCGTTCTCGAAAAAAGAAGGCGCCAGGGGTACCTCCGGCGCCGCAACTCTACGCGTGTCCCGGCTTCTCCCTCCGCTGGCATTATCCAGATCAGGTTCGACGGTCGTCCCGCGACTACCGGGACCTCTCAGCTCGCCTCCGCGAGCTCCCGTAGCCCTTTCAATTATGTTATGCTTCTTTTCTAGCAGCTCCTCCGTGTTCTGTCAACTCCCTCCTCTTCTTCCCGGGCCGCCCAGGCACCAGCCCATACTCTCACGGAGATCCAAAGACTACGGAAGGTGGGGGCGCTCGCTCGGCAGAGTCGGTGGCTGCGTGTCCGGAGTGGGTTTATTGCAGAGGTACGGGGATTTACGCTGCGGCTTTTGGCCCGTCAGGCTTCCGGGCTGTGCGAGAGTTCACGCGGACGATCCAGACAACCGGGACCGGCTCAGAAATCGGTGACCGATTCTCCGTCTCCGTCTCCTCCGTTTGGAGGCAATCGGGGCACTCCAGGCCTTGATAGAGGCCATGGGAGCTACAGAAACCCTCGGGAATTTCGAGGACCGGACTCATGTGCGTACGTCCCTGATGAACAATCAACTCAGCGACAACCGGGGTCGCAGTGGTCATTCGTATCTCTTTCCGCTGCAAGGAGGATGCCGAAGCGGCGGCGAGAGCGCGAGGAGGGAGGAAGAGGGGAAAGGTAAAAAAGCAAGGGCCCCCGTGAGAGGGGGCCCTCGGTTGAAAGCACCCTAAAGGCGCAGGAACGCTACGGCTTGACCACCCACCAGCGATTCCCTACTGCCTGGCCTGTAGTGTCGCCCGTCTTCTGGTCTTTGGCATAGGTGTACAACGGCTTCCCCTTGTACGCGTACTGCTTGGAACCGTCATCCCGCGTGATGACACTCAGAGGAGCGGCCGCCGCCGGGTCCCCCGCCTTGGGGGCAAAGGGCGGCCAGGCCTTTGCGCAGCCTTCGTTACACGTGCTCTTCCCGGGCTCCTTGTCGTTGTCGAAGACGTACAGCGTCATCCCCTTGGCATCGACGAGAAAGGTCCCCAGCTCTTTCGCCGTGGCCGTCTTGAGAGGGGCGGGAGGGGCTTGCTGGGCCAGGGCGGAACCCACCGCCATGGCCGAGAGGCCGAAGGCGAGCGCCGTGAGCAGCCCAAGAAACGGTCTGCGTGTCGTGAACATCGAAGTCACCTCCTGACTGTGTGCAAAACCGGGTTGCCGTATCCCCATGTGTCGCGTGTACAACCAGGCACCCCTGCCGGGTACCTCAAGCGTGAGCCTCGTTGGGTCTCACCTCCTCTCCGGAAAGCCCCTCAGACCAAATGGCCACCGACTACCCTCTTTGACGGACCAGTGGCCGAAACTATTCCCGAGTTCCAGAAGGTACGCTCAAGAGGGATGAGGTCAATGGCGCCGCCCTCTCCGGTGACCGCGCTCAGGTGCCCGGGACGGAGAGGTGGTCTTGAGGAAGAGTTCCTCCGCGGGCCACTCCACGGGGATCTTGTGACCGATCAGGGTCTCGATGTCCGGCAGGGCAAGGACGAACCCCTCGTCGGCCAAGGTGATGGCCTTCCCCGACGCCCCCGCCCTGGCGGTCCGGCCGATTCGATGAACATAGTCCTCCGGGTCCTGGGGCACGTCGTAGTTGATGACATGCGTCACCCCCTCGATATGGAGACCACGCGAGGCAACGTCGGTCGCCACCAGGATCGGAAGTTCCCCTTCCTTGAAGGCCTTCATGACCCTGAGTCGTTTCCGCTGGTCGAGATCGCCGGTGATGGCCTGGCTCTGGTAGCCATAGAGGGTGAGTCGATCAGCGAGCCACTGGGCAGCCCGCCTGGTATTGGTGAAGATGAGAATCCGCTCTCCCCGCTCCCGCTTCAGAAGCCCCAGGAGCAGAGGAAGCTTCTCCTCCCGGGCCACATGGTACAGAACCTCTTCCACCTGGGCAACGGTGAGCTGTTCTGGAGTGGCAGAGACCTTGACGGGATTGTTCATGAACTCGTAGGCCAACTCCATTTCCCGATAGCCCAAGGTCGCCGAGAAGAGGAAAGACTGGCGGGCGTGGTACGGGGGAAGGCGCCGCAGGATGAACCGGATATCCTTGATGAAGCCCATGTCAAACATCCGGTCCGCCTCGTCGACCACCAACACCTCAATGCCCTTGAGGCTCCACACTCGCTGTCTCAAATAATCGATGAGGCGGCCTGGAGTCCCCACGACGATGTCCACCTTCTGCTGCAGGGCCTCCCGCTGCCTGTGATAGTCGATTCCCCCGTAGACCGCGAGGATACTCAGGGGGGTAAACTGTCCCAGAAGCCGAGCATCCTCATAAATCTGCACTGTGAGCTCTCTGGTCGGGGCGACGATGAGGGCCCTCGGGGCACCCGGTGAGGCCACCCGGCCACTGCGAAGGAGGCGCGTGAAGCAGCCGATGAGGAACGCCGCCGTCTTCCCGGTCCCGGTCTGGGCCTGCCCTGCGACATCTTTCCCCTGGAGAATCAGGGGAAGGGTCAGCTCCTGGATGGGAGTGCAGTGGGTGAAACCGGCTGCCTCGATTCCCTGCAGAACCGGCTCGGGAAGATCCAGGGTCCGGAATGCAACCGGCATGGCGATTCCGTGTTTTCCTGCCTCATACATCTGAACTACATGGCCCTGCGGACCTTCAGAAAGAGATCGGCCAGCTCCTGGTCACCCGCCCGGGCCACCAGGAAACAGGCCATCTCCTCCTGCTTCCAGACCAAGACCCGGAGAGAATCGACCCGGGTGTGGTAGGGGTGGAAGGTTTCAACCTGCAGCGTGTTCCTCTTGGGGACCTCGATCTCTGGGGCAGAGATACACTGGAGAGAGCTCACCCACCCATAGTGATCGGCATAGACGATGACGATTCCCCTCCGGTCCCCCGCGACCAGCGGGCGGGCACCCATAAAAATCAGATCGGAATCGCCCAAGAAAAGGGATGTAACAGGAAGGCCAAGCTGCTCCGAGACGAGACGGGGAAGCTCCGCCGCTCCCCCCGGACCGACATCGGGGAAGCCAAATAATTCATGCTGCACCACCATCTCGCGATGCTTGCGCGTCGCTTCAGGGATAAAGGTGCGCAGGGGGTCCCGCCGCGTCAGGACCAGCGCTGAAGCGGCCACCGCCAAGAGCACCACCGCGGAGGCGGCCAGCCAACGCCACGTGACCAGACGCGGGATTCCAGTCCAGGTTCTCCCCTCGAGCTGCTGCGTAATCCGTGCCCGGAGATGCGCCGGCGATGGGTAGCGGGCCACATCCCGGAGCCGGCGGGAGAGGGCCTGCTCCTCGGCCAACTCCACCTGACAGGCCTCACAGCCTGTCAGATGACTCCCCAGCTCGGCGACCAGGGCCGGAGAGAGAATCCCCCGAAGGAGTCGTGGAATGTGCTCTTGACATGCGCGACAGGTTACCACTATTCCTCACCCTTGGCTTCGGGCGCGTAGTCCTTCAGGAGCTGTCGCAGCACTCTGCGGGCCCGGAATATGCGAGACTGAACCGTGCCCAGCGGGCAGCCCATGACCTCGGCGACCTCCTCCCAGGTGAGCCCGTCCACCTCCGCGAGCAGGACGGTGGTCCGCCACTGCTCCGGAAGGGCCTTCAGGGCCCGGTTGATGTCGGCCGCCACCAGAGGCCGGAGGTGCTCGATTTCGGTCTCCTCAAGCGCCTGCTCCAGTTCTCCCAGAACCCCGGGGAGGTCCCCCTCCTGACCCGAAGGCTCCCGTTGCCGCTTCCAGTACCTGTCGATGAAGCTATTCCTCAATATTCTATACAGCCAGGCCGTCAGGGTTGTTCCCCCCCGAAACTGATCTCGGGCCTTCAGGGCCTTGAGCGCCGTCTCCTGGACCAGGTCCTGGGCTTCGTCCATGTTCCTGGTCAGCCACCGGGCGAGATTGTAGAGGCCGTCGAGATGCTCGAGGACCAGCCGCTCGAACTCTGGCTCGGGGGTGGTCATCGCAGGCCTAACCGAAGAAGAGCGCCCGAAGCGTGCGAAGACTCTCCCCGATTCTGGGGCCGTACCAGGAGAGGAGTTTGCCGTCGACAAAGTGGACACGGCCGGTCGCCAGGGCCGGGATGAATCCCTCGAAGGGCTGGAAATCCGCGAGATGTCTCGGATGGAAGGGGTACGGCTCGTCGGGGAGCAGGATGACCTCGGCGTCGCGTTGAGCGACCTCGGCAAGCGAGATCTTGGGGTAGCGATCGGGGTGATCGGCGAAGATATTGATCGCGCCGCACGTCTCGAGCACGTCGTGGACGTACGTGTCGTGATTGATGGACATATACGGTTTGCGCCAGATGGGACAGAAGACCCGCAGTCGTTTTCGGCCCCGGACCTCCTCGGCGCTCTCCCGATACACTGCTTCCACGGAAGCCGCGACGGCGCTCGCCCGCCCCTCGGTCCCCGTCAGGGAGCCGAGCTCCCTGACCATCGCGATGCCCTGCTCCACCGTCCGGGGGTACGTCGTGTAGACGGCAATCGCCATCGCCTCCAAGGCGTCAACGTCCTCGCGGCGATTCTCCTCCATATTGGCGATGACCAGGTCAGGCTGGAGGGATTGAATCTTCTTGAGATCTGGATCCTTCTGTCCCCCGACCCTCGCCTTGGCCGCCACACCGGCCGATGGCTCGGTGCAGAAACGGGTCACAGCGACGAGACGCTCCTCAAGGCCCAACGCGAAGAGGGTCTCGGTGATGCTCGGGACCAGTGAGACGATCCGGGAGGGGTACCGGGGAAGGCGCACGCGCCGCCCCGCCGCATCCACGACCTCACATCCCATCAACCGTCTCCCCGGCAGGGGTGGGCCACCCCGCGCCCAGCATCGACGGAATCGGGAGGGATGGTCGCAAGATCCATTACTGGTAGCGCTGGAAAGAGGCGATGGCTCTCCGGGCAAACGATGTCGTCAGGAACAGGTCTTTGAAGAAGGCGACCGTGAGCCGCCAGGGTCGAATATTCCAGAATCGCCACCCGCGGAGGTGTTCCGAAGTCCTCGCCCAAAATCTCTGGAGGTCCTCCCGGGAATAGACGAGCTGGTTGTTCAAGGGATCGAACTTCACATACCGGAGTTCGAACTGTGACGGAATCCTCTCCTTGAAGCTCGAGTAGGCCTCCCGCCATTCCTGAAGGTTCAGGCCCTGCCAGGTTTGTTTGTGGAGATCGTACAGTTGGTCAAGCCATCTCCGTGCGGGCGCATCTTCCGCCACAAGGCGCCGACGGAGCTTGAGGATCCTGGCCTGGAGACCCCCCCATTTGCGCAGGAAGACGTCTAGATCTTTGCGGCTGATGAGGATCTTCGAGGCGAGATCATCAAATGGATCGAGCAACGCCCTGGCCTTCGCCGGCAGGGTCGCCTTGGCATCGGCGTACGCCTTGTGCCACTCGGCGATACGCAGGGTCTCCCATATCTCTCCCTGGATCCGCTGAATCTCCTCGGAAAAACGCTTTTCCGCCTCACTCTTCGGACGCGTCTGCAGCCACACCTCTTCTATTTCCTTCAGAAAACGGGCCCACGACACGAAGAGACGGAACACCTCCTTCGTTCGCTTCCAGAGATGGACCGGCAACGGGTCGATGGCGAATCCGGGTCGGCGTGATCGCCGGTCCTTGAGACGGAAGAAGCCGGCGACCATCGGATGCTGCTTCTCGATCAAGGCTGCGTTCTTGTACCAGATCAGGTTAATCATCAGGTTCCAGTAGGCGGTGGGGTTATGGCTCCACCGGGAGAGGATCCTGGTCATGTTCTCCTTGCTGAAAAAGGATTCCCATGCGTTCTCGTATGCCTCGGTCCATTCGTCAGCCGTCATATGGGGATGACGGATCGTGGCGTGAAAAGAATCCCGCTTGTTGAAATCGGGATCCATCCACTCGCCCCGCCTCTTCATTTCCACATGATCGTGTGATCCCGGCAACGGCGTCAGCATAAAGAACGACGCGATGTCGACCTGGATCACATCTATGAGATACCGGATGTCGCGGGGGAGCTGCTCCTTTGTATCGAAGGGAAGACCGATAATGTACCCGGCGTGGACGGTCACACCCGCTTCGTGCCATTCGCGGATAATATCCACGTACTCTTCGACCTTGTTCTGCCCCTTCCCCTCGACCTTCAGGTTTTCCGGATTCACGCTCTCCATGCCGATGAAGACCTGGGTGCATCCCGCCTCGGCGGCCAGGCGGACGAAGTCCTTCGGCTTCCGCGCCAGGTCCACCTGCATCAAGAACGTGACCTTGATGCCTTCCTGATGGAGCCGGATCAGGGCCTCGAAGGTCTCGCGCCACAGCTTCTTCCTGGCAAAATTGTCATCGGTGAAAAAGTAGTAGTCGATGCCGTGCTCGTGATAATTGTGCCGCACCAGGTCCGCGATCTCTTCCGGAGCCCGCTCCCGCATCTTTCGCCCCTGCACATTGATGATGGTGCAAAACGTGCAGGCAAAGGGACAGCCGCGGGAGGTATCCAGGGTCCCGAAGGTGGATCGTGCAAAGTGCTTCATCGATTCGGGACTGATGACCGGCAGGGGTGCCTTCTCGATGTCCACGAGATTCTTGAGATCCTGCGCGAAGGAGTAGAGCGGCATGGGACGGCCGTTGAGAACATCGGCCAGGATCCCCTCCCATTTCCCCTCGACCTCACCCGACACGACAATGATCGATTCCCGAAAGAGTTCCTGTATGTCCGGTTCGTCGGGACTCAGCATGTTGACGGTCCCACTCGTATGGAAGCCGCCGATGATCACGTCGAGCCCGTGGGCCCGGAACTGCCTTCCCAGGTCAAGGGCCCGTGGGAATTGATTGGTCTGAACGCCGACGAGACACACGACCAGCTTGGTTGCAGGCTGGCGGCTCCATCGGATGATTTTCTTCACGGGGACCTTCTGCGTCGTCTCATCAAAGGCATCCACCCGGATATCCATATCCCCGAAGACCCCACGCCTCTTGACATCTTCGGTCAAGCCGCGCAAGACACTGAGCGTGTTGCTGGGCAGCACGCCTTTCCAAAAGCGGATCAGATACCCGTCGTCGTCATACTTCGAGGCCTTGACGAGGACTACGTGGAGGGTCCTGTACCTTCTGGCCTCGGGCAGGAGATCAACATGCGCCGAGCTCGAAGGTTCGCGGGAAAGGTCCGTGACGGCCAGTGTGGTGCCCACGCCCTACCTCCTCTCTGATGCTGGTCGTGCTCCCCGCCAGACTCGGGCGGATTACCTCAGGATCTCGTATCGTGTATTCCGGACGCGGGGGGTATAGCCAGCGTCCGCAATGACTCGTTCAATCTCCTCCCGAGCGGCCATGAATTTGGCCCCCCCGGCGGAGACCACTCGCTCCTCGAAGATGGTGCTGCCGAGGTCGTTCACCCCATAGTGGAGGGCAATCTGAGCCACCTTGGGCCCCTGTGTCAGCCACGACGCCTGGATATTGTCAAAATTATCGAGCATCAGCCTAGCCACGGCCACGGTCCGCAGATAATCGAAAGCCGAGGCCCGCTTCCCTTTCAGCTCGGTCCCATCGGGCTGGAAGTTCCAGGCCACGAAGGCGGTAAACCCACCTGTTTCATCTTGAAGGGACCGGAGCCGGAGGAGATGTTCCACGCGTTGCGGCGCCGTCTCCACCGAACCGAACATCATGGTGGCGCTCGACGGGATCCCAACCTGATGGGCCGTTCGCATGCAGTCGAGCCATTCTTCCACCGTGTCCTTCAACGGGGAGATGGCCTGCCGGACGTCGTCCACCAGGATCTCCGCTCCGCCTCCCGGGACGGTGCCGAGCCCCGCCGACTGCAGTCGCAGGAGGGTTTCTCGGAGCGAAAGCCGCGAAACCTTGGCCAGATAGATGAGCTCCGCGGGTGAGAGGCCATGGATATGAACGGGGAAGCGCCCTGTGATGGCCCGGAAGATCTCTTCGAAGTAGTCGATCTTCAGGGCCGGATTCAGGCCCCCCTGGAACAGGACCTCGGTGCCTCCGTGATCGACGACTTCTTGGATCTTCTGGAAGATCTCCTCTCGCGAGAGGACGTAGCCCTCCTGGTGGCCGGGCAGGCGGTAAAAGGCGCAGAAGCTGCATTTCACCCAACAGACATTGGTATAGTTGATGATGCGGCCCACGACATACGTCACCTCCCGTTCCGGACGCTTCCGCCGCCGCACCGTATCAGCGAGGAACCCTAACCACGGGAGGTTGGTCACCTGAAGGAGGGCCAGGCCATCCTCGCCGCTCAGCCGCTCTCCGGCCAGCACCCTTGCCTCAACCTCTTGTAATCGCCTGGCCCCGTTTCCCGACATCGATCTCCTCAAGGCGAAGAGCCCCTCAGCTGCTCGACGACAACACCCGCAGGTTCAGGGACTCTTTGGCCGACTGCTGAC
>CAYSDK010000026.1:9087-24781 GCA_964429865.1 uncultured bacterium
CAGCTGCTCGACGACAACACCCGCAGGTTCAGGGACTCTTTGGCCGACTGCTGACCGCCGACAGCCGACTGCTCTCGTATCACGTTGTAGAGCGCATCGCGTTCGACCGGGACCCGACCCGCTTCGCTGATGAGATCCAGAAGCTCCTGATGGCTCAAGGCCTGGTGATGGGAGGCGGTTCCCAGGGCGTGGGTGATCTCGTAATGACTGACGGTCCCGTCCAGGTCATCCGCCCCGTACCAGAGGGCCAGCTGGGCGACTTGTGGCGTGATCATGATCCAGAAGGCCTTGATGTGGGGAAAGTTATCCAGGAGCAGGCGGGCGATGGCGATCTCCCGCAGATTCTGTTGCCCCGTGGTCACCGGAATATGCTCGAGCTCGGTCCGGGCGGGATCGAAGGCCAACGGAACGAAGCACTGAAACCCTTTCGTCTCGTCCTGGAGCTCCCGGATGTGGAGGAGGTGCTTGACCTTCTCCTCGACCGTCTCGATATGACCGTAGAGCATGGTGGCGTTCGACTTGAGCCCTGCCCGGTGGACCTCGCGGGCCACCTGGAACCATCCCTCGTTATCCAGCTTGGCGCGAAAGAGCTCCTCATGCACCCGGTCACTGAAGACCTCGGCTCCGCCGCCGGGAACGCAGGCAAGGCCCGCGCCCTTGAGATCCTCGAGGACGTCCCCCAGCGGCTTTTTCGCCGCCCGGGCGATCTGGGCCAGCTCGATCATGGTAAAGGCCTTGATCTGCGCCTCGGGACGGGCCGCACGGACCGACCGGAGGATGTCCAGATAGTACTGATAGGGGAGTTTCGGGTTGATCCCGGCGACCATATGGATCTCGCGGATCACCTGATCGCGGTATTCCTCGAGACGGGCGACGATATCGTCTGGCGTGAGCGCGTAGCCCCTGGGGTCGCCGGGCGGGGCGTAGAAGGAGCAGAATTTGCACAGCTTGTTGCAGATGTTGGTGTAGTTGATGTGGAGGTTGCGGACGTAGTAGGTGGCATCGCCGTTCATGCGCTCCCGGACGACATTGGCCAGGGCACCCACCGCGGTCAGCTCCGGCGTCCGGTAGAGGCGCAGGCCATCGTCATAGTTCAGGCGCTCGCCCTGGACGACCTTCTCGTATAGATCAGCCAGCCCCGTGCGGGCGACGAGCGTCTCCACACCCACCTCCATGCCTGTCATCACCACCTACTCGCCGAGGACCTGGAACTGAATGCTTCGCTCCTGGGGACCATCGAGCTCCGCAAAGATGATGCTCTGCCACTGACCGAGGACCACCTCTCCCGCCCGCACGGGAAGGGCCAGCGTCCGCGACATCAACATGGCCCGCAGGTGGGAGCTGGCGTTCGCCCGTGTACAGTCAGAGTGCTGGGGATCGTTGTGCCGATAGTACCTCTCATCCTCAATGAGGTGGGCGAGGAGCTCTTTCATGTCCTCGATGAGGGCAGCCTGAAACTCATTGATGAAGAGCACGGCGGTGGTGTGCAGGGTGTTCAGGAGCAAGACCCCGTTGTGAATCGGGTGCTTGTCCAGGAAGTCCCGGACGGTCTGGGTGATGTCCAGGAGCTGCAACGGCTCCTTCGTCTTGACCGAAATGGTCTCAAAAGCGATTCTCACGGAACCCTCCTCTGCTCCCCAGGCCTCTTCACGATCCCGCGCGACTCATTCGGAGGCCCAGATACACGATGGCAGCGCCCAAAGCGATCGCGACAAGGCTCCACCACTGGAGGCGCTGGATCAGCTGCATGCCTTCCGCGGACGCGTCTCCCCCGGGCTTCTCTCCTTCAGCCGGGAGGGCCCTGAGGAGCCTCGGTCCCAGGGCGAAGAATTGATAGCTACTCATCAGGATCAGGACAAATACCAACAGGAGCTTCAGCGCCAGTACCCCGAAGAGGCGCGGCACATACTCTGGCCCCAGGGTCTCTTTCAGCGGCGTCAGCGCACCTGCTCCCGTCAGCACCAACACCCCCAGGCTCGCGAGGCTCAACGGATGAAAGATCCGAATTGCCGCCGCCACGATGCGGAGCCCTTCCGCTTCGAGCCCTCGGCGGCGAACAACCGGGATGAGGACTGCCCCGAGGAATACAGTCCCCCCCAGGTAGACCACGACCGCCAACGTGTGCAGCAATGCAAGCACCACCCTGGTCCACCTGGGCGCTCGACTATACCCGGTTTCACCGCTGCCGTCAACTATCTTCTACCGGGCGCTCGTCTCGTGAATAAACGCCCGCATCAAACGGGCTATCTCCTCCGGCTGATCCTCAGGAAGGAAATGTCCCGCGTCCTTCAGAACCACCAGCCGGGCCGCACCCAGCCGATCCGCCAGGCGCTGACCGACCGCGGGGTCCTGATAGTCATCGGCCTCTCCCCAGAGGATGAGCACGGGCAGCGAGAGTTGCTCGATCTCCGCAGCCCGGATCAGGAGGTCCCGGTTATTGAGGGCCCGGGCGCACCGGAGGTACGTGCGCCTTCCCTCCACACCATCAAAAGGGCGGACGTACTCCTCCACGAGGGAGTCGGTGACGCGGTCCTTGTGGAAGATGCCGCGGAGGAGCGCCTCTCGGAAACCCTTCCGCAGGTCGATCCGCTCGATGATCTTGTCCCAGGCCGGATCCTTCAGCCGATCGATCTCGGGGCCGGGCCATGAGTCGTAGGCGACCGTATCGATCAGGACGAGACGCTTGACCAATTCCGGTCGACCCAGGGCCAGAAGCTGGGCCACGCCACCGCCGATATCGTGGCCCGCCACGGTGGCATGTGTCAGTCCCACATGCATCATGAACTCTGCCACGTACCTGGCCTGGGCACAGACCGCGAGGTCCGCCTTAGGCGGCTTGTCAGAATCGCCGTATCCGAGGAGGTCCAGGGCACAGACGGCGAACTCCCGACTGAGCGGCGGAATGACGTCCCGCCAGAGATACGCGGATGAGGGAATGCCATGGATCAGAACGACCGGCGCACCCTCCCCCTCGCGGACGTAGGCGATTTTGCCCTCTCTGATGGCCGCCCGTGACTTCTCCATGATCCCCCGCGCCTCCACGAGACCCCATACTATAGTGAAGACGAGCCTACTCGACAAGAGTCATTTGTCATCCTCACCCGAAGAGGCCGATCATGATCAGCCCGGCCGCGACGAAAGCCGAGGCCACAAGCTTGTGCCCTGGCCGTCCCTCCCGCAGCCGCCAGGCCCCCAGCATCGCTCCAATGATCACGTTCACCTCGCGCGCGGCGACCACGTAACTCACATTGGCGAGGGTCATGGCGGTGAGCACCAGGCCGTAGGACAGGTTCTGGAATCCTCCCGCGATCAGAACCCGCCCGCGCTGCCTCGAGAGATCCACCAGGACTCTCTGGCCCCGGGTGAGGAGAATCCACGGAGCCAAGAGGACGAAGCTCGTCAGGTGGAAGTACACAACGAAGGTCAGCGGGTGCACGACGCCGACCCCTAACTTGTCCACGATGGAGTAGGTCGCAATGGTCGCGCCGGTGCAGAGCGCCCGAGGGACGTGGGCGCCCCGCAAAAGATCGAGGCGCCCCCCGGGGGACTGGTGCAGCAGCAGGAGGCCGAGGACAATGCTCCCGATCCCCAGCAGCCCCAGGCCGGACAGCCGCTCGCCGATCACGAGGGCTGCCGGGACCACCACCAAGAGGGCACCGGATCCCCGGGCGAGGGGATAGACGAGGGAGAGGTCCCCCCGGTCATAGGCCTGGGCGAGGAAGGAATAGTAGGAGGCGTGAATCGCGCCGGAGGCCAGGATATAACCCCAGCCCTCGCGGGGCAGCGCCGGCCAGGGACCGAGGAGGAGAATCGGAAGGAAGACGAGACCGCCCGCCCCCAGCACGCACCAGAGAAACAGGAGTTTGTCCTCGCTCTCCTTGGTGAACAGGTTCCAGGTGGCGTGGAAAAAGGCGGAAGCAATGACGAGGGCCAGGGCGAGCGAGCTCACGAACCTACCCGTGCAAGAATCAACACGGCCGCGATTCCGGCCGCCATACCGAGCAATGCGTTCTTCGTGCGACCCGCCACGAGGATTGTGAGGCCTAACGCGATGATCCGAAAGCCCATCGTGCCGGCCGGCGAGGCGCCTTTCGTGAACCCAAACCACACGAAGCTCGCGATGACGGCGTACGAGACGAACTGAAACCACCGGAGGGTGCGGGGGCCGAGGGAGAGTTGGTGAGCGAAGAGGAGCGGGAAGACCCGCAACAGATACGTCCCCAGGCCCATGCCTAGGATGATGGCAATGCGCTCTCCCACCACGTCTCCACCCCAATGGCCGCCGTGGCCACCACGATAGCATTCAGGATGAGCCCCCACCCCGGCACGAGCGTCTCAACGACCGGGGTCGCGAGAAAGGCCACCCCCACGACCACAATCGACCGCCGCTCCCTCAGCTCTGCCGCCAGGAGCGCGGTGAGATAGGCCGGAAAGATCAGGGAAATTCCCTCGTCAAATCCCGCAGGGATTCGAACCCCGAAGTGGTATCCGACCACGGTTCCCATGAGGTAGCAGATATAGCTCGGAATCGCCACTCCGAGAAAATAGATGAAGTTGTCGTGATCCGATCTCCGCTGAAAACGGAGGAAGCAGACGGCAAAGGTGCTCATGGTGACGAGCTGCGCCCCTACCATCAATCCACCCGTCCGAAGGCGTTTGAGGTGAGGCACGAGAGCAAAGCTCATTACCGCAAAGCGGAAGTTGATGAAGAGGGTGCTCAGCAGAATCTGCATTGCCTGTCCACTCAAGGGGAGCAGCTCGATGGCGGGAAACTGGGCCGGGGCGGCGAAGACCACCGCAGACATCAGCAGCACCTCGCCCGCCGGGAGACCGGTGGCGTGCGCGGCGATCCCAAAGGCGACGGTGATGGCGAAAAACCCGACGCACACGGGGATGGCTGCCAGGGCCCCTTCCCTGAATCTTGCAAGATCGTCGCGGCTCATCGGCAATCACGGACAGGCGAAGCAGAGATCGTCCCGACGCCGAGACGCTGGGCCGAGCGCGGCACCGGCGCTCCACCATAGGACAAAGCCGGCGCAAAAGCGTGAAAGGCCTACACGCCGCGTCCCTCTCTCTTCACGACACGGACAGGACCGCCTCCGGACTGCTTCGCCATTGCACAGCGCAGTCGAAGACGAGCGCGAACTGTTCGGCGACCGCCTCGGCGACTGCCTGGACCGGCACCTGTCGCTTGAGGAGGGCCGCCATAGAGGTCATCCGAATCCCGCTGAGGCCACAGGGCACGATGAGATCGAACGCGCTGAGATCGGGGCTCACGTTCAAGGCCAAACCGTGCCGGCTCACCCAGCGACTGACGTGCACGCCGATGGAGGCGATCTTGGCTCCATGAACCCAGACCCCGGTCTGGCCGGCACTTCGCTCTCCGTGAATACCGTACCGATGCAGGGTCCGAATCAGCACCTCTTCAAGCCTTCGCATGTAGCGGTGGAGGTCCTTCCCGTGCCGCGTGAGGTCAAGAATAGGGTACCCGACGAGCTGCCCCGGCCCGTGGAAGGTGATATCGCCCCCCCGCTCAATCTCCCACACCTCGATGCCCTGAGCTCGCAGGAGATCCTCGTCCGCGAGGAGATGCCTCCGCTTCGCTCCCCGCCCCAAGGTGATCACCGGCGGATGCTCGACGAAGAGAAGGCAATCCCCCACCAGGCGCTGTGTCCGCGCGGACGCCCACTGCCGCTGCAGCTCAAGCGCCTTCCCGTACTCCACTCGACCCAACCACTGCACGATGCATTCGGTCTGGGACCTCGGACTTCGGACGTCGGACATCGGACCTTGGACCTCCTTTATATATGAATAGGGCGGCCCAGGGCGGCCAGGCAGGCTTCAGCCACCGTCTCGGAAAGGGTCGGGTGGGCGTGGATCGAGTGGTGGACCTCTTCCAGCGTCGCCTCGAGGGTGCGGGCCATCGTGGCCTCGGCGATCATCTCCGTCGCCTCGGGTCCGATGATGTGGAGGCCCAGGATCTCGCCGTACTCTGCATCCGCCACCACCTTGACAAACCCTTCGGTATCGCCCAGCGCCACCGCCTTGCCGCTGGCCTGAAAGGAGAAGCGGCCCACCTTGATCTGGCGTCCCTTCTCCTTGGCCTGCTCCTCGGTGAGCCCAACGCTGGCCACCTGGGGGGAGCAGTACGTGCAGTTCGGGATCTTGGAGGGATCGATCCGCCTCCCGTTCTGTCCAGCCATCGCCTCAACCGCCACGATCGCCTCCGCCATCGCCTTATGCGCAAGGAGAGGACCGCCGATCACATCGCCGATGGCGTAGATGCCCGGAACCGACGTCTCGAACCGGTCGCCCACCTCGATGAAGCTGCCGCGGTCGACCCTCACCCCCAATCCCTCGATCCCCAACGCTTCGATGTTGGGAATGCGGCCGATGGCGACCAGCCCAACATCCCCGGTGATCTCCTCTGTCCTGCCTTCTTTGGAGAGCCGAAGGAGGACCTGCTCCCCCTTCACCGTCACCGCTTCGACCTTCGTGCCAGTCCGAATTGTGATGCCGCGCTTGGCGAAGACCTTTTCCAAAAAGTTCGAGATCTCGGCATCTTCGACCGGCAACAGCCGGGGAAGCATGTCGATGAGGATCACCTCAGCGCCATAGGCATGATAGACATCGGCAAACTCCACGCCGACCGCTCCGGCGCCAATAATCAGCAGCGACCGAGGGACCTGAGGGAGGCTCAGGGCCTCGGTGCTGGTGATGATCCGCTTGCCATCAATCGGAACCCCGGGGATCTCCCGCGGACGCGAACCGGTCGCCAGAAGAATCCGTGCCGCGTGCAGCTCCGTCACCTTGCCATCCTTGGCCACCCGGACCTGGCCATTGCCAGCGAGCTTTCCCTCCCCGGCCACGACCGTCACCTTGTTCTTCTTCATGAGATACTCGACACCCTTGGAGAGCTTTCGAGCCGCCTGCTCGCTGCGCTTCACCGCCACCGAGAAATCCACCCGAAGATTCTCGAAGCTGAATCCAAACTCCTCACCCCGGCGCAGGAGTGCGATGATCTCGGCGTTGCGCAGAAGGGCCTTGGTCGGGATGCAGCCCCAGTTGAGACAGACCCCGCCCAGACGATCTCGCTCCACGATGGCGACCTTCATCCCCAGCTGGGCCGCCCGGATGGCGCCCACATAGCCGCCGGGGCCACTGCCGATCACCACGAGGTCATATTTCTCTGGCATCGCTCGCCCCTTCACAAACAAACGACGAATGGAGAACTCCTGGCGGCCAGTCGCTGCTGGGCCGCTTCAGAGCGGGTCTGCTCGTCCTCCGACGCGGATGACCACGGTGCTGCGGACATTCGAATGGGTTGAAACACCGACGAGGTCACTCGACCACAGATTCAGCTCACGAGGTGGAGAGGCTGCTCGAGGAAAAGTTTGAAGCGCTGGAGGAACCGGGCAGCGACCGCACCATCGATGACCCGGTGGTCCGCGGACAGCGTCACCCGCATCCGGTCGGCCACCTTAACCTCGCCACCTACCACGACCGGTCGGGGGATAACCGAGCCCACGGCCAAGACGGCCGCCTCGGGCGGATTGATGATCGCGACAAAGTCCTCCACGTCAAACATCCCCAGGTTGCTGATGGTGAAGGTGCCGGGGGTCAGGTCCTCCTGCCGCATCCGTCCAGTCCGGGCGCGCTCGACCAGCTCTTTGGCCTCTCGCGCGATCTGGGCCAGCGGCTTCTTGTCGCAGTCAGGAAGGACCGGCGTCACGAGCCCTTGATCCAGCGCGACGGCGATGCCGATATTGATCCGCCGGTAGACCCGTATCTTCCCCTCGGCGAAGGAGGCATTCACCTCCGGAAACTCCTGGAGGGTCTTGGCCGCCGCCTTCACCAACATATCGGTGACCGAGATCTTCGCCCCTTCACCGAGGGCGTTCAACCCCTGCCGCAACTTCAACGCCTCGGTCATGTCGATTTCCGAGGTGACATAGAAGTGGGGCGCAACCCGTTTGCTCTCGGCCATCCGGCGGGCGATGGTCTGCCGGAGCCGGGACAGCTCCCGCTCCTCATAAGGAATCTCGTGAGGCGCGGCGGAGGCCACGGGTGCAGGGGAGGGCCTGGGAGCCTCGGCGGGTCGTTTCGCGAGAAAGGCCTCGACATCCTCCTTGATGATCCGCCCACCCGGACCAGTCCCCGTGACTTGTCGAAGGTCCAGGCCTTGCTCGCGCGCAATGCGGCGGGCGATCGGCGAGGCAGGGACCCGGGGAGCCTCCTCATCTGCTCCCTCGGGTCTCGGAGCCTCCTTCACCGCCTGGGGCGCGATTTCGCGAGGAGCTGCCTTCTCCGCCACGCCGGGGATGGGCTCATCCCGGTCCGCGATAACGGCGACCACCTCACCGACCGGGACCGTCTGCCCCTCAGGAACCAGGATCTTCCGCAGGATACCAGAACTGTATGCCTCGACCTCCACCGTTACCTTGGTGGTATCGACCTCGGCGATGATGTCCCCGCGCTTGACTTCATCCCCCTCCTGTTTCCGCCACCGGACGATGGTCCCCTCGGTCATATCGTAGCCCATCTTGGGCATGACGACTTCGGTAACCACCGCTCCCCCCTTTCGCAGTCCCGAGAAACCAAGCCCCGTCGCTACCCGCCGGTCCGCGCAAGAACCTCCTTGACCGCCTTCATGACCCGCTGCGCATCCGGAATCGCCGCCTGCTCGAGATTCTTGGCGTAGGGCAAAGGAACCTCCACACCGGAGACACGACGGATCGGCGCATCCAGGTCATCGAAGGCTTCCTCTTGAATGCAGCTTGCGATCTCTGCGCCGATCCCGTACGTACGCCAGGCCTCCTCGACGGTGAGCGCTCGATGCGTCTTCCGGACCGAGGCGAGCACCGTCTCCATGTCCAGGGGGCGGAGACTCCTGAGATCCACCACCTCAGCCTCGATTCCCTCCGGACTCAGGAGCTCGGCCGCCTGGAGCGCCACCAGGGTCATCCGGGAGTAGGCCACGAGGGTGATATGCTTCCCCTCCCGCTTGACCTCGGCCTTCCCCAGGGGGACCAGATGCTCCCCCTCCGGCACCTCTCCCCGGACGCGGTAGAGCAGGGCGTGCTCGACGAAGAGGACGGGGTTGTCGTCCCGGATGGCGCTCTTCAAGAGCCCCTTCCCATCGGCGGGCGTTGCCGGCGTGACGACCTTGAGACCGGGAACATGGGCGAACATCGGCTCAAGGCTCTGCGAATGGGTTGAAGCGAGCTGGGCCCCGCCGCCGCCCACCGCTCGAATCACGAGGGGCACCGACATCTGGCCCCCAAACATGTGCATGACCTTGGCGGCATGGTTGATGATCTGATCCGCCGCAAGCAGGGCAAAATTGATCGTCATGAGTTCGGCCACTGGCCGCAGCCCCCCCATCGCCGCTCCCACAGCCGCCCCCGCGATGACCCCCTCGGCGATCGGCGCATCGAAGACCCGCTTTTCCCCGAAGTCCTTCGCGAGCCCGGAGGTGACGCCGTAGGCCCCTCCGTACGCCACCACATCCTCGCCAAAGATCAGCACGCGCTCGTCCCGCGTCATCTCTTCGCGAAGGGCGTGGTGCAGGGCCTCGCGATAGGTAATCATCGGCACGGCTCAATCCTCCGGCTCAGGGATTGGCGTAGATGTCCTCGTGCAGGTCGCTGAGCGGTGGCTCGGGACTCTCCTCGGCGAACTTCACCGCGTCGGCTACCAGCTCATCCGTCTCCCGCTCCATCTGCTCCAGATCCTGCGGGGTCAAGACCCCTTCCTCTCTCAGCCGCTGCTGGAAGAGGAGGATGGGGTCCCGCTGCTTCCACTCCTCCACCTCACTCTTGTCCCGGTACAGGATCGGGTCGGCCATGGAGTGACCCCGGAAACGATACGTCATCGCCTCCAGAAAGTACGGACCGCCACCACCCCGGGCATGCGCCACGGCCTTCACCGTGGCTTCTCGCATCGCGAGCACATCCATCCCATCCACGCGCTCGGCCGGGATATCGAAGACCGCCGCCTTCCGGTATACCTCGCGGATCGCCGAGGCGCGATGGAGTGCGGTCCCCATGCCGTAGAGGTTGTTCTCGCACAGGAAAACGACCGGGACGTTCCACAGCTTGGCCACGTTGAGGGACTCGTAGAAGTAGCCGATATTGGTTCCCCCATCGCCGAAGATACAGAGGATCACCTGGTTCTTGCGCAGGTAGTTGCTCGCGAGCCCCAGCCCCACGGCCAGGGGGAGGTGGCCCCCGACGATGGCCCAACCGCCGTAGAAGCCCAGGCTGGCGTCAAAAAGGTGCATCGAGCCCCCGTGCCCTTTGGACACACCGGTGGCCTTCCCGAAGAGCTCCGCCATGCACCGCTTGACGTCCATCCCCCGCGCAAGGGCATGGCCGTGATCCCGGTAGTGCGTGATGACGAGATCATGTGGCTCGAGCGCAGAGATGGCCCCGACGGCCACCGCCTCCTCGCCGTTATAGAGGTGGAGGAAGCCCGCGATCTTGCCGCGGGCGTAGAGCTCCCCCGCTTTGTCCTCGAACTTCCGGATCAGGAGCATCTGGTGGAGGAAGTTCAGGAGGGTCTTCTTGTCGAGACCGGACTGCCCGACTTTCGTTGTCGTCTTCCCCCCCATCCTCGCCTTCTCCTCATGGTTCACGGTTCATAGTTCACAGTTCACAGACCCAAAACTCTTGACCATTTACTCTCGTGCACGAACTCGCTGTGAACCGTGAACGGTGAACTGTTCGCTCGCTGTCAGGCCCCGAACTTCGCCAGGCGCTCGGCATGAGCCAGCGCGAGGGGCAAGATCTCCTTCCCCCGCAGCCGCCCCAGGCCGCCCCGGAGACACCCCCGCTCCGAAAACTCCTGGACGTCGTCTGGTCGGCACCAGCGGCTGGACAGCAACACCGGCACGGGATGCCAACTGTGGGCCCTGAGGCTGGCCGGGGTGGAGTGATCCCCGGTGACCACGAGGACGTCCGGCTGGAGCGCCAGCAACGTCGCGAGCTCGTGGTCTACCTCTTCGATCACTGCCACCTTGCCGTCGAAGTCCCCGTCTTCGCCGGCCGTGTCGGTCCCCTTCACGTGCACGAAAAAGAAATCGTACTTCTGCCAGTGCCGGCGCACAACTTCGAATTCTTCCCGCACGCTCGGACCGGTCGCCAGCGCCTGCATCCCCGCCAGCTTTCCGAGTCCACGGTACATCGGATACACAGCAACGGCCGCCGCCTGGAGCTGATAGAGCTCTCGAAAGGTGGGCAGATCGGGATGCCTGGCGAAGCCCCGCAGGAGGATCATGTTGGCCGGGTGCTTCTCCCTCAGCAGCGACCGTGCCTTCTCGATAAAGGCGTTGACCAGCCTCGCCGTCCTCTCGGCCTCAGGGGTCTTGGCCTCCACCTTGAGCGGCGCCTCGTGGAGCCGCTGCGGGTCCGATTCGGTCAGCTGATCGGAAAGCCCGTCGCCCCGCCAGAGGACGACGAATCGGTGTTCCTTGACCGGGCGGACGATCATCTCGATCCCCTCGACCCGGATGGTATCCAACAGTCGTGAAAGTTCGATGCAACGCTCGGTGGAGAGCCGCCCGGCCCGGCGATCAGTCACCCTGCCCGCTTCATCCATGGTGCAGAAGTTGCCACGGGCGGCCACATCCCTGGGAGTGAGTTCGAGGTCAATCCCCAAGGCCTCGAGTACCCCCCGGCCAATCCGGTACTTCAAGGGATCGTAGCCGAAAAGACCCAGGTGTCCTGGACCGCTGCCAGGGGTGATCCCCGGTCCCACCGGATCCACCAGCCCCGACACACCTTGGATCGCCAGGGCACCCATGTTGGGCGTCCGCGCCGCCTCCAGCGGGGTCGGCCCCCCCGGCTCGCGAGGCAGGTCTCCCAAGCCATCCAGGACCAGGAGAACGATCTTCGTCTCCGCCTTGACCGCCAGACTTTTCAGGGTGTCGAGATCCATCGAGCCCTCTGGTTGATGGTTCAGGGACTTCGACGAGCTCAGTCGAGTCGTTCATGGTTCAAGACAAATCAACGATGGTAGCTGGAGAGGTCTTCCTCCAACCGATGCAAGACCTCGGGGCGCTGCTTGGCCGCCTCGCGAACATTGAGATTGAGCTTGGCCTTGTCGTAGATGAAGCCGTCCCGGGTGTAGCATTCCATCTCGTATTCCTTCCCGAGAAAGATCGCATCCTCGGGACAGGCCTCTTCACAATAGCCACAGAAGATGCACCGAAACATGTGGATCATGTACACCTTGGCGTATCGCTCCCCGGGCGAGACGCGCACCTGCTCCGTATTCTCGGCCGCCTCGATGTAGATGGCGTCCGCCGGGCACGCGACGGCGCACAGCTCGCACCCCACGCAACGCTCCAGGCCGTCGTCATCGACCACCAGAAAGTGGCGCCCCCGGAAGCGGGGGGAGACAGGAAGACGCTCTTCGGGATAGGGGACGGTGACCTCCTTGCGGAAGATGTGCTTGAAGGTGGTGAACATCCCTTTGGCAATGGCTGAGAGCATGTTCACGCTTACGCTCCATTCTCGTTCATGGTTCAGCGTTCATGGTTCATGGTTCAGGCTAGGACCGAAAATCAAATGCAAGACCACGAACTCTCAACTATGAACCCTGAACGACAAACCCGCTAGGGTTTGTTCACTTCCCACCAACGCGGCATCTCCGCCACCGGGTAGTCCTTTCGGAGGGGATGCCCTTCCCAGTCTTCGGGCATCAGGATCCGACGAAGATCGGGATGTCCCGCGAATCGGATGCCGAACATGTCGAAGACCTCGCGCTCATGCCAGTTGGCGGTGGGCCACACGTCGGTCACCGAGGGCACCTCCGTTCCCTCCGGCACCCGAACCTTTACCCGGATGCGGTCGGCACGGGGAATCGAGTACAGGTTATAGACCACTTCGAATCTCGGCGCCCGCTTCTCCAACCAATCCACACCACAGAGATCCGCCAGGAAGTTATACCGGAGATCCGGATGCTCTTTGAGCAAGTGGCAGATGCCAACGATCGCCTCCCGCTCGACGGTAATCGTCACCTCGTCCCGAAAGGTCGTCACCTCCAGCACCGCTCCTGGAAAGGCCTCATGCAAGCAAGAGGCCACTGGATGGACCTCCGGCGGAGAGAGCCCGCTCATAGATCAATCCTTCGGAAGGAGGGGGGTACCACCCCCGATGGCCCGGGCCTGCTGGCCGGCGTGGTACGAACTCCGCACTAACGGCCCGGCCTCCACGTGGTTGAATCCCAAGGTCTGCCCGATCGCCTTGAGTTCCCGAAACTCGTCGGGATGGTAAAAGCGAACGATCGGCAGATGATTGGTACTCGGCCGGAGATATTGCCCGAGCGTGAGGATGTCGCAACCGGCCCGGACCAGGTCCCGCATGGTGGAGACAAGCTCATCCTGCTCCTCGCCCAACCCCAGCATGAGTCCAGACTTGGTGCGCATCGCGGTGTCAAAGCGCTTGGCCCGCTCTAACAGCTCGAGAGACCGTTCATATCTTGCCCCTGGCCGCACCACCCGGTAGAGGCGCGGGACCGTTTCGGTGTTGTGATTCAAGATATCCGGTTTCGCCTCCAGGACCGTCTCCAGGGCCTCCCAGTTTCCTTTGAAATCCGGAATCAGCACCTCGATCGTGCAGTCCGGTGAGGTTTCCCGGATGGCACGAATGGTGGCGGCAAAGATGGGCGCCCCTCCATCCGGGAGATCGTCCCTGTTCACCGAGGTGATCACCGCATGCTCGAGCCCCAATACTTTGACCGCGTCGGCCACCCGGCCAGGCTCCTGCCGATCGAGGCCGGTGGGCCGGCCGTGGGTGACAGCGCAGAAACCGCAGCGCCTGGTGCAGATGTCCCCGAGGATCATGAAGGTGGCGGTCAGACTCTCGAAGCACTCGCCGATGTTGGGGCAGCGGGCCTCCTCGCAGACCGTGCGCAGGTTCAAGGTCCGGAGCAGCCCCTTGAGCCGCATGAAATTCTCGCCGCCGGGGGCGCGGACCTTGAGCCACTCCGGCTTTCGAATCACCGGCGCCTCACGGGCTTCAACGACCGGGAGCATCCCCTCACCTCCCACGATAGCCCCAGTGGTATCCCTCAGGACGTGCTTTGAGTATACACCATGGCCGCCATCCTTCAAGCCCCTTCCTCGGATCCCCATTTTCGATGCCTCATTCGGCCCATGGCCTGAAACGGGTTCCCGTCTTTTTCCGCCCAGAAAGGGCAACTCAATCAATCGCAAAACCGGCGCTTGACAGGTCTGCATTAATCATGCATACTCATACATATGAGAACGACACTCAACATCGACGATGCCCTCCTGCGCCGGGCCGCCGACCTCACCGGTGTGAAGGAAAAGACGACCCTCGTGCGTTTGGGCCTCGAGGCCCTCATCGCCCGCGAGAGTGCCCGTCGCCTCGCCGAGATCGGAGGGAGCGAGAAGACGCTTCGACCGATTCGGCGGCGGCGATCCGGCAGCGCGGCATGATCATTGTCGACACCTCGGTCTGGATCCAACACCTGCGCACGGGCAGCACCCGGCTTTCTGCGCTCCTTCGAGACGAACAGGTCCTCTCCCACCCTTTCGTCGTTGGCGAGCTGGCGTGTGGCAATCTCCGAAACCGGGGAGAGATTCTCACCCTTTTAGGAGCACTACCGGAAGCGCGCATGGCAGAACACCGCGAGGTGCTGCATCTCGTTGAGTCCGCGCGATTCTATGGTCGGGGCCTCGGATGGCTCGATGCCCACCTGCTCGCCTCATCGTTAATCACTCGCTGCGCCCTGTGGACCCTCGACGAGCCACTCCAGAGGGCAGCAACCACCCTGAGGATACCGGTGTAGTTCGAATCTGGGCTGGCCGCCTTCTGGAACTGCCGAAGCAATACAGCCCGTGGCGACCCACATAATGCTCAAACGATTCGGGAAAGTGCTCGCGTGGGTACTGTTGGTTGCTCTCGTCCTCACCATCGCGCCCGTGCTCGCTTTCAGATGGGTGCCGCCGCCTACGAGTGCCTTCATGCTTCGGAGAAGTCTCGCCAACCTGGTTTTCAGACAGGGCGCCCCCATTCGCTATCACTGGACAGGCTGGGCAGAGATTTCCCCTTCCATGCGTGTTGCCGTCGTCGCGGCGGAAGACCAGAAATTTCCCCACCACTGGGGCTTCGACTTCGAGTCGATCGCGGAGGCCATCGAAGACCAAGGGCCGCGGCACCGCGTCCGCGGCGCCAGCACCATCACCCAGCAGGTCGCCAAGAACCTCTTCCTGTGGACCGGTCGAAGCTATATCCGCAAGGGGCTCGAGGCCTATTTCACCGTCCTCCTCGAGCTCTTCTGGCCAAAGCGACGCATCCTTGAGGTGTACCTCAACATCGCCGAGTTTGGTGATGGGACCCACGGGGTGTATGCCGCCGCCAAAACCTTCTTTGGAAAACATCCCTCAGAACTCACACCGTCGGAGGCCGCACTCCTTGCCGCCGTACTGCCTAATCCCAAACGCTTGCACGCGAACACTCCATCCCCCTACGTGGAGGAGCGCGCGCACTGGATCGAGGAGCAGATGGAGCAACTCGGTGACGCCTATCTTCACCGACTCTGAGGTAGCCTACGCGAGCGGTGTATGGGGTTGGAGGGCGGCCAAGTCTGCCCCTGTCTCATAGGAGGAGCAACAGGAGGACGGAAAGGGTCAGGAGGGAGAGGACCGTCGAGACGACGATTCCGG
>CAYSDK010000027.1:0-23501 GCA_964429865.1 uncultured bacterium
AGCGGGCCGCCGAGCTTCGCGACCAGATCCGCGATCTCGAACGCCGCATGCTCGGTATTATCGAAACCTAAAAACAGTGCACAGAAGTGCGTGTAAAAGCAGTGCCTTCAGCTATCCTGTGTTGATGAAGTCGTCTTCTCACTTCCGTTCAGTCCTTACATATCAATTAGTTAGATTCACACCGGCAGGGAGCCATGGCCTTGATTGACAAATTAGGCCTTGACATAGTCCACTTATTTGACATACTATAGCTTGTCAGATATGTTTGCATGACAAGTAATAGTTTGTCATTTAATATGTATTTGTCAAGTTATGGCTTTACAATCTGGAGCATGGGGAGCATGAATACACCGTTTAAACTCTTGCGTGTACGCCAGATAGACGAACGGACCCGCCCTTGGAGGCAGCTCCGGGAACAGGCGCCTCCACGTGGGGGATGGATCAGGGCCATACGACAGGCCCTTGGCATGAGGACCAGCCAACTCGCCACTAGACTTGGAGTCACACGGCAGGCGGTTGTAGACCTCGAGCGAAGAGAGGCCAAGGGCAGTGTAACACTCTCTGCGCTGAGAAAGGCCGCCAACGCCATGGAGTGCGATCTGCTTTACGCGGTCGTTCCAAGGCGACCAGTGAAGGACATACTCTGGAGCCGTGCACGTGCAGTCGCCGCCAAGCGCCTTGAGAGGATTGCGCATTCCATGCATTTGGAGGAGCAGACAGTTCCGTCTGAAGAATATGAGCAACAGGTCGAAGATCTTACCGCCGAGCTCATGCGGAATTTCCCGCGTGAGCTCTGGGGCGAAGAGATTACGTGAGCCTCACGTCATGCGGGCCGTCCGCTTTGAGCGTGCCTGACTCGCTTCCGGCAGGTGCGACCCCTCTGGATCCGGATGAGGCGGAAGGTCTCATTCCAGAACATCTGTCGACTCGTGGGGAACTCAACGCTTGGGAGCAAGTCAACGTCGCCAAGGCGGACGGCTGGTTAAGACGGCAACAGTCCGGCAGGTCCGTTCTTAACATGGGCCTTCTGCACGAACTCCATCGTCAGATGTTCTCTGACACGTGGAAGTGGGCCGGCAAGTTTCGGTGGACGCTCAAGAACATTGGTGGTCCGCCAGAGGGGATCCCTGAGCAAACGCAAAATCTCCTTGCCGATACTCGATATTGGATCGAACATCACACTTACTCGGTCGATGAGATCGCCGTGAGATTCCATCATCGGCTTGTCGCTATCCATCCTTTCCCAAACGGGAATGGGAGGCACGGCCGACTCATGGCGGATGCCCTGCTTCGGCAACTCCACGGTCCCCCGTTCACCTGGGGATCCGGCTCGATTGACGATCGGGGCCCCATTCGCACCAGATATATTCATGCACTTCGGTCGGCCGACTCGGGCGACTATGCACCATTGTTGGCGTTTGTCAGGAGCTAGCGTTGGCTCCCCCTAGTGCCAGAGGCCCTGCGGCTGAGAGCAAAGCCCACGATGCGGCCCATGTCCTCTAAAACCTAACAGTCTGTCGGTGAGCCGCGCCGCCCCAGCGGCGCCGGCTCCACTGGCCAGTTAAACCCCATCTTCGTAGGCATATGCTTCCCTTAGCCGGACGCTCCCCCTAAGAGCGTCGAAGTAGCCGCAAGCGTAGAGCACCGCCATTCGGAACCTGTCGAGAGGCGTCCCCATACGATCAGCATAATCCGGTCGGAGCTTGGCGATGACGGAGCCGAGGAGTTCGTCGAAATCGCCCGGATCAAGGTGGTGCGCGATTCTGTTTCTCACCTCATTCAGCCGGGCTACGAAATCCCAAGCGGGGTCATCTTGTCGCCCTATGACTGCACGACACAGGCACAGTGCTTGGTGGAACGAGAGCCTCGCCGCTCCCAGTTCGTCAGGCAACCGGCATATTCGAGCCAGAATATCGCGAAGCCGTTCCTCGATCAGAAGGTGCGCCCTCAGAATCACCAGAATCGGGTCGTCCGTCTTGTCGAGGTGCTGACGGATCTCTTTCAATGGATCTCTTTTCATCGTCCCTAGCAGAAATGAGTATTATGTCCCCCGAATCCTGTTAAGGGAACATTTTCGTGGTTTGCCCACCGAATCCTCTGAGACCTGCCCCGCGATTCACCGATCAAACGTCTCCCGACCTTCGCCGCAATCTGCTTCTGAAAGTCCCCCCTTGCGATCACGCGCCCCCGCTGAAGGAAATTGTTCTCTGACCCCAATTTCGATCCGGACCGGCTGAGCCTGATCCCAAATTCAACAACATTACCAGACCTGGAAAACTTCATAATCATCTGCAAGGAAAGCGTGGTCTATTCCTAATCTCTCCTGGGTAGTTAGTCCACATTTCACGGCTCCCTTTGGGAAAATCTTGTGATAAACGATTAGGATCCTCTCATCTGCTATCGTGTTCTGTAGTTGACCCCGTTTAATCTTACTCTTGATGAAATCATCCAAGGCCAGGGAACCTTCTTCCTCAAGACGTGCGTCACGCAAGAAATCTCTTGCTATTGCACGAAGCATTTTGCTCGCTAAGACTGGCAAGACACTCTCGTATAAGGCTCCCCCGTATTTCTGAATTAGGTCATGGTCCCTTTTCTTTAGAGGACGGTTAAATAGAGACATGACTGCCTGTTCCTCTCTTGTTGTCCATCTTGCAAATTCGACAGCGACGTACGTTTTCTCTCCCCTCCCATGCTGGGAGCGGCCAGGGACCGCTTTCCGTCTTCCTTCGAAAAGATAGTCCGCAGCACGGACATTTCTCCGTACTTCGTCAGGTCTGGAAAAAAGACGGTACCTAACTCCTCTGATACGGCCCAGATATGACATTAAGGGTAGCACGACTGCGTCCCGGAACTGCGCAGCGTTTCTTGGCCTCCGTGCTTTCTTTGGTAGGCTAAATTCAATCACGCGGCAATATTACTTTCGGGGGAAAGGCCAAACCAAGGAAATTGTTCCCGGTCCCCAGTTGCGGTGCCATTTCAATCTCAGCAGGCATGCCACCGCTGTTTCGCTGAATGATTTCTCGCAGCCATCGTACGCTGCAAGCGTCCGTCAGGCCGCGACATTTCGCCTTGTCACCCACGCACTGCCCCAGGTGGTTCTAGATCGATCGAACCAATGCGTGCAGCTAGCTCCTCCGGTGACGTCACGGGGTAAGAGCAGACTAGGCAGCCGGTCTGCTCGACTTGCAGCTGACCGTCTCGCCCCTCGTGGGGATCCCAGCCGCCAATCAGGATTACTCTGGGCTGCGCCACATTATCCGGAAGTCGAGTCTCGGTGCAGCTTAGGAGCAACACGTGTGTACCAAAGATGCTGCCCGGAGGGGCTCCGAGAAAGAACACCTGTGACTCCACACGCGTCTTGCGATTAATGACGATGCTCCGCGGGCCCGCGATTTCTCCTCCAGGATCAATGTTGATCTCCAGTGCTGCCTTTCGACGCCACTCGCCATGAATACGGACAGCAAATACATTAGATCCTAGTGAGTGGAATTGCAGGTACGCGCGATCGCGTTTGGCCGACTTGGGATGGAAGAGTTCGAAACCGCTTAACCAGAATGCAAACAGCTCAAACAACAAACCGATGGAGGTATCCAAACGAAAGGACTGACGTGAGATCTCTGTCCGGACGCGACCGTGCTGAGAGAAGAAAACCCTGCCGTCAACGTGGTGGGAAAGCTTAACGAGGTGGGATGTAACCCTGCCGTGTTCATCGAGTTTCAGTCTGTACGGCGGCCCTGAGCTCGGATCGAGTTGAACTCGGCTGGCGATTCCCTGCTGACTGTGGAAGTACGGAGACTGGATGAAGATCCCGTCCCTGCCGAACGTCACGTGTACCAACTTATGGTGCGCCAAGGGGGTCGCCACAGTCAGTGTTGCTTTCCTGGCAGCGAAATAGCGGAGTCTGCCGTCCTGGAGCACCGCGCTCCCCTTAGGTGTAAGAGTCATGGCAAAGAAGAGATTTGTTTCGTTTGCTGCCTAACGACGACCATCAGCGGTGCGCCCAAGGCCGGGGCATCTCCAGTACACTGTTGGGAGGCCCTCACAGGTTCAGACCCTCAAGCCAAAAGTCGCCGAAGACAAAGGAAGCATACGGATCGATTCCGTTAGCCTCAAGGTATGCCTTGAGGTTGGCAAGGCCTGACTCGGCCAGACGGTCGAAGAACGGCCTAGGATAATGGAGCAACCACACTCCCGCGCCGGTCTGAGGGGACTCCGGATCGAGCTGGCGCATGTAGTGAGGTTCTGGATTATCGGTGATCTCCTGGCTGTGGCCCGGCTGCCGAAACTCGTGGACAAGTGAATTTCGATATGCGTAGAGAAGGCGGACATGCTGCAGGGACTGCACCGTGACGTTGGGAATCGGCTGGCGATGCTCACCTTGGGGGGGCCAAAGTTTCAGAATCTGCTCCAGGTCGGGATCTTGATCCAGTTGAATGATCCTGCCCGGAAGCCATGTTCCCAGGCGTTCCCCAACAAACGCTCGCAGATCCGTGAACTCGGGGTCTGGAACCCGGGCAAGGAGCCGAGCAAGGTGAGGAAGGCTAACTCGCGAGTGTTCCGGCCACTGGCAGAAGCCAGTCACAAAAGAAGTGAACCTCTCCCGATTACCCCTCCGAGGGTAGACGCAGCGTGCGAGGGCGTCAATTACAGAGACATACAGGTTCTTTTGGAACTGTCGCACGTATGGGGCCTGAGCCAGGTCTCGTATGATCGAGAGCTGCTGCGCGAAGTAGCCGACGAACTGTTCGATTCTTCCGCGCGTGTCGTTCATCTCGAGTCGAAAGGTGCCCGGTACCTTTAGAGTCCGGACGTGTCAATAATTGGGGTTATTCCTTTTATATCCCTACGTGGCCACGCGCTTGTTAGGAGGCACACGCAAAGGAGATACTCATTGCCCAAAGAAGTAGCGCCGCTGATGAGCGTAGCGCTGGTGTCGCCCAACCAGGCTTGTGCGCTCCGCTGCAGAGAAGCCTATCTCCCGAAGAAAAAGAAGCTCCAGCAAGAAGCGAAGCTGCTCGGTCAGCCTATACAGCTCGAATCCCTCGGCTGCCTTGTCCTTCAAGTTATCGTCATAATGCGTCAGGTAGTTACGAGTATCACTGGCAAGGCGCACGAAGCCCTCTGGATCCGGTATGAGCTGACGCACGAGTGGCTCTTCGGAATTCAATAGCTCTCGCAAGCGCTCCTTGAGTGGTATCTCGTTGATGTAGTTGAACTTCGACTTAAGGGTCGCCGCTGATTCATCTGCGTAGCCCTTTGCATCGACTACGGCACATAGCTCCCGGCGCAAATCGCTAAAGGTCTCTCGCTCTAGAATCGTCCGGTCGCTGGTCCTCCTGTGGTAGGATTCCGCCGCCTGGGCGAGATTAAGAAATCTCTGATCCAGGTACATACGCGGGTTAAATAGGGTGGCGAAGTACAGATTAAAGACCGGGTTGAGCACCTCGCTTCTCTCAAACCATGTGTTCAGGTACGGTTCGAAACGGTCTGCGACGTCCTGATACGTGAAGAGCATCTCGTGTGACGATCGACGCCGGCCTTCATCGGGCAAGGTCGTGGGCTCGAAAACAACCTCAACCCATCTTTGGTGCGACGGCCTGTCCCGCGGCTCTGCGAGGATTCCATTGGCCGTCCGAATCGACACGGAATCCCCGATGCCGAGAGTTACAAAGTTTTGGAAAAGGGACAGATGGCTGGATAGCAGGTCTTCAAAACCAAGCGGCGTTTGCGGAGTAACGCTGACGCCTACTTTCTCTGTAAGCGTAATCTGGTCTAGTCGGCTCCCCTGGGACTGAGCTCCGAACGTGATCCTCAGAAGGGCTCCGGGAACACGCGCCTCAACTGCAGGCGGAGCCGCATAGCGGAAGGAGAAGCTGGTTGGCCGACTTTCCTCGCCGAACGAGAGTTCATGTTCAAAGCCCGAGATCGTGACCCACTCGTTAAGGTTAGTGTAGGAGACCTCCGCTGACTCAAAGAGTATCTCACCGGCCGTAGGTACATGCGCGCCTAGCAAGCAAAGCCGCAGTTGGTATTTCGCAGTCACAGTGCCGGGGAAGCTGATATTCGAGGCAATCTGTGTACACTCAACAAGTGTGATGCGCCTGCCACTCGCAGCCCCAAGGAGGAGTGGGATTTCTGATTGACAGTTGAGAACCTCATTGATCTCTCCAAAGAAGCCGAGGAGCGAAAGCTGCGCTCTTCCACCGCCTTCAATTCGTAGCGTGCCAGGCAAGCGTGTGTCTGCATCATCGGGCAACCACCAGAAGCCTGTGAGCTCTCTCACCGACATCAGCACTCCGGGGGGATCTCACGAGCCTACCTTGTACCGCCCCCTTATTAAGTCTACTGCGGATATTCTGCCGTTCTCGCAGCCTACTGCACTTTGCATTGTACTTAAGCCCAAATTCCGGGGATTTTGGTGTGGCAGGAGGGGCAGGTCCCGTCGGGGGTGAGTCGGTTCGCGGTGACGATAAACCCCACGCGGGCAATGAGAGGATCCTTGCACGTGGGGCAGAACGTATTTTCGTACTTCCCCACCCGGCCGGGGAGGTTGCCGGCGTAGACATACCGGAGCCCGGCGGACTGGCCGATCCGAGCGGCCCGAAGCAAGGTCTCGGGGCCGGTGTGGTCCGGATCGGTCATCTTGTAGTCCTTGTGGAAGGCGGTGACGTGCCAGGGGATGTCGGGAGAGATCGAGACCAAAAATTCCGCAGCCTGTGTGAGCTCTTCATCCGAGTCGTTCCACCCGGGAATAATGAGGGTCACCACCTCGAGCCAGAAGCCCAACACGTGGACCGTCCGGACGGTTTCGAGGACGTGCTCGAGGATACCCCCCAGGTAGCGATAGTTCTTCTGCGACATCGATTTGAGGTCGATCTTGTACCCGTCACACCAGGGCCTGAGATAGTTGAGGACCTGCTCGGTCGCGTTGCCATTGCTGATGAAGCAGGTCTTGAGCCCCGCCGCCTTGGCCTCTTGGAAGATCGCGACCGCCCATTCGGCGGTGATGAGCGGCTCATTATACGAACTCCCCACGAGCTGCGCCCCAGAGCGCAGCGCGAGGCTCACGAGCCCCTTCGGGCTCACCGATTCGGGCCTCGCCCCGGCCGCCGGATCCCGCAGGGCCTGCGAGGTCAGCCAGTTCTGGCAATACGGGCAGTGATAGTCGCAGCCGAGCATCCCAAAGGTGAGGGTATTCGATCCGGGGAGCATATGGTAGAAAGGCTTCTTCTCGGTCGGATCGCACTGGAGCGCCGCGACGTAGCCCCAGGGGACATACAGCGTCCCGTCCCTATTGAACCGGACCTTGCAGATGCCCCGACGGCCATCCGGGATGAGGCACCGGTGACCGCACGCGTAACATCGTAACCCCTTCTCCGGGAGGCGCTCATACAGCTCGCCCTCCCGGGTCTGCCGGTCCAGAATCTGGGCTAACGGGAGGACCTTGAGATCCTCAGCCTTGAGAACCATCGTGTTCCCCTTCAGGGGTGGCCGGGATAAATCTACCTCCAGAAGGACGAGATTTCAAGGCCCACTTCCTCCAGGATCTTCCCGAAGTCGTGCGGAAGAGGCGCAGTGCTTTCCACCAGCGCGCCCGTGCGGGGATGGGTGAAGACGAGCTTCCAGGCGTGGAGGAGGTGGCGCCCTGCCTTCCACGGCGATGTGCGCTCGCCCCGCCCGCCGTAGAGCTTGTCCCCGACCACGGGATGGCCGATCGCCGCCAGGTGAACCCGGATCTGGTGCGTGCGGCCTGTGATCGGCATCACCTCCACCAGACTCCACTCCGCCGCCGACCGAATCACGCGAAAGACCGTCTCGGTCTCGCGCCCCTTGCGGGTGCGCACCCCCATCCGCTTCCGCTCCCGCTGATCCCGCCCGACCGGCAGGGTGATTCTCCCCTCTGTCGCCTTGACCGAACCGTGGACCAGGGCCAGGTAGGTCTTCTTGACCTGGCGAGCCTCAAACTGCCGGCTGAGATGCTGATGCGCCAGGTCCGTCTTGGCCACCACCAGGCATCCGGAGGTCTCCCGGTCGAGCCGGTGCACGATCCCCGGTCGCTCGACTCCGCCGACAGCGCTGAGCCCGGCAACGTGGTGGAGCAGGGCATTGACGAGCGTCCCCCGCCGGCGCCCGGCCCCAGGATGGACCACGAGGCCGGATGGCTTATTGACCACCAGGAGATCCCGGTCCTCGTACAGGAGATCGAGGGGGATCGACTCCGGTTCGATCCCGGGTGGCTCGGGAGGCGGCACGGTGACGGTGACCCGGTCGCGAGCGCGGATGCGATAGCTGGCCTTTCGGGGTTCGCCGCCGATCCGCACCCGCTCCTGACGGATCAGGCGCTGAACCGCGGCCCGGGAGAGGCCGCTCGACTGCACCAGGAATTGGTCGAGACGACACCCGGCCTCTCGGGCGGAGACCTCATACGTCCGGTCCTCCACCACAGGTCATCCCTTCTCCCGTTCAGTCAGGATCTCAAAGATCATCAGGGCGACGCCGATCGTGATGGCGGAGTCTGCGACATTGAAGGCGGGCCAGTGATACGTCCCGTAATAAAAATCCAAGAAGTCCACCACCATGCCGAGACGCAGGCGATCGATCAGATTCCCCACGGCCCCGCCGAGGATGCCGGCGAGGCCGACCGAAGGGAGGAGACGCATCTGGCGGTGCCGGGCCCGGTAATAGATGATGAAGAGAACCGCGAAGATGGAGATGGCCGTGAACAGGGGGTGGCGAATGGCGGCAGGGGCGCCGGAAAGAAAGCCGAAGGCGGCTCCGGGATTCAAGACATGGGTGAGGTTGAAGAAAGACGGGATGACGGGAACGACTTGCCCTAATCGAAGCGTCCCCTGGACATAGAACTTGGAGATCTGGTCGAGAAGGGTAATGGTGATGGTGATGATGTAAAACGCAGTAGCGTTCATGGTTCAGGGGGAGGCGAGGACGGCGACACAGCGGTCGCAGACGGTCGGATGCTCCGCAGACTGGCCGACACTCTCCCGGTACACCCAGCAGCGTTCGCACTTTTTCCCTGGAGCCCGATGGACCACGACGGTCAGTTCGGGGCTACCCGCGGGCGCCGGTTTGAGGTCCACCGCGGAGACAATGAAGATCGTCGGCAGATCCTTCGCGTAGCCGCGGAGGAAGGGCAGCAATGCATGACCGGCCAGAATCTCCACCTTGGCCTCAAGGGCATTCCCGATCAATTTGCGTTGTCTCGCCTCCTCCAGCACCTTCAACACCTCGTCGCGCACGCCCAGCAGTCGCTCCCATCGCTCGCCCAGCGCTTCATCGAGAACCGTCTCGTCCACCCGGGGGAATTCGGCGAGATGCACACTTTCTCCCTCATCCCCACGCCGCGGGAGGTAGCTCCAGACCTCGTCGGCGGTAAAGGAGAGGACCGGAGCCATCAGCCGCGTGATGCCCTCAAGGAGAAGGAACATGGTGGTTTGGGCTGCGCGCCGCTCTGGCGAGGCGGCGGCCGAGGTGTAGACCCGATCCTTCAAGACGTCGAGGTAAAAGGCCGAGAGATCCACGGCGCAGAAGTTGTGCAGGGAGTGAAAGAGGATATGAAACTCGTACCTTTCATAGGCCCGGAGCAGCCGCCCCGTCAGCTCTTGAAGCCGGAGCAGGATGAACCGGTCGATCTCCAAGAGGGCCTCCCGGGGGACCAGATGCTGCCGAGGATCAAAGTCGTAGAGATTGCCCAGGAGATAGCGGCAGGTGTTCCGGATCCGGCGATAGCCTTCGGCCAAGCGGGTGAGAATTTCGGACGAGAGGCGGACATCATCCCGGTAATCCTCCGCCGCCACCCAGAGGCGCAGGATCTCGGCGCCGTAACTGGACATGACCTCTTGAGGGGCGATGACGTTCCCCAGCGACTTGGACATCTTGCGCCCGTCCCCATCGACCACGAAGCCGTGCGTCAGGACCTCTTTGTAGGGAGCCTGACCCCTGGTCCCCACCGCCGCCAGGAGCGAGCTGTGGAACCAGCCCCGGTGCTGATCGCTCCCCTCAAGATACAGCTCTGCCGGCCAGTGCTGGTCCGGCCGCGTCTCCAGCACCGCTGCCTGACTGACCCCGGAATCGAACCAGACATCCAGGATATCGTCCTCCTTGGAAAACCGCGTGCCACCGCAATGGGGACAGCGGGTGCCGGGCGGCAGCAGCTCCTCGGGGCTCTTCAGGAACCAGACATCCGCCCCTTCGCGTTCCATGAGATCCGCTACCCGTTCCATGAGGTGTCGTTCGACGAGGGGGGCGCGGCACCCCTGGCAGTAGAAGACGGCAATGGGCACCCCCCAGGCCCGTTGGCGTGAGATGGTCCAGTCGGACCGCGTCAGGACCATGTTGGCGATCCGGTCCTCCCCCCACGGCGGAATCCACTTGACCTTGTGGATCTCCTCGAGCGCCCGCTGGCGCAGGTTATTCTTGTCCATCGAGATGAACCACTGCTCCGTCGCTCGCAAGAGGGTCGGATTCTTGCACCGCCAGCAATGCGGATAGGTGTGGGTCATCTCCTGTCGGGCCACGAGTTTCCCGGCCGCCCTCAGGTGCTCGATGATCTTGGGGTTGGCGTCCCAGACCGTGAGGCCCGCGAAATGATCCACCTCGGGAGCAAACCGGCCGTCGTCGTCCACCGGGTTATAGATCTCGAGCCCAAGCCTTTGTCCGAGCTCGTAGTCCTCCTCTCCGTGCCCCGGGGCGATATGGACGAGTCCGGTGCCCTGATCCATCGCCACGAAATCCGCGGCGGCGATCGGCCCCTCTCGGTCGATCCAGGGGTGACGGACGGTACATCCTTCCAGCTCTGTCCCCGTGAAATCGGCGAGGAGCTGGTGCTCTCTGGGCTCCGGGAACAGCGCGAGGAAGTCGCCCATGCGGGCACGTGACACCACGTAGATCTCGCCGGACATCTTCAGTGCGACATACGTCTGCGTCGGGTGAACGGCGATGGCGAGGTTGGCGGGGAGCGTCCATGGGGTCGTCGTCCAGATCACGGCGAAGGCCTGACGTCCCTTCAGGTGTGGCGCGAGCCTGGGGGGGACCCCCTTCAGAGGGAACTTCACCCAGATGGAGGGAGTCGCGTGCTCCTCATAGTCCACCTCGGCCTGCGCCAGGGCGGTGTGACAGTGCATGCACCAGTGGATCGGTTTCAGTCCTCGGTAGACGCTCCCCGCGCCGACAAACTTGGCCAGTTCCCGCAGGATCACCGCCTCGTAGCGATAGTCCATGGTGGTGTAGGGATGCTCCCAGTCTCCCAACACCCCGAGTCGCCGGAACTCCTCCCGCTGCACGTCGATAAAGCGGGCGGCGTACTCTCGGCACAGCCGTCGCTTTTCCACCACGCCGACCGTCTTCCTCCCCTCTCCGAGCTCCTTGTCCACCTGATGCTCGATGGGCAGGCCGTGGCAATCCCAGCCGGGAACGAAGACCGCGTTATAGCCCATCATGGACCGCGACTTGACGACAAAGTCCTTGAGAATCTTGTTCAGGGCGTGGCCGATGTGGATGTGCCCGTTGGCATAGGGGGGGCCATCGTGCAGGATCCACATCTCACGCCCGGCCCGAAGCTCCCGGAGCTTCTGATAGATCCTCCCCTCCTCCCAGAAGCGCAACATCTCCGGTTCCCGCTCGGTCAGGCTCGCCTTCATGGGAAACGTCGTCTTCGGGAGGTTGAGAGTCGCCTTGTAGTCCACCGCGCCTCCGAGACAAAAGCCCCCATCGGATCTGATGAGGGCTTTGTAACACCTATTACGTAGATTCTGTATTAGAACAAGCTCCTGCCTCGATTGTCAAGTCAAACGCCCGTCACCGTCGGGGCCGATGCGTGAAGCGCCAGACCCGCCAGTAGATCGTCTCGACCTGCGCGGAGCTCAGCCCGTACTGCTCCCCCACCTTCTGCATCACCCCGGCCCGGGCGGCCTCCATGGCCCGCAGGTCGTTCAGGGGGGGAAGGGCCGAGAGCTCGACGGTGACCCGGTCGAAGATCAGCAGGTCCTCATCCGGCAGCGGTGACACCACCGCCTCGGACGAGTGGGCCGGCTGACGATCCCGATACCCGATCCACAGGCCGTAGGCGACACTGAAGAGAGACACGGCCAAAAGGAGAAAGAGGAGATCCATTGATGCCCCTCTGCTTCATGGGCGCGAGACATTTGGCCCCGACAGATCCCGCCACCCCTGAAAGATAAGACCCTGCACGAGAGACAGCATCAGCAACGTGTCATCGGCGGCGAGGTAGAGCGAGAGGAACTCCCGTGTCAGGGCCCGAGCGGCCAGGATCACAATCACCGCCGCGCCGAGGTTCACCCCGAGGAAGATGAGCGTGACCCCCAGGCACTCCAGCATCCTACGGACCGCCTTGCGGATGCACCCGTGAGACAGCCGGAGGCCTTTGGCGCCAACGAGGTAGGCGGCCACCGAGGTGACACCGACGAGGACCGGGATCAAGAGCTGCCCCATGCCTTCCCCCCTGTTAGAGGTATCCGGCGAGCCCGTAATAGAGCCGCGCCAGACGCTCCTCAACTATGCGACGCATCAACGCGAGACGCTCCTCGGGTCGGGAGACGCCGCTGGAAAGGTCATGGGCCGGCGCCGCGAGGACCTCAAACCCAGCCTGCTCAAACGCGGTCCGGGCCCGCCTCATATGGTGCGCATCCGTGACAAGAAGGATTCTGCGCACACCCTTTGCCTGCAGGAGTGCGCCCCCTCGCAGCGCCTCCTCCCCCGTGGTCCGTGCCTCCGCCGCGGCGAGGATCACCCCGGGGGTCACCCCCAGCGCCCGGGCGAGTTCCGCCCGCACCTCGGCCTCGGCCGGCCCGCCGTCACGGACCGGACCGAAAAAGACCAGCAGCGGGGCGAGTCCCTTCCGGTGGAGCAGGATCCCGTGGAGCGCCCGGCGCATCGAGCTATTGCTCAGCACCCCGTCGGGCATGACGCCACCCCCCAGTACGACGATCGCCTCGGCCGGCTCAAGGGCGGATGGACCGCCCATGGAGCGGCTCAGGAGGTTCGGCAGGGGGGTGAAGGCGGACACCAAGAAAAGGGCGAGTCCCACCCCTCCGAGGAGCGGGCAGAGATCCGCCCAAACCATACGCCGAGGGCACCCCGGGGCTTGCATCTGTCGCGGCTTCATCGCTCTCTTCCTTTCCACACCCTGCGTGGCGCCTCGCGGGGGATCGGCCGGACTACGCCAACCAGTCCGCCAGTTCCAGGAGTGTCCGAAACTCGCGGACGGTATGACCCTCGTTCGGCCCCCCCTCACCTTTGCGGTTGATCCAGGCCACCGGGATTCCCAGTGACCCCGCCGGGCTGACATCGTGGAAGAGGCTCTGCGCGACATGGAGCCACCGCCACCCCCCCATCCACCGACGGGCCGCGTGAAAGTGGCCCGGCGCGGGCTTATACGAGCGGACCTGCTCCGCTGTCACCAGCAGGTCGAACGTGACGCCGAAGTGACGAAGGGTACCGGCCAGCAGATCATCGTCCACGTTGGACAGGATGCCGAGCCGATAGCCGGCAGCGGCCAGCCGCGTGAGCGCCGGGTTCGTGTCGGCAAACGGCTGCCAGTCGGGTACGCTGTCCGCGAGGAAGCTCGCCCGCTTCTCGGTGAGCGGCCAGCCCAACCGGACCGCCACGCGCCGGGCCGTCTCGGCGAGCACCGCACGATAGCTGCGGTATCCTTCGGCCTCAACGGTGGGTTCTACTTCGCCGTAGGCGTGCAGGACGGCGGCGTGATCCAACATCACCCCAGCCAGGGCTGCGGCCGCGGCGCACGCCGTCCCGATCCCCTCTTCCCAGTCGATCAGCGTCCCATAGCAGTCGAAGGTGATCACGTCGAAGGGCCGCTCCATCGCCCCTCCGTTCGCGGGCGATCTAGTACAGGAACCGGCGCATGTGGACGCTCATCACCAGTCCGATCCCGACGCACGTGACCACCAGGGAGGAACCCCCGTAGCTCAGGAGGGGAAGGGGGATGCCGACCACCGGCATCAACCCCACCACCATTCCGACGTTGACGACAAGCTGAGTGGTGATCATGGCCATGATCCCGAAGGCCAGCAAGGCGCCGAAGATGTCCTTGGACTCCCTGGCAATCTCGAGGCCGCGCGTGATGAGGACGTAATAGAGGAGCAGAATGACGAGACACCCGATGAATCCCCACTGCTCGGCCAGCACCGCCAGGATGAAGTCGGTCTGGCTGGAAGGAAGAAAGTGGAGCTGGCTCTGGCTCGCGGCCTTCAGCCCCTTCCCGAAGAGCTCCCCTGACCCCACGGCGATCTTGGACTGGGCGATGTGATAGCCCGCACCGGAGGGATCGAGCTCTGGGGACAGAAAAACCAGGACCCGACGGCGCTGATAGTCCTTGAGGAAGGACCAGAGCACTGGGGCCATGGCGGCGGCGGCGGCGGCGAGGAAGAGGAGGTGCTTCATCCGGAGCCCTACCAGCAGGAGGACCGATAGGGTGAGCAGGCCCAACAGCACAGCGGTGCCCAGATCCGGCTGCTTGAGGACGAGGAGCATAGGGGGGAGCGCCACCATGGCGGGGATCACCAAGAGGCGCGGGTGCCCCAAGCGCTCCTTGTGATCCTCGAAGTAGCGCGCCAGGACAACGATCAGGGCGAGCTTCATGAATTCCGCGGGTTGCAGCGTCCATGCCCCAACCCGGATCCAGCGCTGGGCCCCCCGGCCCACCTCCCCCGCCACGCTGACCAGGAGCAGGAGGGCGAAGGCAACCCCAAAGATCGGATAGGCAAAGCGGGCTAGCGTCCGATAGTTGATGAAGGCGGCCGTGAGGAGCCCGAAGAGGGCCACAACGGCGTAGAGGGCCTGACGCAGATAGAGGGTCTGTCTCGGAGGAGAGGGGGAGCCCAGATTGGCGCTCCAGATCGTGAGAATTCCGACACCGATGAGCGCCAGCGCGGTGCCAGCAATGCGCCAGTCAATGTTCGCGAGCATCCGGCGATCGAGATACACGGCACTGCCCCTGAGCTACTCCCGCGCCGCGGGCCCCTGCGCCACTGTCTCCCGCCCCCGGGAAGGGGCGAAAGCAGCCTCCAGAACCGCCCGCGCCACCGGTGCAGCGACCACGCCGCCAAAGCCGGCGTGCTCAGCGATGACCACAATCGCGATCTCCGGATCCGTGTAGGGGGCAAAGGCGACGAACCACGCGTGGTCCTTGGTCTGGCCGGAGATGCCCGCCTCTTTCCTGACCACCTGTGCCGTTCCAGTCTTGCCCGCCACCTGGATCCCGCGGACGCGGGCCGCTCTTCCGGTCCCCTCGTCCACCACCCGGAGCATCCCCTGGCGGAGCAACTCCAAAACCTCAGGTCTCAGGTTCACCTTTCGAACCGGCTCTGGCCCATACGCCGCAACCACCTCTCCCCCCCACGACTCCACGCGCTTCACCATCCAGGGTCGGTGGAGGGTGCCTCCGTTCGCGATTGCCGCCACCATCGTTACGATCTGGAGCGGCGTGACGAGGATCATCCCCTGCCCTATCCCGGTGATGACGGTGTCCCCCGGATACCACGATTCCCCCAGGACCCTCCGTTTCCAGGCCGGCGTCGGAACGAGTCCCGTCGCCTCGTCCCCGACGGCGGCAATCCCCGTCTTCTGGCCCAAACCGAACTCCCGGGCGACCCGGGCGATGGCATCGATCCCCGTCTTCAACGCGGCCTGGTAAAAGTAGACGTTACAGGAGTGGGCCACCGCCTGCATGAGATCCTGCCGGCCGTGCCCCCCCTTCTCCCAATCGTCGAAGGTCACCGCGCCCAACGTGAAGTAGCCGGGACACGTGAAGGTCGTTGCCGGCGTCAGCGCCCCGGTGTCGAGTCCCGCGGCCATCACCACCAGCTTCAGAATCGACCCTGGGGCGTACTGCGCCTGCAAAGGACGATTCTGGAGCGGATGCGCCGGATCGGCAATCAGCCTCTCCCACGACTCGCGGCTCAAGCGCTGGGCGAAAAGATTCGGATCATGCGAGGGCCGACTGACCCACGCCAGGATCTCCCCGGTCTGCGGATGCATGGCGACGACGGCCCCTCGCTTCCCCGCAAACGCCTTCTCCGCGGCATGCTGCAGCTTGGCGTCCAGCGTCAGCACCAGATTGAACCCAGATTGCGGCTCGAGTCGATCGAGGAAGCGAACCAATCGTCCACGCGCGTCCACCTCGATCTCTTCCCGGCCGTTGATCCCCCGCACAAAGGCATCGAAGAGCCGTTCCACCCCCGTCTGGCCCACGGTCTCGCCGGGCTGAAAATCCCGGTACTCCTCCTGGTAGAGTTGCTCCTGGCTCACCTCGCTCACATATCCCAGGAGGTGGGCAGCCACATCGCCGTCCAGGTAGGCGCGGGTCGGATGGACCCGCACACTGACGCCCGGCAGATTCATCTTCCTTTCCTCGATCGCCACCATGGTCGGCTCACTCACCTCCCGGGCCACCAGGACCGGGGAGGCGGGGCGAGCCTGACCCGCACGAATCTTCGCAGCAACCTCCTCTGGGGCCTGCCGCAAAACGGCTCCGATGGCCCGAGCAGCCTCGTCAACGTCCGGGACGTCGGCGGGGACCACATACACACTGAATGAGGGACGGTTCTCCACGATGACCGCCCCAGACCGATCAAGGATAAAACCCCTGGGGGCCTCCACCAAGCGGAGGCGGAGGCGGTTGTGGGTGGAGAGGGTGGTGTAGTGCCTCCCTTCTAAGATCTGGAGGTACCAGAATCGCATCAGCAGCAGGAGGAGGGCCACCGTGACCAGGAGGGTTGTCCGATGAATCCGTTGCTGGATCACCGGCGTAGGGGAGAGCCACGGTCGGCTCACAGCGTCACCTGCACGATCCGGCCCAGCCGGGTTCCGAATACGAGGAGTCCCCCAATGGCCGCCGTGTACACTGCCCCGGGCAGGATGATCCAGAGCAGGGACTCTCCGAAATCCCGTCCCATCCCGAAGAAGGCCAGGACCCCCCAGGTCATCAGGCCCGCACTGAGGCCGGTGAGAAAGAGAAGCACCAGGTGAGGGAGCAGGCGGTTCTGGTCCACCTCCTCCCGCACCCGAACCAGGACGTGACCCAGGAGGCTCAAGGTAAAAGCGTTCAGTCCTAACGGGGCGCCGGAGAGGGCATCCTCATACAGACCCAGCAGGCAACCCATCAGGCAGGCCTGCATGGGATTCATCCTGAAGCTCCCCAGGTAGAGCAAGAGGAGGAAGAGATCCGGCCGAACCTGACCGAGTTGCACCCACGGGGCAATGGTCGTCTGGAGAATCACCACGGCCAGAAGTCCGCCAGCGAGCCAGATCATTCCTCCCTCCGTTGAGACCGGGCGGGACGGGAATCCTGGCCGGTGATCACCAGGACCTCCTCTAACTGAGAGAAGTCAACGCTGGGTTCGACGGTGGCCTCCTGAAACAGGGCCCCGCCCCGCCCATCGACCGCCAGCACCTTCCCGACCAGGATCCCCTTGGGATATACGCCCCCGAGACCCGAGGTGATGACCACCTCGCCGCTCTGGACCTCGGCCCGGACGGGAAGATACCTGATCCGCAGCCGGCCGGATTGGCCGCCCACCAACAACCCTGTCACCCGCGAACCCTGCAGCAGTACCCCCACCGAACTCACGGGATCGGTGATGAGCTGCACGCGAGCGCTCGAAGCGCTGGCCTCCACCACCTGGCCGACGAGTCCTGCGGGGGCGATGACCGCCGTGTGTCGTTCAACGCCGTGGCGCGACCCGCGGTCGATCAGGAGGGTGTGAAACCAGTTGGTGGCATCCCTTCCCACGATCCCGGCGGCAAGCACGTGAAATGCTTCTCGCTCTCGAAGCCCCAGGAGATTCTTGAGGCGCTGATTCTCCCGCTGCCCTTCCTCCACCGCACCAAGGCGTGCCCGGAGGGCCTGGACCTCTTCCTGGAGGCGCACATTCTCCTGCCGCACGAACCGGAGATCCACATAGCTATCCCAGATCTCTCCTGCGCTACGCTTGAGGTACGCGGTGGCCTTCAGGAAGGGGCTGACAGATTCCAGGAGGAGACGCTTGAGGAAGGGGGTGAGCGTTTCGTCCCGGCGCACCTCCATGGTCAGCAGGAGGAAGGAGAAGAGGACGGCACTTGCGAGGACAACCGTCCGGCGATATTTCGCGACCAGCCGAAGGATCATTGCATCCCGTCAACCTCCGCTGATGACCGATGACCGAAAGATCCCATCGCACATCTTCGCTTCAGATCGGGCCTCGGTCATCGGACGTCGGTGATCGGTGGTCGGTCATCGAGCGCCCTCGAGACAGATCGTCTTCAAGAGATCCAGCTCGTCCAGGACCTTGCCAGCCCCCAGCACCACACAGGAGAGGGGATCCTCCGCGATGGTCACCTTGAGGTGGGTCTCCAGGCCGATGAGGGTGTCCAGCCCGTGCAGGAGGGAGCCGCCACCGGTCATGACGATCCCCTTTTCGGCGATATCCGCCGACAGCTCCGGGGGGGTCCGTTCGAGGGCGGTCTTCACCGCATCCACGATGGCGTAGATCGGATCGTGCAGTGCCTCCCGAATATCGCTGTCGGTGACCGTCAGGGTCTTGGGAATCCCCTCCACCAGGTCTCGCCCCTTGATATCCATCTTGCGCGGCTCAGTGAAGGGATAGGCCGAACCGATCTGGATCTTGATGGTCTCCGAAGTCCGCTCTCCCACCAGCAGGTTGTACTTCCGCTTCAGGTACTGGATGATGGCCTCGTCCATCTCGTCGCCGGCGATGCGGATGGAATGACTGTAGACCATCCCGGACAGCGAGATCACCGCCACCTCGGTGGTTCCCCCACCGATGTCCACGACCATATTCCCCGAAGGCTCCTGGACCGGGAGATTCGCCCCGATGGCCGCCGCCATCGGCTCTTCAATGAGATAGACCTCCCGGGCACCCGCCTGCTCCGCGGAGTCCCGAATCGCGCGCTTCTCCACCTGGGTAATGCCGGACGGAACGCCGATGACAATCCGGGGCCGGACGAGCGCCTTCCGGTTATGGATCCTGACGATAAACGCCCGGATCATCTGCTCGGTGACATCAAAGTCGGCAATGACCCCGTCCTGGAGGGGGCGGACCGCGACGATCGAGGCCGGGGTCCGGCCCACCATCTCCTTGGCTTCCCTCCCCACCTTCAGCACCTGGCTCGTCCCCTTCTTCAACGCCACCACAGAGGGCTCGGAGAGGACGATCCCTTTTCCTCGGGCGTAGATGAGGGTGTTGGCGGTCCCGAGATCAATGGCGAGGTCGTTGGAAAACATGCCGTGGATCCAATCGAACAACATACGCTGCGCTCCTTTCCGTTACCGCCCGGCGATCCCTCTCACACCCAATGCGGATAGATGATTAGCATAGCCCCCATGCAAAGACAAGGGCTTTTCCCCCTGGGGCGCCGGACATGGAAAAAGAAAAAGTGTTGCGGGTCGGCCAGACCATTGGGTATCCTCTGTGGCAGTGCCTCTCCGGGAGAGACGTGATGCTCCGCTCCATACGCCACAACATCAAGTATCTCAGCATCACCCTGTGGTTGGTGATCGCGTCCTTCATCGCGACCATCTTCCTCGTCTGGGGCATGCAATCCGCCGGCCCCGGGGGCGGCCGTGATGCTGCCGTCGCGGCCACCGTCAACGGGGAGCGCATCTCCCGGCTGGAGTTCCAGCGGGCCTACGACCAGGAGCGCGAGGCCCTTCGCCAAATGTACGGCGACCGGTGGAACGAGGATCTGGCGCGAGAGCTGAACCTTCCCTACCGGGTCCTCGACGGCCTCATCACCTCCCGCCTTCTCCTCCAAGAGGCAGAACGGCACGGCCTGCGCGTCTCCCGCGAGGAGCTGGCCGCCGTCGTCATGGAGAACCCCCTTTTCGCCGAAGAGGGAAAATTCCGCCCCGAGCGGTATCGCCGACTCCTCGAGGCAAATCGCCTGACCCCGGAGCGATACGAAGACGCGATTCGCCAGGGCCTCCTCCAGCAGAAGCTTGCCACCCTCATTCAGGCGTCCGCCAAGGTCTCGGAGGCAGAGGCCTGGGAGGCCTTCCGGACGGCCAAGGAGAAGGTCCGCGTCGCCTACGTCAGCCTCCCTCGGTCAGCCGAGAACAAGGCCCGCCTCGAAAACCTCCAAGGCCAGGTCGGCCACCAGGGAACGCCCTGGGAAACTCTGTTGCAAAAGTCAGGCCTGAAGGTGAAGCGGCCGGACCCCTTTGTCTTCGGCGCGGCCGTCGCGGAGCCCCCGGACAACCGGGCCTTTCATCTGGCCATCCTCCGGCTGAAGAAGGGGGAGTGGAGCCCCGTGGTCGAGGGGGGCAAGTCGCACTTCCTGATTCGCCTTCTTGATCGCGAGGCCGCGCCCCGCCAGGCCTTTGAACGGGAGAAAGAGACCTGGATGCAAAAGCTCTTGTCGGAGAAACGGCTGCAGCTGTGGGTGGCCTGGATCCACGAGGTCAAGCGGCGGTCCAAGATCGACGTCACTCAGGAACTTGGATAGCCCCTCGTTCGGAGTCTCGATGGCCTACGTCTACTACGCTGATGACGGATCGATCCAGGGATTCTCCCGGGAGCGCTCGGATGTTTCCCTCGGGACGCACTGTCTCCCCATCTCTCAGGAGGCCTTCGAGATGCTCTCGGCGATCCCGACCGGTTTCAAGATGGACCTGGAGACGGGGACGTTGACGGCCCAGATGATCTCCGACCGGGAGGCCTGGATCCGGTGGATCCCGGTGGTCCTCAACCACCGCTACATCGATGGGGAGTTCGTCGCCCTCGCCAAAGACTCCACGCCATTCGAGGAGTGGGTCCGCGGGAGAACACAGGGGATGCAGAAGCGACACGAGAACAAGGCATGAGGCCAGGGGGCCCGGACGGGGTGCGTCACTCCTTGCGGGAGGTGAGATAGATGATGACTCCGGCATTTGCCGCGATAGAGAGGATCGCCCCCAGCATCGCCAAGGCGATGTGCACATGGAGCGGAAGCGTGCCGTAGAGGGCGAGAAACCCCACCACACCGGCCGCCAGCAGGACCCCAATCCCGAGAGCGGCCAGCACGATCAAGGCCCTGGTCATTTTTTCACCCCCTGTGTCCATCTATCAGGCGACGTGCGCGAGCAGGCCCCCGATCCTCCGGCGGACGTCGGCCGTGGTCATGAGGCCTCCGGAAACGCATATTCCTCGTACTCCGCCCGCTCCACGCTCATCTTCACCAGGCGGCCGATGTCGAGGGTGAGTTCCGCCCTGTCGATCTCCTCCAGGGTGGCGCGGGTCGCCGGATGGCGCGGGACAAAGAGGGTACAGCAGTCCTGGTCCGGCTGGATGGAGATCTCATACGTCCTGATACCTCTGGCCTGCGCCGAGATCTCCTCTTTGTCCATGCCGATCAGCGGCCGCAGCACCGGTAGCCTCACCGCCTCTTCGATCACTGTCAGGTTCTCGAGGGTCTGGGACGCCACCTGCCCGAGACTCTCACCCGTGACCAACGCCTTGGCCCCCTCGAGGCCCGCCAGATGCTCCGCGATCCGGGCCATCAGACGCCGGTAGAGGAGGACTCGGTACCGCGCAGGGGCATTCACCACCACCTCCTGCTGGACCTCGCCGAACGGAACCAGCGTGAGCCGAGAGGTGTATTGAAAGCGCGTGAGGAGCCTGACGATCTCCCTCACCTTCTCCTGGGTCCGCCGATCCAGAAAGGGCGCGCCGTGGAAGTGGAGAAAGCTCACGAGACATCCCCGCCGCATCATCCGATAGGCCGCCACCGGAGAATCAATGCCGCCGGAGATCAGCGCGAGGACCCTTCCGGCGACCCCTACGGGGAGTCCGCCCGGTCCGGGAACCTTTTCGAGATAGAGGAAGGCCTGCGTCGGCAGGATCTCGATAAAGAGGGTCAGCTCGGGGTTTTTCAGGTCCACCCTGGTCGGAAAGCGCCCCAGGACGAAGGTGCCTAAGGCTTCGTTGAGCTGCTGAGAGGTGAGGGGGAAGGCCTTGTAGGCCCGGCGGGCGGTCACGCGGAATGTTTGAAAGGACCGTCCCGTCAGGGCACGTTCGGCCGTCTCCTGCAGCGCATCAAGGGTCAGGGCCGAGCGATAGGCCACAGAGCAGTTGGCCACCCCAAAGACCTGGCGGATCCGGTCTGTAACGAGTCCAGCCGAGCTCCCATCGCCCAGCTCGAGCACGACGCGCCCCGTCAGCTTTCGGATGCGACCCACGGGGAGGTCGGCCGTGGCCCGTTTCAAGTTGTCGACAAGCCGGTTCACAAAGAAGGGGCGATTGCGGGCCTTCAGCGCGATTTCGTGATAGTGGACCACGAGGAATGTCATCAGACACCTCAGTGCTTCGGTTGCGGTGCCATGAAGACCAACAGGACCAGCCGGCCCGGCCCCCGGTTGACCACCCCGTGCTCCACGCCGGCAGGGGCCAGGATCGCCGAAGCCGCACCCAAATCACGCTCCTCCTTCCCGACCCGGAACCTCCCCTCTCCTTCGCAAACGACATAGACCTTGTCCGAGTCCGTATGGGAATGCGGTTTCTGGGCCTGTCCCGGCTCGAAACAATAGAGGTCCAAGAAGAAGCGATCGGTCTCCAAGAGAGAGGCCTTGACCATCTTCTCGGGGGAGAACCGTTGCATGTCCTCCAGCTTGACCCACCGCACAGCTAAGCCTCGCCAAAGCTGTCAGCCGTCGGCTGTCGGCTTCGGATCATTCAAGATGACCGCTTAATGCTGACTGCTGACAGCTGACCGCCGACTGCTGATAGCTAATAGAAGCGACTCATCGTCGGGGTCACCGTCATCCTTGCGCGGATGGCCTCGACGATCCGTCTCGGCTCGGGAACAGCGGTCACCAGGGACCCGGCGATCAGAGCAACCGGCCGGTAGAGGAGGAGCCACGGGACCTGGGCGACACTCCAGCCAGCGCTGAAAGCCACAGGGATTTCCAGGCCCCGCAGCCCGGCCATGACCCCCCGGAGGTTGACCATGACCGGGATCTTCACAAGATCCGGCTTGAGCCTCCTGAAGCGCGCCTGCTCTGCCACTGGGTCAGCAACGCTGCTGCAATCCAGCAGCATACGCCGTCCGGCCTGCCGGCACCCGAAGACGATAGCCGAGAGGGCCTCGTCCGACAGAGAGGCCGGGACGGTGAGCCCCTCGACCCCGACCTCGAGGAGCGCCTGGGCGTCCGCCTCGGTCTCGGCCCAGCATGCCACCGGCCGGTCCGGGACTGTGCCCCTCAGCACGTTCACGAATGCCGGGCCCTCGGCCTGGAGCAGCCGGGGACCAAGCTCAAAGGCGTCCACCAGGTCAGCCAACTGACGCGCCATCTCCAGGGAACCCCCCCGATCTGGCCCGTCCAGGACGAGCTGGAGGAGCGTCGCCATCGGTGCCCCTTTGGGGAGCTGTCAGCAATCGGCAGTCAGCCATGTCAGGACTGAGCGATGAGGACTGAGGTGTCCTCAGCACTGAGGTGTTCTAGCCGCCTGCGGTCTCGAGAAATCGCTCGGCAT
>CAYSDK010000028.1:0-19777 GCA_964429865.1 uncultured bacterium
TTGCTGACAGCCAAATTATTGGACGGAAAAGGAGGGGACTGGTGAATGTCGATGTGCGCGTCCAGGACATTCTCGCCTATAAGGGTGACGCCCTCATCGTCAATCTCTTCGAGGGGGTCACGAAGCCGGGTGGAGCGACAGCCGCAGTGGATCAGGCTTTGGGGGGCCTGATCTCCCAGGCGATCGCCCAGGGAGAGTTTCAGGGAAAGGCGGGGACACACCTGCTCCTGCATACCCAGGGAAAGCTCAAGGCCGAGCGGGTCCTCGTCGCCGGCCTGGGGAAGCAGGCACAGCTTGGGCGCGACTCGGTCCGGTCAGCGACCGGGGAGGCCCTGAGACTCCTCCGCCGCCACGGATGCCGGCGGGTCGGCACGATCCTCCATGGGACGGGGGCTGGGGGTCTCGACGTTGCGGAGGCGGCTCAGGCCATCACCGAGGGAACCCTCCTGGGGCTCTATGCCTTCGACCGCTATAAGCGGAAGACAGACGATGACGATCACAGGGCGATCGATGAGATCTCCCTGCTCCTGCGGGACCGGGATCAGATGGCCGAGGTTAGGGCCTCCAGCGCCACGGGGCAGATCGTCGCTCGCGCGGTCAACCTGGCCCGGGATCTGGTGAACGAACCCTCGAATTACCTCACCCCGCAGGATCTCGCGGCTCAGGCCCGCGCCGTGGCCAAGGCCCAGAGGCTCTCCTGCCAGGTCTTCGGAAAGCGGGAGCTTCAGCGTCTGGGGATGGGAGCCCTCCTGGGGGTGGCGCAGGGGAGCAGCCGGCCGCCGGTCTTGATCGTTCTCTCGTATCGAGGCGGACGTGGGAAGCAGCCGGACCTGGGACTCGTGGGCAAGGGGATCACGTTCGATTCTGGGGGGATTTCCATCAAGCCGAGCGAGGGCATGGAGCAGATGAAGGGGGACATGGCCGGCGGGGCAGCCGTCATCGCGACCATGGCGGCGATCGGGCAGCTCAAACCGGCCATGAATGTGACCGCCATTGTCCCGGCCTGTGAGAATCTCCCCTCGGGATCGGCGCTGAAACCGGGGGACGTGGTCCGGGCCATGGATGGCAAGACGATCGAGGTGGTGAACACCGATGCCGAAGGCCGCCTGATTCTCGCCGACGCCCTCTGCTATGCCCGGAGACTCGACTGCCAGCGCTTGGTGGATGTGGCAACGCTCACGGGGGCCTGTGTCGTGGCCCTGGGATCGATCCGGAGCGGGGCCTTCACCAATAACCAGACATGGATGGATCAGATGCGATCTGCGGCCGAGGCGGTGGGGGAGAAGGTGTGGCAGATGCCGATGGATGGGGAGTACGACGAGCAGATCAAGAGCGATGTGGCCGACGTCAAGAACGTCGGTGGGCGCAAGGCCGGCGCCGTTACCGCCGCCAAGTTTCTGGCCCGCTTCGTGGGCGAGACGCCCTGGGTCCATCTGGACATTGCCGGGACGGCCCAGGCCGAGAAAGAAAAGGGTGATACCCCCAAGGGAGCCACGGGAGTTCCCGTCCGAACCCTGATCCGTCTTGCCGGCGACCTTGCCCAGAAAAAAGGCTAATAAGCTAGGACGCTAGAATGCTCGTAGGCTGGTGCATCCCAGCATCCTAGCGTTCCAGCGTTCTAGCCGTCCTACCGCACTTCGATGGCGACGCAGGTCAAGGTCTTGGTCACGCCGGAGATTGTTCTGATCTTCGACAGGACCACCCGACCCAAGGCGTCGATGTCGGCTGCCTCGACAAAGGCGATGATGTCGTAGGGGCCGGTCACGGCGTGGGCCATCTTCACACCGGGGATCTTGCTGATGGCCTTCAAGGCATTCTTGGCTTTGTCCGATGCGGCCTCGATGAGGACATAGGCAGTCGTCGGCGTCATCCCATTACCCCCCCTGGTTTCCCCGTGGTGGATGCTCCTTCGCCCTCGGAGGCGAGGTCGGTCCTCGCCTGACCTCGACGGGAAGAAGCTGCTCCTCCAGCCGTACGATCTTGTCCACCCGCCGGGCATGCCGCCCCCCCTCAAACTCGGCGGCGAGCCATTCCCGAACGATCTCGCGGGCAAGGCCCATGCCGATGACTCGGGCCCCCATGGCCAACACATTGGCGTCATTGTGGGCGCGTGCGTGCTTGGCTGAAAAGGTGTCGTGACACAAGGAGGCACGAATGCCCGGGACCTTATTGGCCACAATGGCGCTCCCGATCCCGGTACCACAGAGCACGATCCCCCGCGGCACCTCCCCACTGGCGACGGCCCTAGCGACCGGAAACACGATATCGGGATAATCGACAGCCTCGGCCGAGTGGGTGCCGAAATCGACGCACTCGTACCCGAGCTCCTTGAGGAAGAGCTTCAACTCCTCCTTCATGTGATAGGCCGCGTGATCGGCCCCGATCGCTACCCGTTTTTCTGATCCCATGACCGTGCCTCCACCGGTACCCACGATACTCGAATCGACGCGCCTCCCGCAAGGGAAATCCAGGGGGCCAATCCGTGCCCGAGAAGCCTCATGGGGACCGCACGAGACCGATGGCAGACCGCGCTATTTCAGGCCAAGGAGGAGACCGGGGCAGGGGCAGGGGTACGGGTGAGGGGAGAGCCGGGCCACCGGGATATCCTCAACCCTGGATTCGGCGGAGCAGATCGTTCGCCTCCTTGTACGCGGGATCGATCTCCAGGGACCTCTGGACGCAGCGCAGAGCGCCCAGGGTATCTCCCACCTCGCGGAGGCACACGGCCTTATTGAACCACGCCTGCTTGAGATTGTTATCGATCTTGATCGCCTCATTGAAGCACTCGATCGCCTCCTGGTACCGCCGTTTGCTGAAGAAGCAGAGGCCTTTGTTGTTCCAGGCGGTCTTCAGGCGCGCGGGGTCCCTCAGCTCACGGATGGCCTGATTGAGGTATTGAATAGCGTGATCGTACTCCTGGATGAGGCGCATGACCGCCCCGAATTCGAGGGAGAGTTCGGCCTCCGCCACCGGCTTTCTTCCCGGCAGGGTATGGACGTGGTGCCCCCGAAGAGAGAAGAGAGGATGCTGCAGGGTGGCTGCCTTGAGCTGGATCCGCGCGAGATACGCCCGGACATCCCGGGCCGTCAGGAGGGTCGAGAACTCTTCATGGAGGCCATCGGTGATGGCCCGGAGCGTCAGGTCGCTCACGAATCGCACCCGGGCGGCCTCCCGCAGCCTCTCTCGTTCTCCATTGGGGATGAACCGGGCGTTCATTTCGCGGTCAGTCATGACATAAGTCGGTGGTGCGGAGAGGACGAAGGACAGGGCGGTGGGCGAAATCGACGCGAGCTTCGTGACCGCCTCGAGATCTTCCGCGGGCAACTTCAGGCGGAAGCGTTCCTCGAGATAGGAGGCGAGGCCGGTCATGATCATCTGGGCGGCAAAGGCGGAGGCGAGGAAGCGGAAGCGATGCGATCCTGGCAGGAAGTGACGGGCCACGTGAAGAAAGTTCTGAAAGCTGCGCTTCAGGCGGTATCGATCGAACCTGCGGGGCTTCCTGCGTTCCCGCTGCGAGGTCACCACCGCCTCCTTCTCGAGCCATTGGAGGAGGGCGAGGACCTCCTGAGGCTGCTCCCCTAGGGCCCGGGCCAGTTCGCCGGCGGTGCGTCCTTCCTGGGCGAGCAGCTCGAGGAGGGTCCGCTCCCGGGCGCCGAGATCGAGCAGGCGCTTGTCGCGCAGGGCGGCATCGAGGCCCTTGATCTCCTGGCAGACGGGGCGGGGTGCCGCCCCCCCCGCCCCTTCGAGGACGCAAAAGGCTTTCGGCCGGCGATTGACCAGCAGTGTCTGGACCCAGTAAAGTTTTCCGCCCAACAGGGCGATGGACCGAGCGCCGGGAGGGTAGGTGGATGAAGCGGCAACCGCTGCGTCTACCGCCTTCGGATCCAGCAGGCGGTGGGATTGGGCCAGGCGTGCAACAATGGCATCGGGGCCGAGGAGCTGAAAGGCTTGCCGCACCTCGGAATCCAGGGTCTGATACCAGGCGAAGACCTTGGGGCTGAAAGGGGTGCAGGAGAGGAACAGCCCGCGTAGTCTCCTGTTCCTTCTTCGTTCTCGGCGGTATCGGCGGAAGAAGCTCTTGACCTCGTCGGCCGTCACCTCCCGGGAGAAAGCGCGGCATACGCCGAGGGCCGGAGTGGCGTCCTTTCGGTACCTTGCGGCGATGTCGATGAGGGGGCCTGCGCCGGTCACCTTGAGCCGCGTGCGGAACTGGGAAAGGCCGCACGAGTCCAGGACCTGACGCACAAAGCGTTCAAAGGCCTGCCCCTTCTCATGTCGCGAGGGGGCCAAGACCTTAATCCATGTCACACCTGATCCTCTTAAAAGGCCCTAAGGCCGTCACTTATTCCTCGCTTGCCCACAAAGGATGGATGACAATATTTAAGATTCTCCTTTAGAATACAGTGCTAACTTCTTACATAATAGGATGTGGGCCACATCCAGTGCTTCCCACGCTAAATCTTTAGCCATCTTACGTAGCATACCGTCAAGGGGCCGGTCAAGAAGAAGTTTACATGGGGGTGCGGACCTCTGTAAATTCAACAGAATGCATTGGGACGCCCCTCCCTGTTGCTGTCTCTCATTCCCTGAACTCATTATCCCAACCCTTGATTGTGAAATCTCGCCTGTGTATGCTTCTGTCGACGAAACGTGAGTGGAACTGACCGGAAGAGCCGCGTAGATCCGGAAAGATCCCGGTAACCTCTGAACAGAACGGGATTAAGGGTGCGAGAGCGGGTCACCGCACTATTCAGCCCCGAAGTGAGGAGCTGTTTTCATCGGTCCACTCTGCTGCAAAAGGAGTCGGTGGTCCTTTGCCTCCTGTTCATCTGGGGGCTGTTCGTTTATTACCAGCATCAAGGAGGTCCGCTCAGGGGTGACGAGGGGATGTATGCGGCGCTTGCCCGAAGGATCGTCCCGAGCGGGGAGTGGTTCCGCCTCGAGTACGAGGGCCGCCCATACTTCAATAAACCCCCCCTGTATTTCTGGCAGATCGCTCTCTCTATGCTGGTCTGGGGCCCGAGCGAGTTCGCCATACGTTTTCCGTCGGCGACTTTCGGGATTGCGACGATGTTCCTCGTTTTTTGGTGCGGCACAGTGTTCTTCAACCGGCGGGTCGGCCTCCTCGCGGCACTCGTCACGGCCACCACCTTCGCCTCTGTCTTCTTCGCCCATCAAGCGCGATTCGATATCCAGCTCGGATTCTGGATGACCGTTGCGCTCTTTGCCTTCTATCTTGCCTACCGGGGAGGTGGGCGCCGGCTCGGTTATCTCTCCCTCGCGTTCCTTTCGGTCACGGTGGGGACGATGCTCAAAGGCCCTGTGGCTATCATTCTGCCCGGGATCGTGGCCCTCGCCTTCTTGGTGATCACGCGAAGATCAAAGGTTGTCATGGAGGTCTCATTCCTCACGGCTGGCCTGGCGGGCTTTCTGCTCATCACAGGTGTCTACTATTGGAGGTTGGGAGAACCGTTCAACCGACACTTTTTCGTGGGCGAGAACCTCACCCGCCTCTATCATGGTGACAAGCCGGCTTTCTTCTACCTGTATATGCTCTTTCCAGACTTCTTCCCTTGGAGCCTCTTTGTCCCAGCTCTGGGCCTCTATCTCTGGATGTCTCGCTCCTTACACTCCAGCGAGGAGGACCTCTTGCTTCGCGTCTGGTCCATGGGCTTCCTCCTCCTCCTGAGTCTCCCGTCAGATAAGAGGGAGCAATTTCTCGTATATCTGATACCGCCCTTCGCCCTGTTGATGGGGCGGTATTGGGACCACCTCCTCTCCTATGCAGAGCGAGTCACATCAGCAGACGACCGCTTCCTCCGGGTCACGGCCACCCTCCTGGTCACAGTCACACTGGGTGTTATGTTCGCCGGCCCATCGCTTCTGGAGAGGCGATACCGCATCCCTCCTGACTTCTGGTCAATTCCGTTCGCGCTGCTCCTCGGCGTGGCCTGTGCCGGTGTTTTGTTCACCGCCTGGAAGAGCCGACCGCGGGCCATCTGTGTAAGTGTCCTGGCCCTCTCACTGATGCTGACTTTTGCACATGTTCAGTTCTTCTATCCCGCGCTGGAGCGATACGACTCCGCGATACCATTCAGCCGACAGGTTCGTGCGGTCGTGGGTCAATCGCCCCTGGTCCTCACCGCCGGCCCGGACTGGGGGGATATCCTTTACTATCTGGATCGACCCAATCGGGTGCCACTACTGACCCCTGACGAAGTCTCTGCCGCTCTCCGCTCCGATGGTCAGGTCTTCGGTCTCATGACGAAAGATCAGTACGACGAGCTTGTGCGAAGAGGTGACCCCCCGCTTGTGCGCCTTCCAGAGTACTCGTACAGATGGTGGAAGTTTGTCTTGGTCAGCAATCAGCCCCGATGAGGGTGGCCGGCCCGCCGGGTAGACCAGATCGCCCAACGGTGTGTCTCGCCTCGCCTGCCGTCCCAAGCAGACCGAGGGCTAGAGGCAATTGACAGCTCTGACCCGCCGTGCTAGCGTACTCACGGCCCAAAATCTTACTCTTATCAGAGTTGTTCGGGGGGGGTTGGAATGCAGGTCCAGGTCAGGTTATTCGCAGCGGCCCGGGAGATTGTCGGACGGGGAGAAGTTTCCGTGGAGCTCGGGGAGGGGGACACGGTTGGGGATCTGATGGAGCATTTTTTCGCTCGATATCCTGAGCTCAAGGCGATCGCTGGGTCGCTACTCGTCGCGGTCAACCGGGAATTTGCGGCACGGACCGCCAGGCTGCAGGACGGGGATGAGGTGGGTGTCATCCCCCCCGTCAGCGGAGGCGGGGGTGTTTGAGGTGACCGATAACCCCCTGTCGGTCGAGAGGGCCGTTGCGGCGGTCACCATGAAGACGTGCGGGGCGGTAGCGACCTTTGTCGGCGTTGTCCGGGAGTCTTCCCGCGGGCGGCAGATCTCGTATCTGGAGTATGAGGCATACCCGGAGATGGCCCTTGCCAAGATGCGACAGATCGAGGGGGAGATTCGGAAGAAGTGGGAGATCGAGCAGATCGCCATTCATCATCGGGTAGGCCGGCTGGGAATCGGCGAGGCCAGCGTCGTTATCGCCGTCTCTGCCGCACATCGCCAGCCGGCCCTCGAGACGTGTGCGTACGCCATTGAGCGCCTCAAGCAGGTCGTTCCCATCTGGAAGAAAGAGGTCTCACCCGACGGGTCATTTTGGGTCGGCATGGGCTCCTAAGGGGTTCACGGTTCATAGGGTTTGTAGGGTTCATTGGGTTCGGGTGTTGGGTATTGGGTTTTGGGTGTTAGACAAGGCCTCCGAGCGTCCCAGCATTGCTTCACCAGTCACCAGCCATCAATCACTACTCACCAGTTCCCGGTCTCATGTCTCCTGTCTGATGTCTGCGGTCAGAGGTCTGTGAAATGTCGCACCGGGTCAGGTTTGGGATCGAGAAGTTGGACCGGATGCTGGGTGGGGGACTCCTCCCGGGGACGTTAACGGTGGTCTACGGGGCGACGGGGATCGGGAAGACCCATCTGGGTCTCACCTTTGCAGCCAATGGTGAGCGCTACGAAGGGGTGCGGGGACTCATCCTGGACATGACTGCCCGGGGAGATTCTCAACGCCACGACGAGTACGCGAAGCGCCTCTTTGGCTGGGAGCTGGGGCGCTGGGACCACCCGGTTCGGCCGGGCCAGCAGGACCCCTTTCCGCCGGCCACACACCGGGAGCGGATGCGGTACTGCCACGAATTCGACTACGGGGGGCGCCTGGAGGAGTATCAGGTGGTCAGATCCGGGGATCGGGAATTCCGCCGGGACTGGCTGGCTGCCTATGCCCAGCGATGGAAGGCGGTCCTCCCCTTTTTTTACTTCCACCTTGCGTCGGGCGTGAAAAGGGTTGTGGTGGACGGCGTGGACCCGACCGGCTCCCCGCACGAGTCAATGCAGCTCTACATCTTTGAGGAGCTCTACCGGAAGATCATCCATCAGGATGGAGAGGTCCTGGGCATGGAGATCCTGATCCCCGTCTGGCGGCATCGGGACTTTATCGACCAGCACCGTTACGACCACGGAGAGGTGGCGACGCTCCTGCTGGTCACCACGGAGGAAACGCTGCTCGACGACCTGATTGCCCGGAAGGTTGGGGAGGGGGATATCGGGGCCTCGGCGAACACCATCCTCCTCATGGGGAAGCGGATGGGACAGGGGGAGATCGGTCGGGCGCTTCACGTCGCCAAGCACCGGGGGAGCGCCTGCAGCGATGAGATCGCCGGATACACTATCACCGCCCGGGGCCTCTCCTTCCTCTAGTGCCGTTCCAACTTCACTGTGCCACATACCGCCAGGGAAGCGAGCAAGCTTGGGTGTGGCATCGCACACGCATATCGGGTGAAAAGAGTTGGAACGGCACGAGGCGTGTGGGCGGCCTACGGGAGGCTGCCTGCCTGCTCTCGGAGGAGCCGCAAGGTCTCTGCCAGCTGCTTCTGCTCCACCTCGTAGCCTGAAAAGTTGCCCTGCCGTAGGAACTCCTGGGCCTTGTGATACTGCTCGAGGGCCTTGTTCGCCAACTCGCGGATGGAGGAGGGAATGCGCGGCGTCGGCGACGGACCCGGAGTCGCAAGCAGGGGTGTCTTGCTGAAGACCCTCGCGAGCGCTCGGTCGAGCGTCTCCTCCATGGCGATCTGGTTTCCGTAGGCGACGATCACCCGTTTCAGCTCAGGCAGCGATTGCTGCTCGGCGGCCAGATAGAGCGGCTGGACGTACAGGAGGGAGGTCTCGATGGGAATGACCAGTAGCGGGCCGTAGATCACCTGCGACCCCCGCTGTCCCCACAGGGAGAGCTGCTGAGAGATGAAGGCATCCTGGTTGAGTCGCGCCTCAATCTGTCGCGGTCCGTAGACCAGTTTCTGTTTGGGCATGGTATAGACGATCAGCTTGCCGTAATGGGGCGGGTCGCTCCGGGCCGCCATCCAGGCCGACATGTTATCCTTCCGGGCCGGGGTGAAGGGGATCAGGAGGATGAACTCCTCGGTCTTTTCCCCGGGAAGCTTCATGATGGTGTAGTAAGGCTCCATGGGGACGTCCTTCTCTCCCTGCCGCCGGGGGACGCTCCAGACATCCTCCTTGTTGTAAAAGACCTGGGGGCTCTTCATGTGGTACGTGGCGTACTTCTGCGCCTGGATCGCGAAGAAGGTCTCGGGATAGCGGATGTGGGCCTTGAGATCTAACGGCATGGCCTCCAGCGGCTGAAAGAGCCCGGGGAAGATCTTGCCGTAGGTCTGGATGAGGGGATCGTTCGGGTCGCTGACATAAAAGCTCAGGGATCCGTGGTAGGCGTCGACCACCACCTTGACCGAATTGCGGACGTAGTTTCCCACCTGGCGAGTCGGTTCTGAGTAGGGGTACCGGTCGCTTGTGGTGTAGGCGTCGAGGATCCAGAAGAGTCGTCCATCCTGCGCGATGACGAGATAGGGGTCTGGCTCGTAGCGGAGGAACGGGGCGACCTTCCGGACCCGTTCGCCGACACGCCGGTAGAACATCACCCGGCTCTCCGGGACGATCTCCTGGGAAAAGAGGATGCGGATGTCCCGGAAGCGGAGTGCGAAGAGGGCCTTCCGGAAGAAGGATCCGACAGGCACCCCGCCTTTCCCCTGATACGTGGTGTAGACATTCTCCCCTCCTGCCGGATAGTCCAGCTCCTTACTCCCGGTGTTTACGAAGATGTACTCGTTACCCAATTCGCCGTAATAGATCTCCGGGCGGCTGATCTTGAGCGGCACGTCTGAAACTGGCGGGATATCCTTGATATAGAGGACCGGGAGTCCCTCCGGGCTCACGCGGTTGACGGGGGCCAGGACCGCCCCATACCCGTGGGTGAAGGTCAGATGCTCATTGATCCAGATCCCCCGGCTGGGCAGATGATCGGTGGAGAGCTCCCGGGGAGAGAGCATCACCTGCTCGGTGCGCCCGTTGAGCCGGTAGCGATCGACGTCCACATCGACGAATTTGTAGTACGTGCGGATTTCCTGAAGCTGGGCGAAGGTGGCGAGGAGTGGCCGAGGGTCCCACAGGCGGATGTTACTGACGGTCAGTTCGTTTTTCCGGAGATCGGCAAAACTCAGATTCTCGTCGGCCGGAAACTCGACCTCCTCGATCCGATCGAGGCCATACGCGGCCCGGGTGAAGCGGATGTTCTGGACGATATACGGGTTCTCCAGATCCAGTTCGTTGGGGGCGACCCGCAAGCGTTGCAGCAGGCTGGGGTAGACCATCTGGCCGATGACGGCGACCCCGATCAGGGTGGCGAGGCCGAGCAGGAAGGGGGTCAGGCGCTCCCACCAGATCCGGGTCACCGCGAGGAACCCACAGAGGACCGTCAGGCCGGTCAGCACTCTGAGGGCAGGCAGGGTGGCGAACTGGTCGGTATAGCTGGCGCCGAAGACCACTCCGCGGGCAGAGGTGAGCAGATCGTAGGTGCTCAGGTGATACCCCCAGGCCTTCAGGAAGAGGAGGGCGCCGATCAGGCAGAGGAGGTGGATGCGAGCCCAGCGGCTGAAGCGGAGACCCTGGCCGGTGATCTGGATGCCTCGATAGGGGATGTACGCGAGGGCGGCCAAAAGGATGCTAAGGACCAGGACGGTCATCAGCGACTGATAGACGACGTTCAGGAACGGCAGACGGAAGATGTAGAAGCTCAGGTCGTTGTGGAACAGGGGATCTTGCACCTGAAAGGGCGTGGGGTGGAGGAAGCGGAGAACTGCCCCCCATTGGTCGATGGCCTGCAGGGCTGCCAGGAGACTGATGGCGCCGGTCACGGGGAGGAGGAACCGTTTGGTGTACCGCTCGAGGATGAAGCGGCCGGGCAGTCCCAGGTGATCCTCAAGCTCTATGAGGACGTCGGTGGCTGGGGAGCGGTGGACCAGGAAGAGGTTCAGGGAGAGGATGGTGAAGCAAATCCCCCCCCAAAGGAGGGCCAGGAGCCCTTGAGTGAGGAGGATCGTGCGCAAGACGGACGAGAATCCGACCGCCTCGAACCAGAGCCAGTCGATGTAGAGGGGAATCGACTGGTTCGCCACCACGACGAGCGCGATGAGGAGGAGAATCAGAATCCACCGGGAGCGGCGGCGTCCCGATCGAGTCGTCATCCCAGGGCGTTTGGCGAGGCGAAAGATATCCCGCATGCGTCGCGACCCCCTCTTTCTTGCCTTACGTTATGTCGAAAGCTTTCTCCAAGTCAACCCTCATCCGCTGAGATTGCACGAGCGGAGTCCGGCCATCCGCGGTGGGCGAGGAGACAGGGGAGGCACCTGACCGCTGGCCGGTGAGGGGTCTGGAGGGGAGTTGACAAGGGAAAATGAGGGATGGTAGGGTAGCCCCGTCGAGAGCTATGCGAGATGGCCCCTGGTCCAGTCTCTAGCGTCTTGGGCCCACCATAATTTCCGGAGGGGGGAAATGGCTGAGATGCAGGTTGGGCGGGTGACCCATTATTACGGGAAGGTCGGGGTCGCCCTCATTGAGATCCAAGCCGGCGAGTTGCGCGTCGGGGACGACATCCGCATCCGGGGGAAGACCACCGACTTGTCCCAGAAGGTGGAGTCGATGGAGATGGATCGCAAGCCGGTGCAGTCGGCGGGGCCGGGACAGGTGGTTGGGATCAAGGTCCGGGAGCGGGTGCGCGAGGATGATCACGTCTATAGAGAGGTCCCCGACGGATAACCATGGTCGATCACGAGGCGGTTCAGCGTGAAGAAGAGCAGATGCGGCTCCTGAAGTGGTTGGCCGACGCGACGGCCTGGCGACTCACGGTCGGCCCGATGACCCGGGCAGAGGGAGAACGGACGATTGCGACTGCCCGAGAGCGGGTCCTCACGCTGTTTCCTGACAAGGCTCATGTGTTCGATCTCGTCCTGCGACCCCGCTTTGAGCGTCTGTTGCGGGAGCACCTCGAGGAGGAATGCTGGCGAAGGCTCAGGGGGTAGCTGCCTTCGTGGAGGGACACTGAGCAGCGAGAGGGGGGACGATGGAGCGGGGGGAGCTTGAGAAGCTGACCGTCACCAAGCTGAGAGAGTTCTGCATGGAGAAATACCCCGAGGTCCAGGGGGTCTCGGGGATGAAGAAAGAGGAGATCATCGAGGCGATCATTGCCGAGGAGGTGCGCCTCGGGCTTCGTGCAAAAACCGATGCCGCTGCAGCCGAAAGGCAGACTGCCACGGACTTGAAGGCCCAGATTCGGCTGTTCAGGGGCCGGCGAGACCAGGCGCTGGCGGCACAGGATTCTGACGGGGTGAGAGAGGCCCGGGCGGGGATCAAGCGCCTCAAACGCCGGATTCGCAAGGTCCGCGAGGCCTCATAGTGCCGAAGCTGCTCCTATGCCGTCGGGTCGCCTGACGAGGCAGCAGGCATTGTCGAAGATGGAGGGCGGGAGGATGCCTTTTTATGAATATCATTGCAAGAAATGTAACAAGCCTTTCAGTGTGACCCTGGCTGACCCCCTTTCCTGATGCGCTCTCATCCCCCGTCGGGCCCAGAGCTTTCGTGTGCATGGGGGGCTCAGGTGGCTCTCACGACCCCAGTGGTTTGCCCACATGGTGCCCGATGAGCACCCTCTCTCTGGGTCTTGCAGAACCGAGCCAGCACCAGAGAATCCTTCTTCTCACTTCTCACGCCGCTATATGCTGTCGCAGGAGTCTCACGCAGAGGAAGGTCCTCAGTCCCTCTGATCTCCCGAGCGAAGGGGGTCAGAGGCCCCGGACGGGGATCCCTGTCCGGGCGCCTTAACCGGTCGGAGGATCCGGGGATGGTGACACCAGAGAGCACTTTCTGTCCGGATTGCGGTGGGCGCCTGACGTGGCAGTGGGTTGAGGCGGAGGGGAGGGAGCGGCCGGTCTGCCGGTCCTGCGGCTTCATCCTCTACCGTAACCCGAAGGTGGTGGCGGGGGTGATTCCCGTCCACGATGGCCGCGTGCTCCTCTTACGGCGCAAGATCGAGCCTGCCCGGGGGAAGTGGACCTTTCCCGCCGGCTACGTTGAGCTCGGTGAGAGCGTCGAGGAGGCGGCGGTGAGGGAGACCCGAGAAGAGGTCGCGCTGGAGATCGACGAGCTTTCCCTGCTCAACGTCTATTCCTACCGAGGGTCGCCGGTCGTGACCGTCGTCTACCTCTCCCGCATCGTCGGGGGAGAACCGCGAGCTGGAGAAGAAGCGGAAGAAGTTGCCTTCTTTCCTACAGGGGCACTCCCCTGGGAGGACCTGGCCTTCCGGAGCACCCGGGAGGCCCTGCAGGATTGGATTCATGGGCTAGAGTTCCGGTGAAGGGATCGGGGGACGTGAGGGGATTCGACTGAGGACCGAGATGTTTGCCTCACCGGGCGCCATCGCCATTCAGATCGGGCCGGTCGCGATACGCTGGTACGGCCTCCTCATCGCGACGGCTGTTTTCCTCGGGATCTTTCTCGCCGAGCGGGAGGCCCGGCGTCGGGGGGAAGACCCCGAGCAGCTTATCAATGTGGCAGTGATCGCTATCATCGCTGCCCTGGTGGGGGCCCGGCTCTACTATGTCCTCTTCAACTGGGACCACTACGCCCTCTCCCCCTGGAGGATTTTCGCGGTTTGGGAAGGGGGGCTGGCGATTCACGGCGGGCTGCTGGCCGGGGTCTCCGCTGGGGCCTTCGTGGCGTGGCGGCGAAGCCTTCCCGCCTTGGCGTATCTGGACATCGCTGCCCCTCCACTCGCTCTGGGACAGGCCATCGGGCGGTGGGGAAACTTCTTCAATCAGGAAGCCTTTGGGACCCCCACCGACCTTCCCTGGAAGCTGTATATCGATCCGGGCCATCGACCCCCCCATCTGGCGGAGTACGCGTACTTCCATCCGACATTCCTGTATGAATCCATCTGGGATTTCATCGTCTTTCTCCTGCTCTTCGGCCTCCTCCGGAGACGCCTGGAAGCGGTCCGGGGGGCGCTGTTTCTCAGCTATCTCGGGCTCTACTCTCTCGGGCGGTTTTTCATTGAGGGGCTCAGGATCGATAGCCTCATGCTGGGGCCTTTCCGGGCCGCCCAGATCATGAGTCTTGTGCTGGTCCTCTGTTCGGTCGTGGGGCTGTGGAGGCTGCTCATGCCTCCACGTCGCGGCAGGCTCTAGGCGCGCCTTCTCACGTGCCCGATTTCTTGTTGACCAGCGGAAGGTTCAGGGGTATTGTTAAACGGTTTGTTCAGGGCCCGAGCGTGGGAGGAGGGAGCCTGCCGAAGCGGTGTCGAGCGAAGGAGTGAGTTCCCCCGCGACCCAGAGGGTTGCTAACGTGGCGGAGGGGCCTCGATGCACGATGTGATCGTGGTGGGGGCGGGGCCGGCAGGGAGCCAGACGGCGGCCAGCCTGGCCCAGCGAGGGTACACGGTCCTCGTCCTGGAAGAACATCCACAGATCGGCGTGCCGACGAACTGCTCGGGCCTTATCGGAGCGGAGGCTTTCGAGCGTTTTGACCTTCCCCGTGACTCGGTTATCCGCGGATTCAATTCCGCCACCTTCTTCTCGCCCAAGGGCAGCTGCGCGACGGTCGGGGCCGATCGGGTGATGGCCTATGTGGTCCGCCGCTGTGAGTTTGATCAGACGATGGCGCAGCGGGCCATCGCCCGTGGCGCGAGTTACCTCTTGCGGGTGCGATGTATCGGCCTGGAGCAGCACAACGATCATGTGACGGTGACGGCCGTCCAGAGGGGACCGGAGGGCGATGAGACCCGGATGACTTTCACGACGCGGTCGGTCGTGGTAGCCACCGGCATCCGCTACGGGTTGCTTCGGGGGCTGGGACTCAAGCGACCCTCTGCCTTTCTGCAGGCGGCCCAGGCTGAAGCCAGCATGGAAGGCGTAGACCGCGTGGAGGTGTATCTGGGACGAGAGGTGGCCCCGGGCAGCTTTGCCTGGGCTATTCCGGCTGGCCCCGTGACGCGGGTGGGGGTCTGTAACGGTGCCGGGGCCGTGGAGTACCTCAGACGGTTTCTTCAGCACCCATCCATCGCCTCTCGACTTCGTCAGCCGGTGACTCAGATCAAGCGGAAGGCGATTCCCATTGCCAATATCTGTCGCAGCTTTCGTGACAGAATCCTGCTGGTCGGAGATGCAGCGGGGCAGGTGAAGGTGACGACGGGCGGGGGAATCTCGTACGGGATCCTCTGCGGTGATATGGCGGCCGCGACGCTAGACCGGGCCTTTCGCCTCGGGGATCTCAGCGAACGAGTCCTCGGTGAGTACGAGCGGCGGTGGCGTCAGGAGATCGGCGTCGAGCTTCGGGTGGGCTCTTTTTTCCGGCGCGTGGGTGGGATGCTCTCGGATGAGCAGATCGACCGCCTGATCCGCGCCTACCACGACTCGGACCTGCCAGAGCTGGTGAGGCGGTGTGCAGATTTCGAGCGGCACCGGAAATTCATTCTGGCGCTGTGCCGCTCGAACATCTTTTTCCAATTGGTCTGGAACTACTTTCGCCGGAGGTCACTCTCGTGAGGATTTCCGACCCACACCACCCCCCCTTCGCATTTCACGACTTGTTGGACCGGTTTCCCCGAAGGAAGATCCTGGTAGTCGGGGACATCATGGTGGACGAATATATCTGGGGAGGCGTCTCACGGATCTCGCCCGAGGCCCCAGTCCCGATCGTCGAGGTCGAGCACGAGTATATCCGTCTGGGGGGCGCCGCCAATGTGGTGGCCAACGTGCGCGCCCTCGGTGGGCAGGCGGATCTGGTCGGCGTCGTCGGGGGCGATGCTATGGCAGAGCGCTTGATCCACGAGGTCGAGCAGATGGGAGTGAAGTCGGATGGTATGGTCGTGGATCGCTCGCGGAAGACCACGCTCAAGACCCGGGTTGTCGCCGGACCCCAGCACGTGGTACGATTTGACCGGGAGTCCACGGATGATCTGGATGATGAGATCCGAGGGAGGATTGAGGAGCTGATCCGGGATCGGCTGGCCGCTGTCGATGGCCTCATCATTTCCGATTACGGAAAGGGAGTGATCGGCGGTCGGCTCCTCCAGGAGATCCTTCCTCTGGCCCGCGCTCGTGGGGTGGTGATTGTGGTAGACCCCAAGGTCGATCACTTTGACATGTATCGCAATGTCAACGTGCTCACGCCCAACCACTGGGAGGCGGCGACCGCCTGGGGACGGCCCATTCGGAGTGACGCAGAGGTCGTGGAGGCGGGGCGACATCTCGTCAATACCCTGAGGGTTCAGGCGGTGCTCGTCACCCGCGGGGAGAAGGGGATGTCCCTGTTCGAGGCGGACGGTCGTGTCAACCATATCCCGGCGGTGGCGAAAGAGGTGTACGATGTCACCGGGGCAGGGGACACGGTGGTCGGGGCCATGGCCCTTGCCCTCTGTTGCAAGGCGACGATGGTGGAGGCGGCCCACATCGCCAACCATGCCGCCGGCGTGGTGGTGGGGAAGCGAGGAACCGCAACGGTGAGTTTGGCAGAGCTCCAGCGAGCCTGGGCACAGAAGGAGGAGTAGCATCGTGAAGGCGGTAGGGGTCATCCCGGCCCGCTACGCCTCCTCTCGGTTCCCCGGCAAGCCGCTGGCTGTGCTCTGCGGACGACCATTGGTTCACCATGTCTACGAACGGGCGCGTCGGAGCAAGACGCTGGCGCGGGTGGTGGTGGCGACCGATGACCTCCGGATCCGCGATGCGGTCGCTGCATTTGGCGGGGAGGTTCAACTGACGGCGGCGCATCACCCGTCCGGAACAGATCGCGTTGCGGAGGTCGCCGCCTCCCTGAGCTCCGAGCTGGTCGTCAACATCCAGGGGGACGAGCCCCTCATCGATCCGGCCATGATCGATGAGGCGGTGGCCCCCTTTTTTGTTGAGGCGAACCTGGTCATGGGGACGGTGTGCCGCCGGCTCGAGGCGGAGGACGAGTACCACAGCCCGCATGTGGTCAAGGTGGTTCGGGACTGCCGGGGATTCGCCCTGTACTTCTCCCGTGCCCCCATCCCCTACCATCGAGGGCCGAGGACTGAGGTCCGAGGTCCGAGATCAGGGGTTGAAGGGGAGGGGGGCGCTCAGCCCTCAGTCCTCAGTCCTCCGAAACTGTGGTACAAGCACATCGGCCTCTATGTGTACCGACGGGATTTTCTCCTTGAGCTGGCCCGGCTGGCCCCGACCCCACTCGAGGAGACTGAGCAATTGGAACAGCTGCGGGCGTTGGAGTACGGGTACCCGATCAGGGTCGTCGAGACGAAATACGACAGCATCGGCGTGGATACGCCGGAGGACCTGGCACGGATCGAGCGGATGGTGGCGGCGACCGCCTGGCGGGAGGCAGGTGACGCATAGGATGGGGGAGCGATGACGACGAAGTATATCTTTGTAACCGGTGGGGTCATGTCATCCCTCGGAAAGGGATTGGCGGCCGCCTCCATCGGGTGTCTCCTGCAGAGTCGTGGCCTCAAGGTGACCCTCCTCAAGTTCGATCCCTACATCAACGTGGATCCTGGCACCATGAGCCCCTTCCAGCATGGCGAGGTCTTTGTGACCGATGACGGCTCGGAGACCGATCTGGACCTGGGCCATTACGAGCGGTTTACGAGTGCCCAGTTGACCCGAGACAACAACGTCACCACCGGGCAGGTGTATTACAACGTCATCATGAAGGAGCGGCGAGGCGATTACCTCGGCGGGACGGTCCAGGTGATTCCGCACATTACCGACGAGATCAAGCGGTCGATCTACCGCGTGAGCAAGGGGGTCGATGTAGTGATCGTCGAGGTGGGGGGCACGGTGGGCGACATCGAGGGCCTCCCCTTCCTCGAGGCCATTCGGCAGTTTCGAAGCGACGTGGGTCGGGAGCACGTGGCCTACCTGCATCTGACCTTGGTCCCCTACATCGGCACCGCCGGCGAGCTGAAGTCCAAGCCGACCCAGCACAGCGTGAAGGAGCTGCTCCAGATCGGGATCCAGCCGGACGTCCTCCTGTGCCGGACCGACCGGCTCCTCCCCAAAGAGCTCAAGGCCAAGATCGCCCTCTTCTGTAATGTCTCGGAGCGCGCGGTCATCACCGCCAAGGACGTCTCCTCGATCTACGAGGTCCCCCTCGTCCTACACAGCGAAGGTCTGGACGATCTCCTGGTGGAGATCCTGAACCTGGAGGCGCAGGAGCAGAACCTGCGAGCCTGGGAGCAGATGGTTCAGAAGATCCAGAGCCCGTCCACCGTCACCTCGATCGCCGTCGTCGGAAAGTATCTGGAGCTGAAGGACGCGTACAAGAGCCTCACCGAGGCGATCTGCCATGGAGGGATCGCCAATGATTGCCGCGTGGAGATCAGGGCGGTGGTGGCGGAGCAGATCGAGCAGGAGGGCCCCAAGGCCTGTCTCGATGGCGTCTCGGGGGTCCTGGTTCCCGGAGGCTTTGGCACCCGCGGGATCGAGGGAAAGATTGCGGCGATCACGTATGCGCGAGAGGAAGAAATTCCGTTTTTCGGCATCTGTCTGGGGATGCAGTGCGCCGTGATCGAGTTCGCCCGCCAGGTCTGTAATCTCAGAGGGGCGAATAGTCGAGAGTTTGACCTCGAGACCCCGCATCCGGTCATCGACCTGATGCCCGAACAACGAGGGATCACCAACCTGGGAGGAAGTATGCGGCTCGGGGCATACCCATGTCGCCTGCGGCAGGATTCCCGGGCCTTTGAGGCGTACGGCAAGGACGAGGTCGCGGAGCGGCATCGACACCGATACGAGGTGAGCAACGAATACCGGGACCTCCTGGAGAGGCATGGGCTCGTCATGGGCGGGGCATCGCCCGACGGGAAGTTGGTGGAGATGATCGAGCTTGCCGATCATCCATGGTTCGTGGGCTGTCAGTTTCATCCGGAATTCAAGTCCCGCCCGGGACAGCCTCACCCCCTCTTCCGGGCCTTCATCCGGGCGACCCTGCAGTACCGGAAGCAGTAATGAGGGGACGGCTCTCGACCGCGCCTGGTCTGGCCCAAGGGAGAGAAGATAACCGTGCGGACGCGTGAGGTTTCGATAGGCCACGTGAGGATCGGGGGGAACAATCCGCTGGCCCTCATTGCCGGGCCGTGTGTGATCGAGGGGGAGGAGCCCCTCCTCATGGTGGCGGAGCAGCTGCAGGAAATCTGCGGCCGGGTGGCGATCCCCGTCGTCCTCAAGTCCTCGTACGACAAGGCGAACCGAACGTCGCTCCAGTCCTTCCGGGGGCCGGGGATCGAGCGGGGGCTCGAGTGCCTCCGCCGGGTGCGGGAAAAGACCGGGCTGCCGGTCCTCACCGATGTGCATGAGGTAGCCCAGGTTGCACTGGCAGCGGAGGTCGTGGACGCGCTGCAGATCCCGGCCTTCCTCTGCCGACAGACCGACCTCCTCCTAGCTGCGGGCCACAGTGGCCGGGCCGTCAACGTGAAGAAGGGACAGTTCCTTTCACCGGGCGAGGTTTCCCGGGTGGTGGAAAAGGTGGTCTCCACCGGCAATCACCAACTGTTGATCACCGAGCGCGGGACGAGTTTTGGCTACAACAACCTCGTCGTCGATATGCGGGCGTTGCCGATGATGCGGGCCATCGGCTACCCAGTGGTCTTTGATGCCACCCATAGCCTTCAGCTTCCCGGGGGGGCCGGTGTGGCCTCGGGGGGTCTCAGGGAGTATGTCCCCCATCTGGCGCGCGCGGCGGTGGCGGTGGGCTGTGATGCCATCTTCATGGAGGTCCACCCGGATCCGGATCGCGCCCCATCGGATGGATCTACCATGTGGCCGCTCAGGGAACTCGAGTCGCTCCTGCGGTCGCTTCTCCGGATCGCCGCCGCCGCCCA
>CAYSDK010000028.1:19877-23100 GCA_964429865.1 uncultured bacterium
CAGGGGAACCAATGAGAAGCGTGCTTCGTTTGTTTCGCTACGCGCGACCGTACAGAGCGCGCGTGGTGCTGGCAGTCTTCTCCACGATCGTCGTCTCCGCCCTGGGCGCCGCCTCAGCGGGGGCGCTGCAGCCGATCTTCGGCCTCGTCTTTCATGTGGGAAGCGTCCCCCGCCTCAGCCTGCCGGGCCCCTTGCAGGACCTGGGGCCACGACTCCTCAGCCGCTTGCCCGAATCACTGGCGTCGAATACCGTGACGCTCCTTTCTCTCGGTGCGCTGGTCCTCCTCCTGGGGGCGATCCTCCGGGGGATTTTTTCGTATCTCGAGGAATACCTCATGAGTTATGTCGCCGAGGCGATCAAGCGGGACCTCCGGGACGATCTGTACGCCAATCTCCATGCCCTTTCCCTGGGGTACTTTACTCGCACGCCGACCGGCGAGGTCATGTCCCGCCTGACCTTCGACGTCGATCTCTGCGGTCGGAGCCTGCTGTGGCTTTTTGCCAGCCTCCTGAAAGAGCCGTTCACCGCAGCGGGCTTGCTTGTGGTGTTGTTCCTGATCAACTGGCCTCTGGCGCTGATCGCATTGCCCAGCATTCCCCTGGCGGTCTACCCCATCGTGAAATTCGGCAAGAAGATCCGGGCGCGGGGGACCGCGATCCAGGAACGGCGGGCGGAGCTCAACATCCTCCTCCAGCAAGCGGTGAGCGGCATCCGGATCGTCAAAGCCTTCGCGATGGAGACCTACGAGCGCCTGCGGTTCGCGCAGAAGAATGCGAGGCTCTTCCGGGCCTCCCTGCGGATCGCGAAGGTGGATGCGCTCTCGTCGCCGGTCATGGAGGTCTTGGCCTTTGGGGGCGTTCTTCTTATGGTGTGGCTGGGGGGTTACATGGTTGTTCGGGGGCTCATCCTTCCCGAGGAGTTGCTCACCTTTCTCGTCACGCTGGGGCTTTTCTTCCAGCCGGTCCGAAAGATCGGAAAGATGAATAACGCCATTCAACATGGTATGGCCGGTGTCCAGCGGATCTTTGAACTGATGGATACACAACCGGAGGTCCGCGAGGAACCCGGAGCGATCGTCCTGTCGCCGATGCGGGAACGGGTGGCGTTTCGGCACGTATCGTTCAGCTACGACGAGCATCAAGACATCCTGAGGGATGTGACCGTCTCCGCCCGGATGGGTGAGATTGTAGCCATCGTGGGACCGAGCGGCGCCGGCAAGAGCACCCTGGTCAACCTGATCGCCCGTTTCTATGATCCCACCGCTGGGGTGATCGAGATCGACGGGGTCGACATCCGTCGAGTGACCCTCAAGTCCCTGCGCGAACAGATCGGGATGGTCACCCAAGAGATCATCCTCTTTGATGACACCATCTTCAATAACGTCGTCTATGGCAGGCGAGATGTGTCCCCGGAACGCGTGGTTCGGGCCCTCAGCATCGCCAACGCCCTGGAGTTTATCGAGAAGCTTCCCGACGGGGTTGAGACGCGGATTGGAGAGTTGGGGGTTCTCCTTTCCGGGGGACAGCGCCAGCGGATCGCCATTGCCAGGGCCGTGGTGAAGGACCCCCCGATCCTGATCCTGGACGAGGCCACCTCATCGTTGGATGCGGAATCAGAGGAGCTGGTGCAGGGGGCGCTGGACCGCGTGATGGAGCATCGCACCACCTTTGTGATCGCCCATCGCCTCTCGACCGTGCGGAGGGCGGACAAGGTGTTGGTTCTGTATGAAGGTCAGGTCGTGGAGCAGGGGAGTCATGAAGAGCTCCTGGCGTGGGGCGGTACCTACGCCCGCCTGTACCGGGCCCAGGTGATCGAGGTCGGCAGAGAGGCGTAAGACCACTCCCCCCCTTCCCCCGGACTTCCTTTCCAAGTGTTTCCCTCTGGCGGACCCCACTTTCGAGATTTTCCTTGACAAGGATTCCCTGTGATGTTCGAATGTTGAACAACTTGGCCCGAATCCTGCATAATCCGCTGAAATCAAAGGGTAAAAAGGCATGGATCCTCAGGCGAAGCGTGAACTGGAACTGCTGACCGAAATCGCCAAGGGGCAGGGCGTTACCCAACGCGCACTGGCCAAGAAGCTCGGGATGGCGTTGGGCCTGACCAACCTCTATATCAAGCGGCTGGCCAGAAAGGGGTATGTCAAGATCGTCAACGTCAAGCGCTCCCGCCTGAAGTATCTCCTCACTCCCCGGGGAATCACCGAAAAGGCTCGGCTGGCTTATCAGTTCATGGAGTACTCGCTAAGCTACTACACCAGCCTCCGCGAGACGTTTCAGCAGCGCCTGTCGCCGCTCAGCCTCTCGGGTGGGCGGCGGGTCCTGCTGGTTGGGTCGGGTGAGGTTGCTGAGATTGCGGCCCTCGTCCTCTGGGAGCTCGATCTCAGCCTTGAGCACGTCGTCGATGACGAGAAGGCGGGAGGCACGTTCCTCGGGCACAAGGTGCGGGCGTTCCCTGAGATCCCTGAATTGAGTTACGACTGGGTTGTCCTGGCTGTCCTGAATGGCAGCGAAGACATCCTGGATCGATTGCGCGCGCTGAAGGTCTCCGAAGACAGAATTGTTCTTCTCCGTGATACCCCTGCCCGAGAATCGGAGACCGACGGGGCGGGATGAGTCTTGTAGTTTCTGTGCCTTAAACCTTTATTCCTCGGAGGTTACAGCGATTCTCGGCTGTAACTGAGAGGGCGCAAGCCTGCCCAGGGGTGGAAATGGTGACGAGCCGCCAGCCACTAATCACAAACCACCCGTCACTCTCTGCGCTGCGGTGGTACGCCCTCTACACGCGCCCCCGACACGAGAAGGCGGTCGCCGAGCAGCTCATCAAGCGCGAGATGGAGGCGTTTCTGCCCGTCCGCGAGGTGCTCTCCCGCTGGAAGGACCGACGCAAGTTGGTGCAACTCCCCCTGTTCCCGGGCTATGTCTTTGTGCGGACCTCCCTCACGCACAAGCGGCAAGTGGTAAGCACGGATGGGGTGGTCTGCATGGTGAGCTTCCAGGGCACCCCGGCCCCCATCCCTGACGAAGAACTTGAAGCCGTCCGCGAGATCTGCCTCACAAAGCTTCCCTGCGATCCGTACCCGTATCTGACCGAGGGTCGGTGGGTTCGCGTGATCCGGGGCCCGCTGGCGGAGCTGAGCGGAATCCTGGTGAGGAAGAAAGGCAAGCACCGTCTGGTGGTCTCCATCGACATCCTGCAGCAGTCGGTTGCTGTTGAGATTGA
>CAYSDK010000029.1:0-18834 GCA_964429865.1 uncultured bacterium
ACCCGCATCGCTCCCCGGGAGAATTGACCCGCCTCCGGGCCAGCCTGGTGAATCGGCACGCGTTAGCCCAGGCGGCAACTCAACTGGGAGTGCCAGCGATGCTCCGCATGGGAAAAAGCGAGGAGCCCGAAGGCCGACGGCGAGCCACACTCCTGGCCGCGGCTTTCGAGGCGATCGTCGCCGCGTTCTTCCTCGACCGGGGTCTCGGCTCGGTGACGAAGTTCCTCAGGCAACATCTCCTTCCCCGGCTCAGCCCTGACTTTTCCCTTGATGCAAAGTCTGAACTGCAAACGTGTGTTCAGGCCGTACTCAAGACGCTCCCGCGGTACCGCATCCTCAAGCTGTCAGGTCTTCCCCACGCCCGCCGCTTCGAGGTCGAGGTGGAGGTCAAAGGACAGAGGCTGGGGACAGGAAAGGGGGGGAGCCGACGGGAAGCCGAGCAGAACGCAGCCCTCGGCGCGCTCACCCACTTGCGAGAGAACCCCCATATTTTGCGGTCCATCCAGGAATGACCCCATGATTTTGTGGAATTTCCCTTGACACCAGAGAAAGCCTGTGTTAGCCTGCCAAAGATTTCTGACTGGACGTTGGGCCGAGGCCCGATGGTGAACGGCGAGTTCGGACATCGGACCTCCAGGAGGCTCATGCACCTCAGCAACGTGACCCTCTTCGGCTTTAAGTCCTTCGTTGACCGCGTGAGTATCGATTTCCAACCAGGGGTGACATCTCTCGTAGGGCCTAATGGTTGTGGCAAGAGCAACATCATCGATGCAATGCTGTGGGTGTTGGGGGAACAGAGCCCGAAGGCGCTGCGCGGGGAGCGCATGGAAGACCTCATCTTCGCAGGCAACTCCCAGCGGAAACCGGTCGGCATGGCTGAAGTCTCCCTTACCCTGTCGAATGTTCAAGGCCGACTTGCAGTCCCCTACGACGAAGTGACCATCGCCCGCCGGCTCTATCGCTCTGGCGAGAGCGAGTATCTCCTCAATCAGAATCCCTGTCGCCTCAAAGACATCACCCGCCTCTTCCTCGACACCGGGCTCGGCCGGGAACCCTACGCCTTGATCCAGCAGGGGGCCATCGCATCCCTCCTCAACGCAAAACCGGCCGACCGGCGGGCCCTCCTCGAGGAGGCGGCAGGAACCATGTCGTACAAGGTGAACCGGAACATCGCCCTCGGTCGGCTCGAGGCGGCGGACCACAATCTGCTCCGGGTCAAGGATGTGCTGCAGGAGATCGAACGGCAGCGCACCTCTCTCCACCGCCAGGCGAAAAAGGCGGAACGCTACCAGCGCATGGCGCTCCGGTTGAAGGAGCTTCACGTTCTTGTCCTTGTGAGGGAAGAGCGCCGCCTCGACGGGGAGCTCGAGCGTATCATCCGCCAGGAGAGGGATGTGGTCACGGCCCGGGAGTCCTGCCAGCTCCGCGTCTCAAAGGAAGAGACCTCCCTGGAGGCTGGCCGCCTTCAAGACCTGCAGATGGAGAAGCGGATCACGGCGGGCCAGGAGCGGCTGTACGGCCTGCGAAGCCAGCGCGAGCGTGAGGAGGCGGAGGCACGGTCCCGCGAAAACCTCCTCCAGGACCTCGGGCGGCGGCGGGAGGAGCGTCAGGAACAACTGGGGGGTGTCGCAGAGCGGCTCCATCGGCTCCTTCAGGATGTCGAGGCCGACGGCAAGAGTCGGGCCGCCACGGAGGAGGAACTCGAGGCGGGTTCCCGGCAGCTCCGGGAACTCCACGAGTCCCTGACCAGCGTCGAGACGGACCTGGAGCAGTGCGAAGCGGCCCTGGGAGGACGAAAGAAGGAGATCCTTGCGCTCACCGAACGACTGCTCAGCGAGCGAAATCACGTGGCCTCGCTGACGGAACGGCAGCGACTCCTCCGGCAAGAGCAGGAGACCGTCGATCGGCAGCTTCACGCATCGCGAACAGAGGCAGAGAGCGTCACGGGCCGCGACCGAGAACTGACCATCCAGCTTGGCCAGCTCGCGTCCCGGATAGAAGCCCTCACCGGCGAGCGCAAGGCCCTTGCCGAGGAACTGACCGGCCTGCAGGCCCACCAGGAAGTGCTGGGCGGGCGGCGGGCGGCGCTCCGCGAAGAACTCCGCGGACTCGAGGGCCGCCTCGACTCTCTCCGGGAACTCGAGGAGGGCTTCGCGGAACTGAGTGAGGGGCAGCAACTTCTCCTCAAGGGGAAGGCGGCAGGGGTGCAAGCCTGCCAGACCATTGCAGGTCCCCTCTCCCGATTGATTCGGGCCGAAGCCGCCTGCGAGAGGGCAGTGGAGGCCCTCCTGGGCGATCTCCAGCAGGGACTTCTCATTCCGACCGCAGCCGACGCCCTCTCCCTGATCCGCTATCTCGAGCAGGAGGGAACGGGGTGGGCGACGCTGCTGCCGCACCAGGGGGAATGGCTTGCCCAGCGTCAAGAGGCGTCGCATCTTCGCAAGGCATTGGAAGAGGCCGCAGCCTCTCTCGGGCCCGAGGTGGCCCAGCAGATCGTGGGATTGGCCCTGGAGTTCGTGAAGGGACCGGCAGAACTGCAGCCCCTCCTCCGCGGCCTCTTGGGAGACGGGGTGATTGTCCGGGATCTTCCCACGGCCCTTACGCTCCTTCGGAGGCTGCCCGGTCCTGTTCGGGTCGCCACGACATCCGGGGCGGTGCTGAGTTCGCGAGGCCCCATACAGGGAGGCAACACCATCGCCTGGAGCCTCCTGAGTCGGCACAGAGAGCTCGAGGAACTTCCCGCCGTCATCGCCCGGGTGACCGAAGAGCTGCGTGCGGTCGAAGGCGAATGGGAGAAGGTCCAAGAGACCCGGTCACATCGCCAGCAGGTGTTGAGCGGGCACGAGGAATCCCTCAAAGAGGCGGAGGAGGCCCGCCACGCGGTGGAGCGATCGCTCGCCGAGGTGCGCGGGATCGCTTTCCGTCTCGGGAGCCAGACAGCGTTCCTGGCTTCGGAGCTCCAGCGCCTCGACGAGGAACTCGGCGATCTCGGAAAGGTGTTGCAGGATGCGCAGACGAAGCTCGTGGCGTCGGATCAGCAGGAGGAGGTGCTCAGGCGAGAAACCGCCGAGCGCGACCGGCAAGCCACCCTCCTTCAGGCGCGACGGCAGGAGTGCGAACGGGAGGTGGCAGAGGCCCGGATTCGATCGACGTCTCTCCAGGAGCGCCGGGAGGCCCTCGTGCGCTCCCTGGATCGCCTCGAGGCCGATCTGGCCAGGGAGCGCACGCGCGAGGCGGAGATCCATCGGGAGGAGGAGGCAGATCGCTCCCGGGAAGCCGGACTCACCCGGGAGATCGCCACGCTCCAGCACTCCGTTACACTCCTCAACCAGCGGGAGGCCGAGGAGGCTGATGCCGTCCAGGAACTCCAGCGCGAGAGGGATCAACTCCGGCAGGCCCTCCTCGTCCAGGAGGAGGCCCTCAAGACCGCGAGGAAGGAGTTCGCCGAGACCCAGCAGGCGCACGCCGCGATCGCCGCGACGAGAGCAGCTTTACACACAGAGCGTTCGTTGCTCCACAAGCGCCTGCAGGAGGAGGTACCGGAGGGTGATGCGCTCCGGGAGCGTCTCGAGACGGGCGAGGACCTGCAGGACCCGGAGCTCCTCGCACAAGAAGGAGAAGAGCTCCGCCAGAAGATCGGGACGATGGGCCCCATCAACATGGCTGCCCTGGAGGAGTACGAGGCCCTCTCTGAGCGTTTCCGCTTCCTCACGGATCAGGCGGCAGACCTCACCGCCTCCGTCGCCTCGCTCAAGGCCAGCATCGTCGAGATCAATCGGACCATACAGGAACGCTTCGCGAAGACCCTGGCTGCGGTCAGCGAACAGCTCAACGGCTTCTGGCAGCGTCTCTTCGGAGGGGGCGAAGCAGCGCTGGTCCTGGGCGACGGGGACGAGGTCGAGGAGCCCGGGGTAGAGATCAGGGTGCGGATCCCAGGGAAGCGGACCACGACGCTTTCGCTCTTGTCGGGCGGCGAGAAGACCCTCGGGGCCATCGCCCTCCTCATGGCCCTGTGGGCGACGAATCCCAGCCCCTTCGTCGTGCTGGACGAGGTCGATGCTGCCCTGGATGATCTCAACGTGGATCGCTTCGCCTCCCTCATCCGCGAACTCGCCTCCACCTCCCAGTTCGTCATCGTGACTCACCATCCCGGGACCATCGAGATGGCCGATCTGCTCTACGGGATCACCATGGAGGAGCCGGGGGTTTCGAAGTTGATCTCGGTTCGGCTCGGCCAACGGATGGAGCAGGCGGCCACCGCACCCGTCCCGTGACCGAGGCCGGGCCATCGCACCATGGTAGATCACCCCGCCCTCTTCTCCCCCTTCGTGGCTGGCCTCCGCAAGACCCGAGAAGCGATTGCTGATCGCATCGCTCGGCTGCTCGGACGTCCTCGCATAGACGAGAGTCTCCTGGAGGAGCTCGAGGAGACCTTGATCACCGCGGACCTCGGGATGCCCACGGTCCGGCGCCTCCTGGATGCCATCCCCTCCTCAATGATCGACCCTGCGGAGCTTCTCCGCTTCCTGGAGCAGCAGGTTGCGGCCCTCCTCTCGGTCCCCGAGACATCCACCACCTCGGGCCGTCCTCATGTCGTGTTGACGGCAGGGGTGAACGGGGTGGGCAAGACCACGACCCTTGGCAAGCTCGCACATCGGGCGACTCGCCAGGGGCAGCGGGTTCTCCTGGCGGCGGGTGACACCTTCCGGGCGGCCGCCATCGAGCAGCTCCACATCTGGGGGAAAAGGGCCGGCGCAGAGGTCATCGCCCATCAGCCAGGGGGCGATCCAGCCGCCGTGGTCTTTGACGCCCTCCGGGCGGCCCAGGCGCGGGGTGTGGATCTCTTGCTCATTGATACCGCCGGCCGGCTGCACACCAAGAAGAACCTGATGGAGGAACTCAAGAAGATCCAGCGGATCGTTGCAAAAAATCTTCCCGGGGCCCCCCATGAGACCCTGCTGATGCTGGACGCCACGACCGGACTGAACGCCGCCGTCCAAGCACGGGAGTTCCATCAGGCCATCGGCATTACGGGGTTCATCCTCACCAAACTGGACGGCACGGCGAAAGGCGGCGCGGTGGTAGGGATTGTCACCGAACTGCAAATTCCGGTCCGGTATGTGGGGCTCGGGGAGGGGATTACGGATCTGCAGCCCTTCTCCGCTTCGGCCTTCGCCGCCGCCCTCTTCACGGCAGACACCTGATCCGCATCCTGTCAGCTTCGACGGCAATTGACCTTGACACCCTTCACCCCCGGTGCTAGCTTGGGCAAAAGTTCCTGAAAAATCTGCGTGTTACGGGACGACGATGCCCGAAGTGCATCACAGATACATGGAGCGTGCCCTCGCGCTCGCATCGCGGGGAAGGGGACGGACGAGCCCGAATCCCATGGTCGGGGCCGTCCTGGTGCGCAATCACACGATCATCGGGGAAGGGTTCCATGCCGCTCGAGGGAGCGACCATGCCGAGGTGGTCGCCCTCAAGGCAGCCGGAGCATCGGCCACGGGAGCGACGTGCTGCGTCACCCTCGAGCCGTGTGCCCATTACGGGCGGACTCCTCCTTGCGCCGACGCCCTGATTCGCGCCGGAGTGGCAAGAGTGGTCGCAGCCACGTACGATCCCAACCCGGCCGTGGCAGGCCACGGTATGCGCACACTCCGAGAAGCGGGGATCCCGGTCGAGGTGGGCCTGCTCGAGGAAGAGGCCGTTCGTCTGAATGAAGCATACTTCAAATACATTCGGACCCGGGAACCTCTGGTCATCCTCAAGGCCGCGATGAGCCTGGACGGCAAGCTCGCCACGCGGACCGGCGACTCACAATGGATCACCGGCGAACAGGCCAGGCGTCGGGTCCACGAGCTCCGCAACGTGGTGGATGCGGTCGTGGTCGGCATCGGGACGGTCCTGCGAGATGACCCGATGCTTACGACCCGATTGGGTGGGCAGGAGGGGCGCGATCCTTTGCGGGTGATCGTCGACAGCCGAGGCCGCCTCCCCGTCACGGCACGGCTCCTGCGGAGTGGGTCACGTCCGGTGCTCGTGGCCACCTCCCCCCGGATCTCCCGGGCTCGCCTCCGCACACTCGAAGAATGCGGGGCAGAGGTCACGGTGCTCCCACCCGGCGAAGGGGGGGTGTCCCTCCCCGACTTGCTCCGTGAGTTAGGACGCCGCGAGATCACTTCGGTCATGATCGAGGGAGGGGGAAGATTGGCCACCTCCGCGCTTGAGGCAGGGATCGTGGACAAGCTGATGCTGATGCTGGCCCCTGTCCTGGTTGGTGGCAAGAGGGCCCCGATGCTCCTGCAAGGGGAAGGGGTGGAGAAGCTCGCGGATGCCCTTCGCGTCAGACACCTGACCGTCGAGCGCATCGGGGATGATTGCGTCCTCGAGGGCTACCTGAGCGACCCGGCCTCCCCGTGGGTGCCGTAGCGAGATGTTTACCGGCATCGTGGAGACGCAGGGAAGAGTGGTCGCCCTCACGCGAGGTGAGGCTGGGGCGCGTCTCACTATCGAGACGGGCACGCAATTAATGGATCTCACCCTTGGACAGAGCATTGCCGTGAACGGGGTCTGTCTCACGGTCGTGCAGGGCGACGGGGCCACCTTCACCGCGGATCTCTCCTCCGAGACCCTCGGGGTAACCGCGCTCGGTGATCTCAAGCCGCAGGATCGGGTCAATCTGGAGCGGCCGCTCAGGGTGGGAGACCGCCTGGGAGGGCATTTCGTGACCGGGCATGTGGACGGGATCGGCCAAATCGTCCGGCGGCAGCCCGCGGGGGAGTCCACCTGGATGTGGATCGGCTTTGCCCCTCCCCTGGGTATCACCCTGGCGCCCAAAGGCTCGATCGCCGTCGATGGGGTGAGCCTCACCCTTGTCGAGGTCTTGCGGGAGACATTTTCTGTGTGCCTTGTCCCCCACACGTTGGCAATGACGACCCTCGGGTGGAAGGGACCCGGCAGTCTCGTCAATGTAGAGGTGGATCTGTTGAGTCGCTATCTCGAACGACTCCTCACCACCCAGATCATGCGGGACCGATCTCCCCTGACCCATGAACTCCTCCGCGAGCAGGGGTTCGCGTAGATCGGGACGGGAGACATCCATGGCCTTTGACAGCATCGAAAGCGCCATCAAAGAGATCCGAGACGGGCGGATGGTGATCGTCGTCGATGACGAGGACCGGGAAAACGAAGGGGACCTGACGATGGCCGCCGAGCGGGTCACCCCGGAGGCCATCAATTTCATGGCCAGAGAAGGGCGCGGCCTCATCTGTGTCTCCCTGCCGGGTGGGCGCCTCGACGAGCTGGAGATCCCCCTGATGGTCTCGGAGAACACCTCGCTCTACGAAACCGCCTTCTGCGTCTCCGTCGAGGCCCGGCGCGGCATCACCAGCGGAGTCTCAGCCCAGGACAGGGCCACGACCATCCAGGCCCTCGTGGACCCGAAGACGAGACCGGAGGACCTGACGGTGCCTGGCCACATCTTTCCCCTTCGGGCACGCGACGGGGGCGTCCTCGCCCGGGCTGGCCAGACTGAAGCGGCGCTGGATCTGAGTCGGCTCGCGGGACTCTACCCCGCTGGTGTGATCTGCGAGATCATGAACGAGGACGGGAGCATGGCCCGGGTCCCCCAGCTCTTTGAGTTCGCCAGCCGCCACGGTCTTCGCGTGATCACGGTGCAGGACCTGATTACGTTCCGGATGCGGCGCGAAAAGTTGGTCCGTCGGGCTGCGGCGGCCACCGTCCCCACGCGTCACGGGACCTTCCGGGCTCTCCTTTACCAGAATCTGGTCGGCAACGATCAGCACCTGGCCCTCACCCTGGGGGACATCACCCCGGCCGATGAGGTGCTGGTCCGAGTGCATTCCGAATGCCTGACCGGCGATGTCTTTGGCTCCTTGCGCTGTGATTGCGGCCCACAAATGGATCGGGCCCTTGCCCTGATCGCCGCGGAAGGCGGAGGCGTGTTCCTCTACATGCGCCAGGAGGGGCGCGGCATCGGACTCGCCGACAAGTTCCGGGCCTATGAACTGCAAGATCAGGGGTATGACACGGTGGAGGCGAACGAGAAGCTGGGCTTCAAGGCGGATCTCCGCGATTACGGGATCGGCGCTCAGGTCCTGGTCGATCTCGGGGTGAGCACGATGCGCCTCCTCACCAACAATCCCGGCAAGATCGTGGGCCTCGAGGGATACGGGCTTCGCATCGTCGAGCGCGTCCCCCTGGAAGTCCCGCCGGTTCCGGAAAACCGAGACTACCTGGCAGCCAAGCAGGAGAAGCTGGGTCACCTGCTCCACCGAATTAGCGGGGGGCACGGTTAGGCCACGGAGGAATCATGTCACGGAATTTCGAAGGACACCTGTCGGCGCTGGGATTTTCCTTCGCCATCGTCCTCAGCCGTTTCAACGAATTCATCACGACCAAGCTCCTCGAGGGGGCCTTGGACGCCCTCATGCGTCACGGGGCGGATCCGGATAAGATCGATGTGGTCAAGGTGCCCGGCGCCTTTGAGATCCCGGTGACTGCGGAGCGTCTGGCCTCGATGCACCGGTACGATGCGGTTATCTGCCTGGGGGCGGTCATCCGGGGTGCCACCCGGCACTTCGACTATGTCGCGGGCGAGGCGGCCAGGGGTGTCGCGGCCACCGCGCTGAAAACCGGCGTGCCGACCATCTTCGGCGTCATCACCGCCGATACCATCGAGCAGGCAATCGAGCGGGCGGGCACCAAGCTCGGTAACAAGGGCTTCGAGGCGGCCCTGGCCGCCATCGAGATGGCCCATCTCTTTGCTCAACTGGACAAGGAGCAGGGTGAAGGCCGGGGGCGAAGGGGATCGGATGGGTAAACGGCGACGCGCGCGTGAGGCTGCCCTGAGCATCCTCTACCAGCTTGAGTTCCGGTCCGAGAATCTTCCGGAGGTCTTCCGTGCCTACTGGGCGGATCATCCCTGCCCGCCCGAGGTCCAGGCCTTCGCCGAGGAGCTCGTCGCGGGAACCGTCGCGCATCGCGAAGAGATCGACAGTCTCATTGCCAGCCACGCCGAGCATTGGCACTTCTCACGCATCGCCCTGGTGGACCGCAACATCCTCCGTGTGGCAACCTACGAGCTCCTCTTCCGCAAGGACATCCCGGAAAAGGTCATCCTCAACGAGGCTATCGAGATCGCCAAGCAGTATGGCAGCGAGGATTCCAGCCGGTTCGTCAACGGAATCCTGGATCGGATCCGCCCCATCACCCGCCCCCCACTCTTGGAAGCAGCCGAACGATGACCCTCTCACCCGTTGAGCCCGTCGAAGAGGTGCGCGGCGAGGTGCTGGTCCTATTCCATTGCCAGGATGTCCCCGTGCCCAGGCACACCCTCGGGAAGGTCGACTGGTACCTCGCGGGGGCCGTGTCTCGGGTCGCGGTGGACGGGAAGTTCACGGGTGGCGTGGGGAGCGCCGCCCTCTTCCATCCCTCTGGCAAGTTTCAGGTCGAAAAGATCCTGGTGCTCGGGCTCGGGCCGCGGGCAGGGGTCAACGCTTCGACGCTCCAGTCGGCCGCGAGACACCTCCGCAGCCTGCTCCACGATCTGCACGCCCGAGACGTTCGGATCGTCGTGCCTGACTCACCGGACACGAGGGCTCAGGCGGTGATCGATCTCCTCTCGGCCACCCTGCGAACCTTAGGCGAACAGTCGGCCGCCCCTCCGACGATCACCTTCCTCGCCTATGAGGACGAAGGTCGGCCGGGATCATCGGGACAGGCCCGGTGAGAATACGGCAGTCGAGCGGGGTTCGCCGAGAAGCCGGACCGCGGAATTGATCCAGGGGGGGAAGGGGATTCGGGCTGCCTACCCGTCGTAACGGCGGAAGGCTGTCGTGGCGTTCGTTCCCCCGAAGCCGAAGGAGTTGTTGAGGGCGACCCGGATCAGAACCTCCCGTGCCTTGTTCGGAACGTAGTCCAGGTCGCAGTCGGGGTCGGGGTATTCGTAGTTGATCGTCGGGGGGAGGATCCCATGCGTCAGCGACAACACCGTCGCCGCCGCCTCAATCGCCCCGGCGGCCCCCAGTGTATGCCCGATCATCGATTTGATGGAGCTGACCGCCAGCCGATACGCGTGCTCCCCGAAGACGCGTTTAATCGCCAATGTCTCATTGGCGTCATTGTAGGGCGTGGAGGTCCCGTGGGCATTGATATAGTCCACCGCCTCCGGAGCAAGGCCGGCATCCCGGAGGGCTCCCTGCATCGACTGTGCTGCCCCCTCTCCTCCGGGAGCCGGAGCGGTGACGTGATAGGCATCCGCGCTCATCGCGTATCCGATCACCTCCGCATAGATCGTCGCCCCGCGGTCGAGGGCGTGGTCTAGCGCCTCTACGATCAGCACCGCGGCACCCTCGCCCATGACAAAGCCGTCCCGCTCTTTATCGAAGGGACGGCTGGCCCGTTCGGGTTCGTTGTTCCGGGTCGAGAGGGCCTTACAGCTGCTGAACCCGGCGACGCACAAGGGGGCGATCACTGCCTCAGTCCCCCCGGCCAGCATGATGTCCGCTTCCCCCCGCTGGATGATGCGGAAGGAATCTCCAATGGCATGATTGCCCGTGGCACAGGCCGTGGAGACGCAGGAGTTGGGGCCCTTGGCCCCGACCTGCATGGAGATGCGCCCTGAAGCCATGTTGGTAATGATACCGGGGATGAAGAACGGACTCACCCGGCCCGGCCCCTTTTCCAAGAGGATCCGGTGCTGTTCCACAAGCATAGGGATCCCGCCCATCCCCGTCCCCACCAGCACCCCGATCCGATCTGGCCTCTCGTCGGTCACCTTCAGCTGGCTATCCTCGACCGCCATCATGGCTGCTGCCAGCGCGTACTGGACGAAGAGATCCATCTTGCGGATCTCTTTCTTCTCGATCCACTGCAGGGGATCAAAGTCCTTCACCTCCGCTGCGATCTGACAGTCGTGATCGGTCGGGTCAAAGGTCGTGATCCGCCTCACTCCCGAGGTGCCGCTCACGAGGGCCTTCCAAAAGCGATCGACGCCGATGCCGATGGGAGAGACCACTCCCACCCCCGTCACCACGACACGCCTCATGACATCTCCCCGCGAGCTGGGCTGCCCCCGAGCTCAGGTACGGTCCGTGATATACTGCACGGCATCCTTGACGTGAACGATCTTCTCCGCATCCTCGTCCGGGATTTCAATCCCGAACTCCTCTTCCAGGACCATGATCAATTCTACGGTATCCAACGAGTCAGCCCCCAGATCCTCAACAAAGGAGGCGTCAGGGGTCACCTCCGCTTCATCAACGCCGAGCTGCTCTACAATGATCTTCTTGACCTTCTCTGCGACATCCACGGTCCCACTCACCTCCTCACCTCCAGAGAAAACGAGCACACCCGGTGCGTCACATCCACAAGCCCCCGTTGATATGGATGACCTGACCCGTGATGTACGCCGCGCGATCCGAGGCCAGGAAAACAACCAGCTCCGCCACTTCCTCGGGCATGCCGAATCGCCCCAGAGGAATCTTGGAGCGTATCTCTTCCTGACGCCCCGGGTCCAAGGCGTGCGTCATATCGGTTTCAATGAATCCGGGGGCGACGGCGTTGACGGTGATTCCCCGAGAGGCCACCTCTTTGGCGGCCGCCTTCGTCAGACCAATGATCCCCGCCTTGGCGGCCACGTAGTTGGCCTGCCCGGCATTTCCCATGACCCCTACCACCGAGGTGAGATTGATAATGCGCCCTCCCCGCTGCTTCAGCATCGGTCGGAGGACAGCCCGTGTACAATGAAAGACCCCCTTCAGGTTGGTGTTCAGCACCGCCTCCCATTCCTCATCCTTCATCCGGAGCAGAAGGTTATCCCGGGTGATTCCGGCATTGTTCACCAGGATGTCCACCGACCCGAACCGCTCAAGACAGGCGTCGACCGCCTGCTGGACCTGGGGCGCCTGGGCCACATCGGCCTGGATTGTCAAGACCTGAGCGCCTGAGGCCTCAAGTGCTACTGCAGCCTTCTCCAAGGCAACACGGTCCCGGGCGCACAGCGCCACTGCCGCGCCCTCCCGGGCCAATGCACAGGCCACCGCTCGACCGATCCCCCGCGATCCCCCAGTGACAACGGCCACCTTTCCGTGCAGGGTCATGCCAGTACTGCCGCCGCAAGCGTCTCTTCCAGGCTCTCCCGGTCCTCGATGTGGTAGACCTGCAGCGTTTCATCGATCCGCTTGATCAGGCCCGAGAGGACCTTCCCTGGACCTAGCTCGATAAAGATCTCGACCCCTTCTCCTATCAGGCGGCGGACGACCTCGACCCAACGCACGGGATTGTCCAGTTGTTCGATGAGACTCTGGATGACCTCACCCGCGGTCCGTTTGGGCTGCGCGTCACGCCCGGCGATGAATGGAATGCGAGGGTCACGGATATCGAGGCCGCCCAGGATGGCCGCGAATGCCATCGCGATCGGCCGCATGAGGCTCGAGTGAAACGGGGCGCTCACGGGGAGGAGGAGGACCCGCTTTGCCCCTCTGGCTCGCGCGGTCGCGCCTACCCGATCTACCGCAGCGGTATGCCCGGCGACCACCGTCTGCATGGGCGCATTCAGATTCGCCACCTCCACCACATCACCCTGGGCGACCTCGCGGCATATCTCTGCGACCACGTCAGGACCGAGGCCAATGACGGCCGCCATCGCGCCGGCCCCGATGGCAACCGCCTCCTGCATCAACTCGCCCCGGCGCCGGACCGCCCGCACCGCATCCCCAAAGTTCAAAGACCCGGCAGCCACGAGGGCCGTGTATTCCCCCAGGCTATGCCCGGCCACAAAGTCTGGGCGGACCCCCTGCTCGTGCATCACCGCCCAGGCCATGGCACCCACCGTGAGTACCGCCGGCTGGGTGTTCGCCGTCAGGCTCAGGGTCTCCTCCGGGCCCTTGAAGCAGAGCGTCTGCAGATCGACCCCGAGAGCCTCACTCCCGGTCGCCATAAGGGCCTGCGCGGCCGGAAAGTTTTCCGCCAGGTCTCGACCCATGCCAACATACTGGGACCCTTGGCCGGGAAAAACGAATGCCGTCCTTCGTCCCATGAACCCCGTCCGGCCGAGCCTCCCCTGCGTGAGCAGCCTGGGTCTCCCTCACCACCGGATCGCCGCCGATCCCCAGGTAAGACCCCCTCCAAACGCCACCAGGAGGACCAGGTTTCCGTCGTGAACCTTTCCCGTCCGGACCGCCTCATCGAGGGCCAACGGGACGGAGGCGGCCGAGGTATTGCCGTGCCGAGCGATGTTCGCGATGACCTTCTCTGGACGAAGGGAGAGCCGATGGGCGAGGGCCTGAATGATCCGAGCGTTGGCCTGGTGAGGAACGAGCACGTCGACGTCGGCGATCTCGAGATGGTTGTGTTTTAAGGCCGCGATGCAGGCATCCTCCATCGCCCGGACGGCCGTCCGGAAGACCTCATTGCCGTTCGGCATCTTGATTGTGTTGAGACGCTGCTCGAGGACTTCCGGGCTGACAGGGTGCCGGGATCCTCCTCCGGGCGCCATGAGAAGTCCCCACTGCGATCCATCAGAGTACAGGTGGGTTGAGAGCACCCCCCGTTCCCCCCGCTGACCCTGCAGGACGACCGCCCCCGCCCCGTCGCCAAAGAGGACACACGTATTTCGGTCGCTCCAATCCGTCAGGATAGAGAGGGTTTCGGATCCGACCAGCAGCACAGTCCGATACATCCCGGTGCGGATGAAGTTATCCGCCACGGCAAGACCATAGATAAATCCTGAACAGGCCGCCGAGACGTCCAGCGCCGCAGCGCGTCGGGCACCCAGGCCATCCTGCAGCAGACAGGCCGTAGCCGGGAAGGGCATGGCCGGGGTGATGGTCGCCACCAGGATGAGGTCGAGATCCATGGGGTCGAGCGCGGCGGCCTCCAGAGCCTTCTGGGCTGCCTCCTCCGCCAAGGTGGCGGTATCCTCCCCCGGGCCGCAGATGCGGCGTTCGGAGATTCCGGTCCGGGACGTCACCCACTCATCGCTCGTGTCCACCAGCTGTTCCAGGTCCGCATTGCGCAGGATCCGGGATGGCACCGCTGATCCCGTGCCGAGAATTCGGCTGCGCTCCATAACTCCTCCCCTAGTGCTGCGCGACCCCTTCCCGGATGCTCTCGAGCATCCGGTTCTTGACGCACTCCCCCGCCACGCGCACGCCATTCTTGATAGCCTTGGCCGTGGATCGCCCGTGACTGATGACCACCACGCCGTTGACACCCAGGAGCGGGGCCCCGCCGTACTCGGTGTAATCGATCCGCCGCCGGAAACGCTCCAGCAATCCGCGCAGCAGGAACAGCCCCGCCTTCCCGAGCAGGTCCCGGCTCAGCTCTCTCTTGAAGAGGGTGATCAACATCTCGGCCGCACTCTCCCCCATCTTGAGCGCGACATTCCCGGTGAACCCGTCGCAGACTACCACATCGGCCTTCCCGTTGAAGACATCGACGCCCTCCACATTGCCGATGAAGTCCACCTCGGGCACCTCCTCTAGGGACCGGAAGGCCTCTTTGGTCAACTCGTTCCCCTTGGTCTCTTCCTCTCCGATGCTCAGGAGGCCGACTCGAGGATTACCCTTTCCGAGCATCTTCCGGGCGTACACCGTTCCCATGATGGCAAACTGAACCAGATGGCGGGGCTTGCAATCCACGTTCGCCCCCACATCCAGGAGGATCGCATGCCCGCCCAGCGTGGGAATCTGGGCGGCAATGGCGGGCCGCTCCACGCCAGCCAAAGGGCCAAGAACGACCAGGCCGGTCGCCATGACCGCCCCAGTGTTTCCGGCGCTCACCATGGCCTCCGCCTCGCCCTCTCTGACCAGGTCTATCGCCACCCGGATGGATGAATCCTTCTTTTTCCGCAGCGCCACCGAGGGGGATTCGTGCATCCCGACCACCTCCGGTGCATGCCGGATGCGAATATCCACCCCGCGTGTATCAAATCGGGAGAGTTCCCGGGCGACCTCGTCTTCGATCCCGACGAGGACAACCGAAAGCCCGAACTCCCGTGCCGCCGCGACCGCTCCATCGACGGTCACGGCGACTCCGCCATCCCCACCCATGGCGTCAAGGGCTACGGTCACTCGACCCTGGTGGGACAGCCACAAGGGCGTGCGTTCCATCCTGCCTCGCCGTCCGGGAACGGTGAGGGCTCCTTTCCTATGTCTCTTCCCGCTTGATCACCTCGCGGCCCCGGTAGTGGCCACAGTGGGGACAGACCCGATGGGGGAGCATCCTCTGGCGGCAGTGGGGGCAGACCCCGACCGCAGGCAGGGAAAGGGCATCGTGCGCCCGCCGTTTTCGGGTCCGCGCGTTCGAATGGCGACGCTTGGGGAGCGGCATGATCCTCTCTCGCTAGCGCAGTGATTCCAAGCTTCTCCACCGGGGATCGATGGCGGTGGAGGAACACGGGCAGGTCTCCCGGTTCAGGTTGATGCCGCACTGGGGACAGAGCCCCCGGCATCCGTCGTGGCAGAGAGCTTGCACAGGCAGTGTGAGCAGAACATTTTCCCGTACAAGCTCCTCCACGTCAATTCGCGAGCCGTCGAGAAAGTTCACATCGAGTTCCTCGCGCCCCAGCTCGTGCTCCTCCCCCACCTCCGCCCCGAGAGAACCACGATACTGTACCTCAAATCCCTCAGAGACCGGGAGGGTAAACAGTTCGAAACACCGACTGCAGTGGAGCTGAAGGTCAGAGGAGATCTGGCCCCGTACAAGGACCCCGGTTGGGTTCCGGCAGAAATGCACCGCGGCCTCGACCGGCCGGAGAAGACGAACCCACTCCCCTGAGGGGTCCAGAAAATCCTCAGTCCCGCGAAACTGGACGTCCAGACCCTCTGCGGGGATCTGGGCGATGTCGACAAACATCCAGCTTCACCCCATAAGTCGGCGAATTATACTGGGGGGACCCACAGATGTCAAGCGAAAAACCGGCCAAATCCGACGGATAAACCCGCGACGCAACAGCATTCCATGCGCCGAAACGGTCTCGGAAGCAGAAGCACTATCCACCCCCACGGCGATCGACGCGAACGTAATCGAAGGTCTCAGGCCCCCGGAAAAAATAAGGGACCTCGAAGGCTGCTGACTCTGGCGAATCGGACCCGTGGACTGCATTCTGTTCAATGCTCGTCCCCAGATCTCGACGAATGGTTCCCGGGGATGCCCGAGCGGGGTCCGTCGCTCCCATGATGGTGCGGACGGTCGAGATGGCCGCCTCCCCCTCCAAGACGAGGACCGCCACAGGTCCTGAAGCCATGAAGGTGGTCAAACTGTCAAAAAAGGGGCGTGCCCGGTGGACATGGTAGAACTCCTCTGCCTGTCTTTTTTCCAGGTGTACCATCTTGAGGGCAGAGATTCGGAGTCCCGCCTCCTCGAACCGGCGGAGGATTTCACCGATCTTCCCGCGGGCAACCGCGTCCGGTTTGACGATGGCCAGTGTCCGCTCCATGAACGCCCCCTGTTCCGAAAGAAAAACCACCTGGCAAGCAGGTGGCCGCATCTCGGGGCCCCGTGACCACACGGAAGAGCCCCCTGGAATCCCTTGCGTGGCTAACCGGCCCGGAGCACCTTTTCGACCACGGCCCCCATCTCAGCCGGAGACCGACAGATGTGGATCCCCGCCGCCTCCATCGCCTTCACCTTCTCTGCCGCCGTTCCCTTGCCGCCCGCGATGATCGCCCCGGCATGTCCCATCCGCCGTCCGGGCGGGGCCGTCATCCCCGCCACATGCCCGATCACCGGTTTCTGCATGTGGGCCTGGACGAAGGCCGCCGCCTCCTCCTCGGCCGTTCCCCCAATCTCCCCGATCAGCATGACCGCGCGCGTCTCGGGGTCATCGTTGAACAGCCGGAGCGCGTCCACGAAGCTGGTGCCAGCCACGGGATCCCCGCCGATCCCCACGCATGTGGACTGGCCGATCCCGCGCTGCGTGAGCTGGTGGACGACCTCGTAGGTGAGCGTGCCGCTCCGGGAGACGACCCCGACCTGGCCCTCGCGATGAATGTGGCCCGGCATGATTCCGACTTTGGCCTGCCCCGGGGTGATCACGCCGGGGCAATTCGGCCCGATCAGCCGGTTTCCGGTCGAAGCGAGGAACTCCCGTACACGAACCATGTCGGCGGCGGGAACCCCCTCCGTGATGCAAACGATGACGGGGATGCCCGCAGCGGCCGCCTCCATGATCGCGTCGGCAGCCGCGGGAGGCGGCACAAAGATCAGGGAGCAATTCGCCCCTTCCAGCGCCGTCGCCTCGACGACCATATTCCAGACGGGGAAGCCGTCATGGGTGGTCCCTCCCTTTCCCGGGGTGATACCTCCGACGACAGTGGTGCCGTACTCCTTGCAGCGCGCCGCGTGGAAGGCCCCCTCCCGGCCGGTGATCCCCTGCACAACAACCCGCGTCGACTTGTCAACCAGTATACTCACAGGATGCCTCCGGCATCGTTAACCGATGACCGTTGACCGATGACCGTAGCCGAAGAACAAATCCGGTGTTCCGAATCTGTCATCGGTGGTCGGTCGTCGGTCATCCGCGCGCGCCCTGGGCGAGCTCGACGGCTTTCCGGGCCCCATCGGCCATGTCCTCCGCCGTAACGAGGCTGAGCCCTGACTCCGCCAGCATCTTCTTGCCCAGCTCGACGTTCGTGCCCTCCATCCGCACTACAACCGGCAGCCGCAACCCGAGCTTCTTCACGGCGGCAATCATCCCCTCAGCCAGACGGTCGCAGCGGAGAATGCCGCCGAAGATGTTGATGAAGACCGCCTTCACGCTCGGATCAGATGACAGGATACGGAAGGCGTTTTCGATCTGCTCGGCGGAGGCCCCGCCGCCGACGTCGAGAAAATTGGCCGGCTCCCCACCGGCCAGCTTGATGATGTCCATGGTGGCCATGGCGAGCCCCGCGCCGTTCACCATGCACCCCACGTTGCCGGTGAGCCTGATGTAGTTCAGGTTAAACTTCGAGGCCTCGACGTCGAGGGGGTCCTCCTCGTGAGTGTCCCGCAGCGCCGTGACCTCCGGGTGGCGGTACAACGCGTTGTCGTCAAAGTTCAGCTTTGCGTCCAGGGCGAGGACCCGCCCATCCTTCGTTACCACGAGCGGGTTGATCTCTACCAGTGAGCAATCCTTGGCGAGATACAGCCGGAAGAGATTGCGGATCAGCCCGACCCCCTGCTTGAACTGCTCGCCGCCGAGCCCGATGCCGAGCGCCACGCGGCGCGCCTGAAAGTCCTGGAGACCAAGCGCCGCGTGCGCCCACTCGCGAATGATTTTCTCGGGATGTCGGGCGGCGACCTCCTCAATCTCCATGCCGCCTGCCTCCGACGCCATGACCACATGGCTGGCGCGGGCCCGGTCGAGAGTCACCGAGAGGTAGAGCTCCCGGGCGACGCTTGAGGCCTCCTCGACGAGAACCTTCCGGACCTCGATCCCCTCGGGCGGGGTCTGCGGGGTCTTGAGCCTCATGCCCAGAATGGCCCGGGCGGCAGCCTCCGCCCCGCCAGGATCATCGGCAATCTTGATCCCCCCGGCCTTCCCCCGACCGCCCGCGTGGACCTGGGACTTGACCACCACGCGGCCGCCGAGGCGCTCTGCAATGGCCCGGGCGGCAGCCGGCGTGTCGGCCACCTCGCCCGCCGGCACCGGCACGCCGCCTTCCCTCAGCATCGCCTTGGCCTGATACTCGTGAATCTTCATGTGCACCTCAAGGGGCCATGGTTCACCATCAGGGAATAAGCGCCGATTTTACCGCAAACCCAGAAAACATCAAGCGCTGAGACCCGATAGGCGACGTCCACCGGGCACAATGGGCTCTGCTGGCT
>CAYSDK010000029.1:18934-20487 GCA_964429865.1 uncultured bacterium
CTCAGCGCAGCAATGGCAGCGGGTTCTTCCCCGTGATGAGTCGGGCGTAGCGGTTCCAGGTGAAGTAGTTCCACGCCCACTGGATGAGCACGAGTAACCGGTTCTGGAACTGCACCAGGTGGATCAGGTGAATGAACAACCAGGCCAGCCAGGCAGGAAAGCCGGAGAATCGGACCCAGCCCAGGTCGGCCACCGCCTCGGCCCTCCCGATCGTGGCCATGCTGCCATAATCTCTGTACCGGAACGGGGGCATGGTCTCCCCACGAAGCCGACGCACGATCAGGGTGGCCACGTACCGGCCCTGCTGCATGGCCACCGGCGCCACGCCAGGGAGCGGCTTGTCGGCCTGATGGCTGAAATGGGCCAGGTCGCCGATCACGAAGACCTCCGGATGCCCTGCGACACTCAGGTCCGGCTCCACTGCTACGCGGCCGACGCGGTCAACGGCTGCCCCTGTGGCAGACGCGACGATGCCGCCCAGGGCAGACGCCTGAACGCCGGCCGCCCACAGGACCGTTCGGGTGGGGATCCGCTCACGCTGCTCACCACACCGGATGGTCACGGCATCCGCGTCAATGTCGGTCACCATCGCACCGGTCCGGACGGTCACCCCCAACCGGTTGAGCGCCGCTTCGGCCCTCGCCGAGAGGGTCGGGGGATACGGGGGCAAAACCCGGTCCATCCCCTCCACCAGCACAATCCGGGCATCAGCGGGATTGATGGCGCGGAAGTCGTGCTTGAGCGTGTGTCTGGCGATTTCCCCCAGCGTACCGGCCAGCTCAACCCCCGTGGGACCGCCGCCGACGACGACAAAGGTCAACCAGCCCCGGAGCTTCTCAGGATCATCCTCACGTTCAGCGGCCTCAAATGCCAGCAAGACCCGCCGCCGCATCTCCGTGGCGTCTTCGATCGTTTTCAGCCCGGGGGCCAGCTCCTCCCAGTCGTTGCGCCCGAAGTAGTGGTGACGGACGCCGGCGGCGACGATCAGCGTATTGTAGCCGACCTCGCCATCGCTCAGCATCACCCGACGGTTCGAAACATCGATGTCGATCGCCTCGCCCAAGAGCACCCTCACGTTTTCCTGGCGCTTGAGAATGGCCCTCAGCGGCGCGGCGATGTTGGCTGGCGAGAGTCCCCCGGTCGCTACTTGATACAGGAGGGGCTGAAACAGGTGAAAGTTGCGACGGTCGATGAGCGTGACTTGCACCGGCGCGCGCTTCAGCGATTTCGCCGCATACAGCCCCCCAAACCCGCCTCCGATGATGACGACATGATGTGGTCTCTCGATCATTCCGTAGCGCTCGCCTGAGCCCCGTGGGGCGCTTTGACGAGGCGACGCAGCACGGTCTGAAGAATGCCACCATTCTTGTAATAGTCCACCTCTACGGAAGTATCCACCCGGGCGATGGCCGTAAACCGCACCTCTCCCCCACCCTCTCGCCGGGCCACGACGGTGAGCTCCTTCCCCGGCCGAAGCCCTTCCTCCAGGCCCAGGATGTCGTACACCTCTCGACCGGTGAGGCCGAGCGTCTGCACGCTCTCCTCCGGCTTGA
>CAYSDK010000029.1:20587-23007 GCA_964429865.1 uncultured bacterium
CGGTGGATCCGCTCAAAGGACTCGGCGATGACCGCCTTGACGCCGAGGAGGTAGGGCCCTTTCGCAGCCCAGTCGCGGCTCGAGCCGGAGCCGTACTCCTTGCCGGCAAAGATGATCAAGGGGGTGCCTTCCACCTTGTACCTCATGGCCGCGTCAAAGATGCTCATCTGTTTCCCTTCGGGGAACTTCAGGGTGTCCCACCCCTCCACCCCGTCGAGGAGGAGGTTCTTGAAGCGGATGTTGGCGAAGGTGCCCCGCATCATCACCTCGTGGTTGCCGCGGCGGGAGCCATAAGAGTTGAAGTCCTTCGGCGAGACCCCTTTGCTGATCAGGTACTGGCCCGCAGGGCTGTTGGCCGAGAACGAGCCGGCAGGCGAGATGTGGTCGGTGGTCACAGAGTCCCCGGCGACCACCAGCACTCGCGCTCCGCGGATGTCCCGAACGGGCGCGGGTTCGAGCGTCAGGTCCTGGAAGAAGGGGGGTTCCTGAATGTAGGTCGAGTCGGGGTTCCAGGTGTACAGCTCGGTCTCAGAGGCGGGCAGAGTCTTCCAATGCTCATCCCCGTCGAACACTCTGCCGTACTCCTCCTTGAACATCTTGGGGTCCAAGGTCTTTCGAATCGCCTCCCGGATCTGTTCCTGGGTTGGCCAGATGTCCTTGAGGGAGACAGGCTTGCCGCTGGGGCCATAGCCGACCGGCTCGGTGCCGAAGTCAATATCAATCCGCCCGGCGAGGGCGTACGCGACGACCAGCATGGGCGAGGCCAAGTAGTTGGCCTTCACTTGTGGATGGATACGCCCTTCAAAGTTCCGGTTCCCGGAGAGGACAGCCACGCCCACCAAGTTTCCCTGATCGACGGCCTTGGCGACGTCCTCCGGGAGTGGACCCGAGTTCCCGATGCAGGTCGTACAGCCGTAGCCCACGAGATGGAAGCGGAGACGCTCCAGGTACGGCATCAGCCCGGCGGCCTGCAGATAGTCGGTCACCACCTTGGAGCCCGGGGCTAAGGAGGTCTTCACCCAGGGCTGGACGCGGAGACCCGCCTCCAGAGCGTTCTTCGCCAGGAGCCCGGCCCCGAGCATCACCGAAGGATTGGAGGTGTTGGTGCACGAGGTGATGGCCGCAATAACTACCGAGCCATGGGCGACGTCAAACGTTTCGCTCTCTCGCTTCACGCTGACCCGCTTCTGGAGCTCCTCCTCTTTCAGTCCGAAGCCCCGTTCCTTGAGGGGTCTCATCCGGTCCTCGAGAAAGCTTCTCTTCGCCTCCTTCAGAGGCACCCGGTCCTGGGGGCGCTTCGGCCCTGCCAGGCTGGGCTCCACGGTGGACATGTCGAGGCCCAGAGTCGTAGAGAAGAGGGGCGCTGGCGCCCCGTCTGTCAAGAAGAGGCCCACGGCCTTGGTGTATCGCTCGACCAAGTCTACCAGCGCGGGGTCCCGCCCCGTGAGGCGAAGATAGGCTAACGTCTCCTCGTCCACCGGGAAGAAGCCCATGGTGGCTCCGTATTCGGGAGACATGTTGGCAATGGTGGCCCGGTCCGCCACCGAAAGCTTGCGGAGACCCGGGCCGTAGAACTCCACAAACTTGTCCACCACCCCTTGCCGGCGCAGGATCTGGGTCACGGTCAGGACGAGGTCGGTGGCCGTGGCACCCTCGGGTAGCTCTCCCGTGAGCTTGAAGCCCACCACCTTGGGGGCCAGCATATAGTAGGGCTGTCCCACCATCACCGCCTCGGCCTCTATGCCACCCACACCCCAGCCCAGCACCCCCAGACCGTTGATCATGGTGGTGTGCGAGTCGGTCCCCACCAGGGTGTCGGGAAAGGCGTAGGTCTCCCCATTCCTTCGCTGGGTCATGACCACCTTGGCGAGGTACTCCAGATTCACCTGGTGGACGATTCCAGCCCCGGGTGGCACCACCCGGAAATTGGCGAGCGACCTCTGCGCCCACTTGAGCAGCATATACCGCTCGCCGTTGCGCTCGTACTCCTTCTCCACATTGGCGCGGAAGGCGTCGGTGGTCCCGAAGAAGTCCACCTGGACCGAGTGGTCGATCACCAGGTCCGCGGGGACTAAGGGGTTGATCCGCTCGGGGTCGGCCCCCAGGCGGGCCATGGCGCTCCGCATGGCTGCCAGGTCCACGGCCACCGGCACACCGGTGAAGTCCTGGAGAACCACCCGCGCCAGCATCAGGGGCACGTTGATCTCCCCAGGCTCCGGCTGCCAACGGGCGAGGGCCTCTACATCCCCGGGCAGCACCTGGTAGCCGTCCACGTTGCGCAGGATGCTCTCCAGCATGACCTTGATCGAGAAGGGGAGCGTTGAGACGCGGGCGATCCCCCGCTTCTCGAGGGCGTTGATATCAAAGTAAGAGAGGGTGCCACCCATGCCCTCGAGGGTACGCTTGGCGCCAAATTCGTC
>CAYSDK010000030.1:0-14969 GCA_964429865.1 uncultured bacterium
CCCGGTGTATTTCCCCCTCTGGGCCCTCGGCGTCTACCGCACCGCCCTCCAGCGTGGTGCTTGACACCTCCGCGAAGCCCCGACTCGGATAATCGCGGCGGACCACCATCACGGACTTCACTTTTCTCGGGGCCGGGCGTCTTGGTCAGGGCCGCCTGTCGCCAGCTCTCGCCTTGTTTCTCTGGGCCTTTCGTGGTAGCGTGTGAGTCGCATGTCTGCAAGAACGGCGGCAGGGAGACCACGATGCTGGATCCGCAAAAGCAGGCGGTGATCAAAGAGGTCGAGCGGCTCAAGCCCGAACTCCTCGAGATCAGCCGCTTCCTCCATGCCAATCCGGAACTGGCCTTTGAGGAGCACCAGGCGGCCGAGCGGCTCAGCCGGACGATGGAGAAGCACGGCTTCTCCGTCGAGCGGTCCGTGGCGGGGCTCGCCACCGCCTTTACCGCTTCCTGCATCTCGGCCGACGGGCCCACCATCGCCTTCCTGGCCGAATACGATGCGCTTCCGGGAATCGGGCACGCCTGCGGTCACAACCTCATTGCGGCGGGCTCGGTGGGGGCCGGCCTGGCCCTGAAGGCTGCCTTGGGCGAGGTGGGTGGCCGCGTGCTGGTCGTGGGATGTCCGGCGGAGGAGAAGGGGGGCGGCAAGATCCCCCTGGTGGAGTCCGGGGTGTTTCGGAGTGTCGATGCCGCGATGCTGGTCCACCCGAGCAACCGGACCGAGATCGTGAAGAGGGCTCTCGGGATGCGGGATGTCCAGGTGGAATTCTTCGGCAAGGCGTCGCATGCCGCGGCGACACCCCATCTCGGGATCAACGCGCTCGATGCCGTCATCCTCACCTTCACCAACATCAATGCTCTGCGGCAACAGATACGGCCGGACGCCCGGATCCACGGGATCATCACCCACGGCGGCAAGGCCCCGAACATCATCCCCGATCATGCCGCGGCCCTCTTCTACGTTCGGGCGTTGGACATGGCATACCTGGAGGAGCTCTACCAGAAGGTGCTGGGCTGTTTCGAGGCGGCCGCCATGGCCACGGGGACCCGGCACCAGGTCAAGCGCGCAGGGTCTGACTACCACCCGCACAAGATCAACTACGCCCTCGCCGAGCTCTTCCGCAAGAACCTCGAGGCGTTGGGTACTCAGGTCGATCAGGGACCCGAGGATCAGGACCTGGGATCGACCGATGTGGGAAACGTCAGTCAGGCCGTTCCCACCGTTCAGCCGATGATCGCCATCTGCGGCCCGAGCGTCGCCTGCCACATGCCTGAGTTCGCCGTGGCCTCTGCGTCACGTGCCGGAGAGGAGGGGATGCTCTTGGCGGCTACCGCCATGGCCCTCACCGGCCTGGATCTGCTGAGAGACCGGGATGCCTTGCGCCGCGTCAAGCAAGAGTTTGCGGGAGGGACGCGTCCCTGAAGGTCATTGGGCTCATGTCCGGGACCTCGGCGGACGGGATTGACGCGGCCCTGGTGGAGATCACCAGGGAGGGCGATCAACCTGCGGTCACTCTGCTCCATTTCGAGCGTCGCCCCTATCCTCCGGGGATCCGGGATCGGATTCTCCGGCTTGCTGACCATCCCGACGCCCTCCGCGAAGTCTGCCGCCTCAACGTGCTGCTGGGGGAGCTTTTTGCCCAGGCCGTTCTCGATCTTGTGGAGGCGGCTCGCATGTCTGTGACCGCGGTGGCCTTCATCGGCTCCCACGGCCAGACCGTGTGTCATCTCCCGATCCCGGTCGCCGAGGGGAATCTCCTGGTCAGGTCCTCCCTCCAGATCGGCGAGCCCTGTGTCATCGCCGAACGCACCGGACGTTCAACCGTGGCCGACTTCCGTGCGAGAGACATTGCGGCCGGGGGGGAAGGGGCGCCGCTCACCCCCTATCCTCATTCCCTCCTCTTTCGACATCCCGACCAGTGCCGCGTGATCGTCAACCTGGGTGGAATCTCCAATCTGACCGTCCTCCCTCCCGGTGGCTTGTCAGCCGACATCGTGGCCTTCGACGCCGGGCCCGGCAATGTCCTGATCGATGGTGTGGTACGACGACTGAGTGGCGGGACCTCGGAGTACGACGTCGATGGAGCCTGGGCCGCATCGGGAACCGTGCGCCAGGACCTCCTGAAGCGATGGCTTGGCCACCCTTTTTTCCGCCGTCCTCCTCCCCGGAGTGCCGGCCAGGAGGAGTTTGGCCCTCGGATGGTGGAAGAGATCCTGCTCCAAGCGGCACAGGAGCGCATTCCTCCGGCGGACCTGGTCGCGACTGTCTCTGCCTTCTCGGTGGAGGCGGTGGTGCAGAGCCTCGAGGCGCATGTCTTTCCGCGACACACGGTGGAGGAGGTCCTGCTGTGTGGCGGCGGGGTCCAAAACCGGTGGCTCAGAGAAGCCCTCAGCGCCCGCCTGGCCCCCCGTCCCGTTCTTGCGACCGATGATGTCGGCTTTCCCGCTCGGGCGGTCGAGGCGACGGCGTTTGCCATCCTCGCGTATCTCACCTTCACGGGACAGGCGGGAAACGTGACCTCCGCCACCGGGGCGAGACACGCGGTCCCGCTGGGAAAGATCATTCCCGGGAAGGGCTATGCGGGGATGGTCTCGTGAGGGGGTGATGGAGCGACACCCCTACACCGCTGCCGTGCTTGGGCTGCTCGCCCGGATCGAGGAGACGCAGGGACCGGTGATCGCGCAAGCGGTCGAAACCATCTTTCGCTCGCTCAAGGGAGGTGGGATTCTCCACGTCTTCGGGAGCGGCCATTCCGTGTCAATAGCGCAAGAGGCCTTTCACCGGGCAGGCGGGCTCGTCCCGGTCAACTTGATTCACGAAGTGGTGCTGTCTCCGCTTACCCCTCCGGCCATCAGCGGCAGGATGGAGCGCGTCTCGGGAGTGGCGGCGATCCTCTTGGATCGCCACGACCTGCGGCCCGGCGAGGTCTTGATCGTGATCTCCAACTCCGGGATCAACGCGGTCCCGGTCGAGATGGCCCTCGAGGCCAAGAGCCGGGGGCTTTTCGTGGTTGCCCTGACGTCGCTCACCCACTCGAGGGCGGTCCCGGCCCGGCACGCCAGTGGCAAGCGCCTCTTCGAAGTGGCCGATCTCTGCCTGGACAATTGCGGGGGGGAGGGGGACGCCGCCGTGGCCTATGCCGGGTGGGAGGGCAAGGTCGGCCCCACATCGGTTGTCGCCGGGGCCTTTCTGATGAACCGCCTCTTCTCCGGCGTGGTAGAGCGGTATCTCAGCGAGGGTCTGAGCCCACCGGTCTATATGAGCGCCAATCTTCCCGGAGGGGATGAGCACAACCGTCGACTGGAGGAGCGATACCGTGCCCGGATTCCACTCCTCTAGCTGGCGAAGGGGGACGCTGGCCCTCGCGCTCCTCGTGCTCCTCCTCCGCCCGGCAGCCGGCGCGCCGCAGGGGCGCGTCGCTGCCATCCGCTCCGTGATCGATGGGGACACGGCCGTCCTGGAAGATGGCAGGCGGATCCGGTATCTCGGGATCAATGCCCCTGAACGAGGTGAGGCCTACTTCGCCGAGGCGACCGCCGTCAACCGACGCCTGACCGAGGGCAGGCGCGTGAGGCTCGAGCCGGATCAGGTGCTGGAGGATCGGTACCATCGTCTGCTCTTCTATGTCTATGTCGATGGGGAGATGGTCAATGCGCGGTTGATCGAGGAGGGGGTCGCCCATCTCTTGGTGATTCCGCCGAACCTCAGACACTACGATCGATTTGTGCAGCTGCAGCGTCAGGCGCGGGCAGCCAGGCGGGGGATCTGGCGACATCTCGCGGGTCCGTTGAAGATCACCTCCCTCGAGGGCAACCCGCCGGGGGATGATCGATCCGATCCGACTGGGGAATACATCCGGATCGCCAATGTCATCGATGAGATGGTGGAAATCCGGGGCTTTGTTCTGACGGACCGTTACGGGCACCGATACACCTTCCCCGCCCTCTCGCTCAAGCCGGGGTATTCGGTCCTCCTGTTGAGTGGGCGGGGGATTGACCTCACCGATCCCCGCAAGCAGATCGTTCTGTACTGGCAGTCCGAGGGCCCGATCTGGAATAACGACGGGGATACCGCCACCCTCCGCGCCCCCGACGGCGCGCTCGTCGATGTGTGGGAGTACCGGGGGCGCGTCGCCCGGAAGAGTGGTTCGTGATGCAACAAACCCAACAAACCCTATGAACATGGTCAGAAGTCATCGGTCATCGAAACTGAGGCAATCATGTTCGACCTGATCGTCGCGGGTGCGAGCATCGTGGATGGCAGTGGTTCCGCGCCGCTGGCAGGGGACATTGCGGTTCACGGGGATCGGATCGCCGCCGTGGGAAAGGTCCCCGAATCGCAAGGCCGGCGCGTCATCCGGGCGCACGGCCTCATCGCCTGTCCCGGCTTTGTGGATGTGCACTCTCACTCGGACTATTTTCTGTTGCTCAATCCGAGGGCGGAGAGCGCCGTGCGCCAGGGGGTCACCACGGAGATCGGGGGCAACTGCGGCTATTCGGCGGCGCCGATCTGGGGAGCGTGGGCTGAGGAGCGGGCTGAGACCTACCGGGAGATGTACGGTCTCGACACCCGATGGCACGGGGTCCAGCAGTATTTCGCACGGGTGGCCGCCGAGAGGCCCTCCATCAACTTCGGTCTGCTCCTCGGCCACAACACCATTCGCGGCTCCGTCATGGGGGGAGCCGCAAGACCACCCGACGGGGTGGAGATGGCGGCGATGCTTCAGGCGGTCCGGCAGGGGATGCAGGAGGGGGCCCTGGGCCTCTCCACTGGCCTCATCTACGCCCCGGCCTGCTTTGCCTCGGCCGAGGAGCTCGTGGGGTTGGCACGGGTCGCTCGGGAAGAGAGAGGTGTGCTCGCCTGCCACATGCGCAGCGAGGGGGACGAGCTCCTCCAGGCGATTCGGGAGATTCTCGATGTCGCTCACAGGGCGAAAATCCCCCTCCAGATTTCCCATCTCAAGACCTCGGGCGAGCGGAACTGGGGGAAGCTCCCGGAGGCGCTCGGGCTCATTGAAGAGGCACGCTCGCGCGGCCAGGATGTGAGCGCGGACCGCTACCCCTATACCGCCTCGAACACAGGACTGCAGGCGGTCCTGCCGTCGTGGGCGCTCGAGGGGAACCGGGTCGAGCAGGTGGCTCGATTGCGGGATGCGACGATCCGAGAGCGGCTGGACGGGGAGCTCGTTGACCGGCGGTGGGACCGCGTGATGATCGCCGAGGTGACCCGTCCGGAGAACAGGCGGTACGAGGGGTTGCGAGTTCATGAGGCGGCGGCCCTGGCCCGAAAGGACCCGGTCGATTTCGTCTGTGATCTCCTCGGAGAGGAAGAAGCGCGGGTGGACGCGATCTTCTTCACGATGTCCGAGGAGAATCTTGAGCAGATCCTGACCCGCCCGTATGTCATGGTGGCCTCGGACAGCGGGACCCGCGCCACCTTCGGTCCGCTGGGCCGGGGCCGGCCCCACCCTCGCACGTTCGGGACCTTCCCCCGGATTCTCGGGATGTACGTGCGCGAGAAGCGCCTGCTCGATCTTCCCGCCGCCATACGGAAGATGACCTTCGACCCCTGCCGGCGCTTTGGACTCACCGGTCGCGGCCTCATCGCCCCCGGCGCTCATGCCGATCTCGTCCTGTTTGACCCCGATGGGGTCAGGGATCGCGCGACCTACGAAGAGCCGCTCCAGTACCCGGACGGGATCCGCTATGTCCTGGTGAACGGCGTGATCACGGTGGAGGAGGGTGAGCACACCGGGGCTCGAGCGGGCCGGGTGCTGGGGCATGCGACGGGGGCCACGGGGTGAGAAGGGTGAAGCGGCCTCGCATCTACATTACCAGCGAGCGGTATCCCGTGGGCGAGCAGTCGGGGCCGCAGTACGACAGGATCCGGACGACGTACGCCTGGGCCGTGGCGGAGGCGGGTGGGACCCCGTATGTTCTGCCCTCGGTCGGAACCGATCCCGATCTCACTCAGCGATATCTCGATTCCGCCGATGGGCTCCTCTTCTCAGGGGGAGAGGACATCCATCCCTCCTTGTACGGCGAGAGCGTCCTTGAGAAATGCGGCCCGATCGACGAGCAGCGGGACCGGTTCGAGATCGCGCTCCTCCGCGGAGCCCTCGAGCGGGGGATGCCGGTGTTGGGTATCTGCCGAGGGATGCAGCTCATCGCCGTGGCTTCAGGGGGGAGCCTGTATCAGGATCTGTCGTATTGCGAGCGGGCCGATAAAGGGCATGCTGGCGCATGGCAAGAGAGTGGAGCGATGCCATCGGTACGACTGATGCCCGGGACCGTCCTGCACCAGATCGTCGGGGAAGAGACCGTGCCGGTCAACTGCCATCATCATCAATTGATCAAGAGGCTCGATCAGGATTGCACGGTCAGCGCCGTCTCTCCCGACGGCATGATCGAGGGCATCGAAATGGCAGGCCGCCCGTTTGTCCTGGGGGTGCACTGGCATCCCGAGCGGTTGGCAGCCAGTGATCTCCGCCACCTGAAGCTGTTCGAGGCGCTGATCCGCGCCGCCTCGGAATATTCGCACAAGGCCATCTCACGCGCTCGTACCTGAGGTGGGTGTCCCACGGGGTGCTTCGTGCATAGCACAGGGAGCCGGAACGGACAGCAATAATACTTGACAGGGAGCGAAGGGCATCGTATAAAAGCCCTTACGTAACAGGAGATTATCGATGGCTCGACTGAGTCAGATGGCCGTCGTAGGTGTACGTGGCCTCTGCCCCCCGGCGGACGGCCCGTAGCGCCTTGACTGCGGGTTCTCAGAATTTCGCCACGGGGCAGAGAGGTAGCGCCCCGTGGCTTTTTGTTTCGCACTCGTGACTCTCTGGCAGGATTGCTGAGGAGGACTCGATGGCTCGGACGTGTGGATGCGGAGAAGGGATTCGGTCGGTGATAGAGGAGTGGGGCTGTCTACACTGCGGGAACCCGTGCTGCCCCGCCTGCGGGTACACTCCTGAGGGCGGCGCCTACTGCCCCGAATGTGCGCAGAGCCTCTTCGATGTGTACACCAGGCGGGCAGTGGTGACACGGTCCAAGCGGATCTCTGCCTGGTGGGAGGCGGCGGCGGTGCAACCGGTGCGGCCCCGAACACAGGCCGCAAACCCTAAACGCTCGCCGTAATCCCTCTACGAAGTCACCTCCTTTCTCTCCTGCAGGGGTTACTCCTTCCTCGAAGAAACATGTGCGCCATCGGCGAGCCGGTCCACTCTTGGTACCACCGGGTGAGCCGGGGTGCCTCGCCAGTCGCGTGAAGAGGTCACACTGACCACACGTGGGCCGCGGCCTGAGCGTGTCGAAGGCCCCCGGGAGGCCACGATGCCTCAAGCGTCCGGGCTTCATCCGAAAGAGATGCGGGAAAAGATCCGGACCGGTGAGTGGCAGGGCCCTACGGCCGGCTGCTGCGACGGGTATGTCCAGGCCAACCTGGTGGTCCTGCCAAAGGCTGTGGCCTACGATTTCCTCCTCTTCTGTCAGCGCAATCCCAGGCCCTGTCCTGTCTTGGAGGTGACCGATCCCGGTAATCCGGAACCCAGGACGACTGCGCCGGCCGCCGATCTCAGGACCGATCTCCCGAGATACCGCGTATACAGAGGCGGCAAGTTGGAGCGAGAGTTGACCGACCTCTGTGAGATCTGGCGGGATGATCTGGTGGGCTTTCTCTTGGGTTGCAGTTTTACCTTCGATGTCGCCCTTCAGCGGGTGGGCGTTCCGGTCCGCCATCTGGAAGAGGGGAAGAACGTCTCGATGTATATCACCAATCGGCCCTGTCGGCCGGCCGGGACCTTGAGCGGACCGCTCGTAGTCTCCATGCGCCCAATCCCGCCCCCCCTGATCCCTCGCGCGGTCGAGGTGACCGCTCACTTTCCGCTGGCCCATGGAGCCCCAGTCCATGTGGGCGAGCCCGAGGCGATCGGCATTGCGGATCTGAGCCGACCCCACTTCGGTGACCGGGTCTCGATCCATTCGGGGGAAGTTCCGGTCTTCTGGGCGTGCGGCGTCACTCCGCAGGCGGTCGCCATGCATGCCAGGCCGGAGCTGATGATCACCCATGCCCCCGGCCACATGTTCATTACCGATCTTCGCGACGAAGAGCTCGCCCACCCACTCCTATGAGCCGCCCCCGGTTCTCACCCTGCGCGAGTGTGTTCTCGTACCGTTCCAACTCTTTGTCTCAACTTGTCTCAACTCCCTTGCCCCACGCGTCCACAACCGTGGCTGCAAGGCTGGCTGGTCACCTTCGGCTCAGCACGTTGGAACGGCACTAGACGATGTCCGCAGCCCTCGGTATACTCTTACGCGGGCTCTGGCAGTACACCTCCTGGGCCAATCGTGGGGAAAGCGGATGACGAAGGTCGGCGTGGACGTAGGGGGCACCTTCACCGACCTGGTCTTTCTGGCCGATGGGAGACTCTGGACTACCAAGGTGCTTTCGACTCCTCTCGATCCGGCCGGGGCCGTGCTTCAGGGGCTTGGGCAGGAGGCGTTGGCTGAGGAGAGGTATCAGATCGTTCACGGCTCGACCGTGGCGACCAACGGCCTGCTCGAGGGGAAGGGGGCTACCGTCGCCCTGATCACGACCGCCGGGTTCGAGGATCTACTGGAGATCGGCCGCCAGGATCGGCCCCGTCTCTACGATTTCATGGTCGATCGGCCACCGGTCCTTGTCCCCCGCGCCCTCCGCTTCGGAATCCGAGAACGAGTGGATTGCCGGGGACGGGTGCTGGAGCCCCTCGAGGACGATGACGTGACCCCCATCCTGAGCCAGCTGGCCTCGGTTGGGGTCGAGTCGATCGCCATCTGTCTGCTCCACTGCTATGCGAACCCGAGCCACGAGGCCCGGATCCTGAAGCGGGCCCTGCCGCTCGGGGTTCCGGTCTCCGCCTCTCACCGGATCCTTCCCGAGTACCGGGAGTACGAGCGGTGCGTCGCCACCGTGGTGAACGCCTACGTCTCGCCCTTGATGGAGCGCTACCTCGGCCGGCTCGAGGAGGCGGTCGGGAAAGGACGGCTCAGGATCATGCAGTCGAACGGCGGGAGCATCTCCGCGGCCGTCGCCCGCCAGGAGGCAGTCCGGACGATCCTCTCGGGTCCCGCCGGCGGCGTGGTGGGGGCCACCGCCGTTGCGCGCGAGGCGGGATGTGACAAGGTGATCACCTTTGACATGGGGGGGACCTCCACTGATGTTGCCCTGATCAACGGCGATCTCAGGGTGACCACCGAGGCCGAGGTCGGGGGGCTGCCGCTCCGGATTCCTCTCCTCGACATCCACACCGTGGGATCGGGCGGTGGATCGTTGGTGTGGGCCGATGAAGGGGGAGCCCTGCGCGTGGGCCCGCAGAGCGCCGGGGCCGATCCCGGACCGGTCTGCTATGGTCGTGGAGAGCAGATCACGGTCACCGACGCCCACCTCACCCTGGGGCGACTCGACCCGGACCGATTCCTGGGGGGGAAGATGCGACTCGACCCAGAGCGGGTTGGGGCGGTGATGGCGGCCCTCGCGCGACAGGTTGGCATGGACCCGTTGCGACTGGCAGAGGGGGTTGTCACGGTCGCCAATGCCACCATGGAAAAGGCCATCCGGGTGATCTCCGTGGAGCGGGGGCATGATCCCCGCGAGTTCTGTCTGGTCTCCTTTGGCGGGGCGGGAGGCCTGCATGCGTGCGCGCTGGCCCAATCCCTGTCCATGCCCCGCGTGCTGATTCCCCCGCACGCGGGGCTGCTGTCGGCCTATGGGATGCTGGTGGCCGATGTCGTCAAGGATTACGCCAAGACCCTCTTGCGGAGCACCGTGAGCACCAGCTTCGAGGAGCTCCAGGCTGTCGTCAGTGTCTTGAAGGAGCAGGGCTTCAGAGAGATGAAAGACGAGGGGCTGGATGAAGAGTCGATCACCACCGAGGCCGCGCTGGACATGCGCTACCTCGGGCAGTCCTACGAGCTTCGCGTCCCGTGCGAAGAGGATTTCCTCTCCCGGTTTCACGATCTCCACCGGAAAAGCTACGGCTATGCCAATCCGGCCCGCGAGACCGAGATCGTGACCGTGCGCCTTCGGGTGAAGGGGGCGGTCGAGAAGCCGCCCCTCGCTAGCGTGGAGGAGGGATCGGCGGATCCGGGAGCCGCCTGCGTCGGCGAGAGGCGCCTGTTTCTCGACGACGAGTGGGTCACGGCCCCGGTCTTCGCCCGGGAGGCCCTGCTGGCGGAGAACCGGTGTGTGGGGCCGGCCCTGGTGGTGGAGATGAGCGCCACCACGTTCCTTGCCCCCGGGTGGGAGGGGACAGTGGACAGGCGGGGCAATCTGGTGCTCACCAGGCGGGGCCCCCGATGAAGCCAAGCACCGATCCCATCAAGCTGGAGGTCTTCAAGAATCTTTTCGCCTCGGTGGCTGAGGAGATGGGAGTGGCGCTGTGTCGGACCGGACACTCGCCCAATATCAAGGAGCGGCGCGATTACTCGTGCGCCATCTTTGACGAGAGGGGTGAGATGATCGCGCAGGCCGCCCACATCCCCGTGCATCTCGGTTCGATGCCCTTGGCGGTGAAGGCCGCCATGGAGGGAAGGCGGGTGAGTCGTGGCGATACCATCATCCTCAACGATCCATACCGGGGAGGGACTCATCTGCCGGACCTGACCCTCATCTCCCCTGTCTTCGGCGAGAACGGATCCTCGCCCCTCTTCTTTGTCGCGAATCGCGCCCATCACGCCGACGTGGGGGGGATGGCCCCCGGTTCGATGGGCGTGGCCACGGAGATTTTTCAAGAAGGCATCCGGATTCCGCCGGTGACTTTGGTGAAGGGGGGAGATCTCAATCGGGACGTGTTCGATCTGCTCCTGGCCAATGTCCGGACCCCGGAAGAGCGGGAGGGAGATCTCGAAGCCCAGCTGGCGGCGAACGAGACAGGACGGAGGCGGCTTCTCGAGATCGTCGCCCGCACCGGGGCCGACGACACGCTCCGCTATACGGAGGAACTCAAGGCGTATGCTGAGCGGATGACCCGCGAGGCCATCCGCCGGATCCCGGAGGGCTGCTACCGCTTTGAAGACTACTTGGATGATGACGGCGTGACGGCCGAGCCTATTCGGATCGCGGTCGCCGTCACCGTCAAGGGAGGCCAGGCGGTCGTCGATTTTACCGGCACCTCGCCGCAGGTGGCGGGGAGCGTAAATGCCGTCTATGCCGTGACGCTGTCCGCGGTCTTTTATGTCTTCCGTTGTCTCGTGGACTTTGACATCCCCTCCAATGCGGGCTGCATGGTCCCGCTGACCGTCATTGCGCCGGAAGGGAGCGTGGTCAACGCCCGGCCTCCCGCGGCGGTGGCGGGCGGGAATGTCGAGACGTCTCAGCGAATTGTGGACGTGCTGCTGGGGGCGTTAGCCCAGGCCCTGCCCGATCGGATCCCCGCGGCGAGCGCCGGGACGATGAGCAACCTGGTCATCGGGGGCACCGATCATGAGCGGGGACGACATTTCGCCTATTATGAAACCATCGCCGGAGGGATGGGGGCGCGGCCGACGCGGGACGGCGTGGATGCGGTGCAGACCCACATGACCAACACGCGGAACACGCCCATCGAGGCCTTGGAGCACGCCTATCCCCTCCGGGTTCTCCGCTACGAGATTCGCCGCGGATCAGGGGGGAGGGGGAGACATCGAGGTGGGGATGGGATCCGGCGTGATGTCGAGCTGCTGACGGATGCCGCAGTCGGTCTGCTGGCGGACCGGCGGCGTTTTCGACCCTACGGGCTGCGGGGAGGGGAGTCTGGCCAGGGGGGAGAGAGCATCCTGATCTCGCCAGGTGGAGAGAGGCCCCTCGGCTCAAAGTTTCACCTCCGGGCCCGTGCGGGGGAGATCATCAGTATTCGAACTCCCGGGGGAGGCGGGTACGGGAGGCCGGAGGGACGCGCATGAGGAGGGAACACAGATGACGAGACAGGCGGAGAGGGCGCGAGCCATCCTGCGGTGTGCCATTACCGTCGCACTCCTTACCGGGTGCGCCACCTCCGGTTTCGAGGCCACTCCACCTGGCCCGGGGGTCCCTCGGATCAGTGACCTCCGCATCGAGCCGGCCGTGGTGGAGAGAGGGGGGCAGGCTACCTTACGCTTCGATTTCCAGGATGCTAGCGGGGATATCATGGACGTCTATCTGGGGCTCAGGGGCGAGGTGACGGACTTCACCCTTGCCACCGGGCTTCAGCCCGTCGTGCTCAGCCGCGGGAAATACTTCGGGCAGACGGAGGGGACGGCGGAGGAGACCATCTCGATCAGCTTCGAGCGCCGATCCGCTCCCCTGACCTACGAAGAGCGGGCCTATTACGGGGAGGTGACGGACCCCGGACAGACGCAGCAACAGATGGGAGGGGTCCGGGTCTATGTGGTTTTCGTGGTCGATGAGAAGGGAAACGTGAGCAATTCCCTGACGGTTCGGGTGACCGTGCAGTGACGAGCAGGAGCTCGGCACGCACTCGGAAGGTGGGGGAGGAGGCGGACCGGATCTGTCTCCTCCCGCGGGACGCTCGCGGAGGGGATGTCCAGCGGTTGTATCGGGCGGCGCGACGCCTCCAGAAGGCTCCCCTCACCTCTCTGGCGGCCTTGCGGCTGTCGGAGGCGGTTCGGTCAGGGGGTGCGGTCCTGCTGATGACCGGCGCGGGGGCTCCTCCTGAACTCCCCGCCGGCGAGACCGATGGCCCGCTCGGGGTCGCAGTCCTGGCGCGGGCCCTTCATCTGGGCCTCGGGGCTCGGCCCTTTGTGATCTCGGAAGAGAGGAATCTGGGACCGCTCCGGGCGGTGCTGCAGGTAAGGGGAGTGGCCTGCACCCTCCTCCCCTTTCCCTGTGGCCGGGAAGAGGTCGGATATCGCTTGGTCGAAGAGCTCCGCCCTGCGGCCGTTATCAGTGTGGAAAAGCTCGGTCCCAATCCAAAGGGGGTCATTCACGATATGCGGGGCCGGAACGTCTCGGCAAGCCACGCCTCCGTCCTGGGACTGTTTGATGGTGCGAGGGAACGGGGCATTCTCACCGCGGCGGTCGGTGATCGGGGTAACGAGGTCGGCTTCGGGTTGCTGACCGGTCCAGAGGTCCGACCCCGGCTGCGCACCGCGCGATGCCGGTGTCCCTGCCGGGGAACGATCGGCTGCGATATCCGGGCAGATGTGCTCGTGGTGAGCTCGATCTCCAACTGGGGAGCGTACGGCGTGGTGGCGTGCCTGCAATCGATCGTAGGTCGTCGCCTCCTGCACACCCCGCAGGAGGAGGCGGCGATGCTTGATGCCGCGGTCCGCGCGGGGGCGCGCGACGGGGTAACCCATGCGTCGACCCTGACGGTGGACGGGGCCGATCTCGCCGTGCAGCAGGCGGTGGTGACGCTGCTCGGCGCGGTCAAGTAACAAGGGGATCCTGCTGACGAAACGGGCAAGGGATGAGGAACTGCCTAATCTGTGAGCATGAACGGGAGGCGAGGCGAAACAGAGGGAAGTGTCCGATCGCGCATTCTCAAGAACTTTCCTTGGATTGACACTGATCGAGATTGACGAGAGGATTGGCATGGGGCTTGCTCGGGTCCGGGGCGAGGTCGCGAACGGGGAGGGTCTTCTGGGGTGCGGGAGGCGGACGGATCTCGGAACAGTGGGGAGTGAATGATGAAGAAGATCGAAGCGATCATCAAGCCGTTCAAGCTGGACGAGGTGAAGAATGCCCTGGCGGAGATCGGCATCCAGGGGCTCACAATCAGTGAGGTGAAGGGGTTCGGCCGACAGAAGGGGCATACCGAACTCTACCGGGGGGCGGAATATACGATCGATTTTCTTCCGAAGGTGAAGGTCGAGGTGGTCGTTGCGGATAGCAAGTCTGAGCAGGTGGTGGAGACCATCCAGGCAGCGGCGAAGACGGGACGGATCGGTGACGGGAAGATCTTCATCATTCCTTGCGAAGAGGCGGTGCGGATTCGGACGGGGGAGCGAGGGGAAGAAGCCATCTAACTTCGTTCACCGATGACCAATGACAGGTGACGGTACGGTCTCCTGCAAGGCTTCAGTTGCGGTCATCGGTCGTCGGTAGTCGGTCATCAAAAAGGGGGGGCCCCGTGGAGTCACGGGGCCCTTTCGTCTTTTATCGAGGGAAAGGCAGTTGACCGCCCCTGGCCCGACCGATAGAGTGAGGAGCATGGGGACGCGGATCCTCGAATTTCGGTTCGGGCTTGTGGATCTCGAAGGGGTCATCTTCAACCCGGGCATCCAGTACCGGAGGGAGTTCGGCAGGTTCCTGGAGCGCCGGTATCACATCTCGGCAAAGGAGGCCCTCCGTTTCTACCAGGCCGATGAGGCGTTGCCGCTCCAGGCGAAGTTTGCACGCCTCCTCGCAGAGCACGGCCATCCACCCGAGGAGGCGGCTCGTGCGACGGCCGCCTTTCGGGAGGTAGTGGCGACATCTCGGCCGGTGGTTTCGGAGGGGGCCCGCGAGCTCCTGGAAATCCTCACCGCTCGCGGGACACACCTGTCCGCCTTGTCCGAGACCGAGTCCCGCATCGCCGAGGGCAAACTGGAAGAGGCGGAGCTGCAGAGCCTCTTTGGGCAGGTCATTGGGACGGAGCGGGCTCCACGGGGACGGGAGCAGATCGCCTTCTGCCCGAAAACGGTCGGGCTCACGGTTGAGACCTTTGCCGCCCAGAGCTTCCTCCTCTCCGGCCATCCCGAGGATATGGTGGCGGCCGGGGAGTTCGGCTGCTACGCTATCGGCATGGCCCATCTATATCCAGAGGATGCCTTCAAGGCGCACGGGGCTCACGAGGTGTACCGGCATGTGGCGTACCTCTCGCTCCTCCTTCGCCAGCACTGAAGAAGCTGTCCGCCCCGAGAGACCGGAGACCGGAGACCGGAGACCGGAGACAAGAGACCCCAGACCCTAGTCTCAAGACTCAAGTCTCCAGTCCAGCCCCTGATCGCTGGCTGCTGATGGTTCTAAGGAATAAG
>CAYSDK010000030.1:15069-17080 GCA_964429865.1 uncultured bacterium
TCAAGTCTCCAGTCCAGCCCCTGATCGCTGGCTGCTGATGGTTCTAAGGAATAAGCCGTGACGTCGGAAGAGGATGCCATCAGGCAATTACAGGAGCAGGACCCGACTGCCCGCCGTCAGGCGGCGGACCGTTTGGGGGTGATCGGTGGGGCTTTGGCCGTGGAACCGTTGGTTCAGGCGCTTCGGGATGAGGACTGGGGAGTGCGCACCATCGCCGAGCACTCGCTGTGGCAGATCTGGTGCCGGTCCGGCGACGGGAAGGCGGACGCTTTGCTGCAGGAGGGGATCCAGGCCTTGAAGCGGGAGGCGTGGGCAGAGGCGGTTGCCACGTTCACCCAGGTGATCGAAAGGACCCCCGAGTTTGCCGAGGGATATAACAAGCGGGCGACCACCTATTACCTCATGGGCAAGTATGCACAGGCCATCGCCGACTGTGATGCCACGATCGCCAGGAACCCGTACCACTTCGGGGCCTTGAGCGGGGAAGGATTGTGTTACCTCGTCCTGGGTCAGCTCCGGACGGCCCGGGACTGCTTCCGAAGGGCCTTGGCGGTGAACCCCAACATGCCGGGGGTGGAGCAGAATCTCGCCGCCGTTGAGCGTGCCCTTCATGCCAGCGGGAACGGGTTTGACTAGTGAGCACGGGGGAGATCACGCGAGCCGGAGGCACGCGCATCGCTCTTCGGTGAGACCGACGAGGACCCGGATCGGGGGGGAAAAGGGCGCGCTCTTCGCGAGAAAGTGCCGGATGTAGAGTGCCGTCGCCCTCTTGTTCCCCTCGAGGATCGTCCATATTCTGCCTGTAGGCTGCCCCATCAGGATGAATTGGTTCTGGATCTCGACCTCTGGCAACCGGTCTCGGATCTGGAGAACATTCGTGATCACTGCGCGGGCCTCGTGGGCCCAGCGACCGGTCGCCTGGGCCGGGACGATGCCGCGGGCGATGACGGTCGCCGCCGCTGACAGTCGCCCGGTGGCGTGGGAGAGCAGGGTCCAGGTCGGATAGTTGATGACCCGGAGCCTTCGAAATTCCTGAGGGCGGATCACGACGCGCCACCATTCTGTCCGGTGCGGAAGACCTCCCCAGAGGTCTCCCCGGTGAAGCTGGAGCACCCGGTGACGCAGACGATTCTCTCGGACGCTGGCCAGGATCGGCCTCCGGATCAGACGCGAGGAGAGATCGAGGCGCTTCAGGGCTGCAATGACCCGGGGACGAAAGCGGGGCGAGGAAAGCTCTGCCTTGAGCCAGCAGGCGGCGACGACATCGGGGCTCACCCGCTCCAGGAACGTCATACGGGTTTCGTGGGTTCTGCTCAGCGCCGCCGGGGCTTGGCAGGGCGCATTTCGATCCGGGTGCTCATCGTGCGCGGCGGTGACTTGAGCAGATAGACGACCATGTCCGCGATGTGCTCGGGGAGAATCGCCCATCCCGATCTGTCGGTGCCCCCGGCGGAAAAATCCGTCTCGACACTGCCGGGCATGATGTGACTCACCCGGATCCCATCGTACCGAATCTCCTGGAACAGGGCCTCGCTGAACCCGAGGAGACCGAACTTGGAGGCGTTGTACGCGGCCATCGTCGGGTGGGCGTTCGCACCGGCGAGAGAGCCGATGTTAATAATGTAGCCACCCCCACGGCTCCGCATTTTCGGAATAGCCTCGTGGCAGCAGTAGAAGACCCCGGTCAAATTGGTGTCGATGATCTCCTGCCACTCCTCGGGCTTGAGATCGGCGACGGAGGCCGTGGTGGAGACGCCGGCGTTGTTCACCAGGATGTCCAGGCCTCCGAACTCGCGGACGACGAAGTCCATGAGCCGCTGCACCTGGGGGTACTCCCGAACATCGCAGGCAAGTCCAGCCACCTTTCCCTTTTCCCGCCGCCGGCACTCCTTCACCGCCCGATCGACGTCGGGTTGGCGGCGGGAGGAGATGAGGACGGCGACGCCTTGATCGATCAGGGCCTCGGCGATGGCCCGGCCAATGCCGCGCGTGCTCCCGGTTACCACCGCGA
>CAYSDK010000030.1:17180-20614 GCA_964429865.1 uncultured bacterium
CCGACTATAGCCGGGATGGGAAATTTTGGCAAATCCATGAGGGATGTCAGCCATTTTGTCCTGGGCAGTGTCGGTGGCGGGCTGGTTCCAAAGAGGGTCGCGCACGGCCTAATGGGAAGGTGCCGTCGATGGGGAGGAATCCAGCGCGAGGGACATCTCACTGCACAGGCGATCGACGAGGGCGTCGATCAACGCCCCCTCTGCTGGCTTGGGGTCGAGAAACTGGACCCCCATCCCGCTGGGTGCGTCTGGTTTTGTCTCATCCCTGTGGTTCCATACCACGCGGGCGAGCATCGAGAAGGTGTGCGAGAGGTTCGGCAGGTTGAAGGTGAGCGCAACCTGCGATCCCGGCGGTGCGGGATGGGGTGTCGCGACGAACATCCCGCCCCGGCTTAGGTTGACGCAGGTCCCGTGGCCCGCCGTCCCCGCCTGGCCGTATTCGACGGGGAATCGGACGGGGGCCCGGGCGTAGGCCTGTCGCTCGCCCCGATACACCCACTGGTTGACGACGGCCGGATCGACCGGTTGCTCGAAGAGCACTCCATGGGCCACTCTGGTCCCCGCCGGGGTCGGCGTCCCCTGGTCAGCCCAGACGACATGGGCCCGCAGCGGGTCTCCCTGAGCGACCCGGACCATCATCGGCGTCCTGAGCGGCAGGGTTTCTGGCATCAGAATTTCGAGGCCCGCCGCGCTGACGGAGCGCGTCTTGCCGGCGATGAGTCTCGCCGAGGGCCGCCCGGGGATCGGGGCGGCGCACTCCACAGGCAGATAAGCCTCAACCCGGGGGTAGTCGGCGTGGGTTATGTCGGGGGTCATGAGTCGCCTCCAGCATCATTTATTCCATGTTATTCGCAAGGATCGTGCCAACCTTCCCTTTACAATCGCCCCGGAGTGTGTTACGGATAACGCATGAAAAAGGTGGACGCCATCATCAGACCGCTGAAGTTGGACGAGGTACGGGACGCCCTCGCCGCCATCGGGATCCAGGGGATGACGGTCAGCGAGGTGCGCGGCCACGGCCGGCAGAAGGGGCATTCCGAGCTGTACCGGGGGGCCGAGTACGTGGTCGAGTTTATCCCCAAGATCCGCATCGAGATCGTGGTGGACGATGACGATCTGCCCAAGGTCCTTCAGGTGCTGCAAAGGGTTGGCCGAACCGGGCAGGTCGGGGATGGAAAGGTCTTTGTCTACCGGGTTGAGGATGCGGTTCGGATTCGGACGGCGGAACGAGGAGTGCGCGCCATCAAGGAACCTTCCCACTGATCGGCATACGGTCATGACCGCCTCGATCACTTGACGTCCCTCTCGCTGGCTTTCCCGATCTTCCTCACATTTTCCGCTTCAAACAGAACACGCAGGGTGTCAGCTTTACGCCGGATAGCCAGTACGTCCTGGTCCAGAATTACGTGGAGCAGGAGCTGGCGGCGTACGCAGTGAGTGGGAAGGGGCCGGCAGGCGGGTTACGCGGGGCTGAGGCGGCGGGCGATGATGAAGAAGCCGGTGTGGGCGACCATGCGGAGGGCAGGCCGCACGCTCAACCCCTGGATGCGCCAGGGGCGATGGACCGTTTCGAAGACCTCCTGAAGCTGTAGCCGCGGCTCATTCTCGATCGCAGCGGCCATCTGCTGCACCTGCGGGACCGTCGGGAAGAAGGCAACGAGCAACCCTCCGGGTCGCAAGGCCTGGGCTGCATCCTTGACTGCCCGCCAGCCCTCCGCCAGATCCAGCACCACCCGATCCACTGAGGTCTCCTCGATCCCCTCATAGATATCTTTGTGCTTCAACAGCCAATGCGGGACCTTCCCCAGGAAGGCCTCGACATTGAGCCTGGCCTGCCGCAGGAAATCCTCACGCACCTCGTATGTAATGACCTGGCCCTTCTCCCCGACCGCCTGAAGGAGGCCGATGGTGAGCGCGCCCGAACCACCGCCTCCCTCGACGACGGTGGCGCCCGGAAAGATGTCCCCCCAGATCAGGACGGTCGCGATGTCCTTCGGGTAGAGGACCTGGGCGCCCCGCTTCATCTTGAGGACGTACTCGGCAAAGGTGGGGCGAAAGGCGACAAAGAGGGCCCCTCCGGACGAGCGCAGGACGGCCCCTTCCTCGCGGCCGATGATCTCGCTGTGGGGGATGGTCCCGAGGTGGGTCGAGAACTTATCGTGAGGCCGGAGTGTGCACAGGTACTTGCGCCCTTTCGGATCGATCATGAGAACCTTCTCGCCGGCCTCCAAGGGTCCGCCCCGCATGACCTGCCTCCTGAGAACTCACTGATCACAACAGCACGATGGCCGAACAGCGCGCGTCAGCCTCACTTCGCCAGCACGCGGAGTAGCTTCAAGAGGCGAAGGTCCAAAGGCTTCTGTTTTCCGACGACCTCGGCTAAGGGGGTCATGGTGATCTCACCTTTGATGAAGCCGACCAGGACCCCGTGTTCCCCTCGGTCGAGGGCTTCAGTCGCGCCGGCACCCAGTCGGGTGGCAAGGGTCCGGTCAAAGGCCCCCGGGGTCCCACCACGCTGCACGTGGCCCAGGGTCGTCACCCGTAGCTCGAATCCGAGGGTATCCTGATGCTCTTGAAAGTGGGCGGCCATGGCTGCGGCGTTATACTTGGCCCCTTCGGCCACGACGACCAGGGCATTACGCTTTCCCCGCTCGTAGGCCGCCCGTAGGTCGTCGGCCACGGCATCGGGATCGGTCTCCACCTCGGGGATCACGACCGCGTCGGCGCCGCCGGCGAGGCCGGCCATCAATGCCAGGTATCCGCAGTCGCGCCCCATGACCTCGACCAGGAACGCCCGCTGGTGCGAGGAGGCGGTCGTCTTCAGCCGGTCGACGGCCTCGAGCGCGATGTTCAAAGCGGTATCCACTCCGATCGAGATGTCGGTGCCGACTAGGTCGTTGTCGATAGTCGAGGCGACGCCGACCACCGGGAAGCCCATCTGGGACAGCTTGTACGCGCCGGCCTGAGAGCCATTCCCTCCGATGACGACCAGGGCGTCGATCCCGCGATCCGCGAGGTGGACGAGGGCTTTTTCGCGGCCGGACTCCCGCTCGAACTCCGGACTCCGGGTGGTCCCCAGGAACGTCCCCCCTTGCTGCAGGATGCCGCCCACGTCGCGGGCGGTGAGCGGCGTCATCTCGCCTACGATCAGCCCGGCGTAGCCCTGCCGAACGCCAAAGATCTCCCATCCGCGATACAGGCCGGTCCGGACAACCGCCCGAATCGCGGCGTTCATGCCGGGCGCGTCCCCGCCACTCGTCAGGACCGCAATCCGTTTCATGATCTGCTTCCTCGTCGGGCACCCCTGTGGAGTATTCTCTCTCCTCCGCTGTCTCCGGGCTTCGTGCCCTCTTCCGGTCATCTCCGGCTGCACGTATCATGCCCCGAATGGCCGCCGGTGTCAAAAAACAGTCTACCCGTCACGGCAAAGAGGG
>CAYSDK010000030.1:20714-22303 GCA_964429865.1 uncultured bacterium
TCCGCGCCGCCGCCGTGCGCCGGGCCTGATCCATCATCCGGCAATAGGCGCACGTCTCGGTCGTGGTCGCCTGGCCGCAGACCTCGCACTCTTTCAGTTCGATCCCGTCGGGTTGGGCGGCGAGGAAGGCCGGGCGGCCCTTCTTGAGGAAGCCAAAGTAGAAGCTCTGTTTCGCCCCCGGCGAGGCGTACTCGAGCTGGTTCAACAGGTCCTTGTAGAAAAGGGAGGTCGCACCGACCGCGTTCGGGCACTCGTCGTCGTGGTAGTCGATCCCGCGGAGCATGGCATAGGCCAGGGTCTCTCGCTCGGTAAGCCGAATCAGGGGCTTGACTGTCTTGGCCAACTTGGGATGGGTGGCCTCGAGCGCGGGTCCCATCCGGCCGAGCTGCGGCGTCTGCCAATGGAGCAGGTTGCCCAGGAGGGTTGCGGCAGCATCGTCCAGGTTGTGTCCGGTGGCCAGCACCGAGAACCCCCCCTCAAGGGCCGTCCGGTTCATCAGGTACCGCTTGCTGAGGCCGCACGCCGAGCACGGCACGCGCCGCGTGTATTGGGCCAGCTCCGGGATCGAGAAGTCGTACTCCTCCTTGACGTCGGTGGCGATGAGGGGCAGTCCATGTTTGGCAGCGTATGCCTCGGCCGTCGCGCGCGCCTGAGGGGAGTAGTGGTCGATCCCGAGGACGATATGAAAGCCCGTCGTGTGATAGCCGAGGCGCCGCAGGACCTCCCACAGGGTGAGGCTGTCTTTCCCGCCGGAGACGGCCACGAGGACCCGGTCGTCTTTAGAGAGCATCTTGTCGCTCTCGATGGTCCTCTCGACCTGCCGCTCGACGTGAGTAATGAAGCAGTCCTTGCAGAAGGCCGCATTATGGCGCCTCATATCGATCACCGCCTTGCCGGGACAGGTCTTACACTTCATCGGCCGAGCCTCCCGAGATGGCCGGGACCACCTCGACGGTCTCCCCCTCCTTGACGACCTCATCCGGGGTGAGCAACTCGTCGCCCCGGACGACCAGGACCGACTCCGGATTGATTTTGAGCTCCTGAAGCAGATCCCGGACCCGCCGGCTGCCGGACATCTCGACCTCGCGGCGGGGGCGGCGAATGATGACCTTCATGGGCAGGCTCCATATATAGATGATGCAGGCTTACTCTATCAGGAATCGCCGGGCCTTTCAACCCGGCCGGGCTGTGGTTAGAAGCCGGCCGCGTGCAGGGCCCGCATGATCTCCTCGATCGCGATCTTGGCCCTCCGGTACCTGATCCTCGCGGAGCGCCGCTCCAGGTCCACCCTGACTTCCATTATCCCCCGAAGCTCCTTCAGGATCCTGGCCACCTCGAGTGCCTCTGCTTCCGATTTCATGTTAGCCATATGAATCGTGGCCTGCCCCAGCAAGCGGCCTCGCAGAAGGCGGACCAGCAGTAGCACGACACATGCCACGATCGTCGCCACAACCACCCACTTCATCCGCTTGCCTCTCTGTCGACCACCCGGCTACAGTAACGAATGTGCTCTCCCAAGTCCAGGATCAATCCGGCTGCTCCCCAGCCGCAAATTTCCCATTGACAGGCAAGCATGCAGACCTAGATTT
>CAYSDK010000031.1:0-20883 GCA_964429865.1 uncultured bacterium
GCTGCTCGGCCAACATACCGAAGAGGTCCTTCTCTGGCTCGGCCTCGATCAGGCCGAGATCGCAAAGCTCCGGGAAGCCGGGGCTATCGCCTAGCCTCACCGCCGAGATGAGCACCAGGCGCTCAAGTGTGGAAATCGCCCTGACGGACCATTATTGCGCTGTGCGACACCAAGTGTTAGTGTAGGCGTCGAACACACTCCCCCTGAGCCGGCGCCAGACCAGCACCCGTAGGAGTCTTATGATCGTCGGTGTTCCGACAGAGAGGCTCCCCGGCGAGCGGCGCGTCGCGCTGGTCCCCGAGCTCGTTCCGAAGCTCACGAAGGCGGGCCTGGAGGTTCTCGTGCAGCCGGGCGCGGGTGCGGCGGCCGGCTTTTCGGACCCCTCCTACCTGGAAAAAGGTGCGCGCCTCGACCCAGAGATATTCCAGAGGGCCGACATCCTCCTCAAAGTACAGCCACCAACAGCCGATGAAATCGGAAGAATGAAGGAAGGCTCGACCCTGATTGGCTTCCTCCAACCATACACCAGCGCCGCCGAGATCAGGGCCCTCGCCGCGCGAAGGGTGACGGCCTTCTCGATGGAGCTCATGCCGCGCATCACGCGCGCCCAGCCGATGGATGCCTTGAGCGCCATGAGCACCATCTCGGGCTACAAGGCGGTCCTGCTTGCGGCGAGCCGCCTGCCGAAGCTCTTCCCTCTCCTCATGACCGCCGCGGGCACGATAACCCCGGCGCGCGTCCTCATCATCGGCGCCGGCGTGGCGGGGCTGCAGGCCATCGGCACCGCGAAGCGGCTCGGCGCGGTCGTAGAGGCGTACGACACGCGACCCACCGTGAAGGAACAGGTGGAGAGTCTCGGCGTGAGGTTCGTCGAGCTCGGCCTTGAGACGAAGGATGCGGAGGACAAGACCGGGTATGCCAGGGCCCAGTCGGAGGAGTTCTACGGGCAGCAGCAGCAGATGATGTTAAAATACGTGACCGGTGCGGACGTCGTCATCACGACGGCCCTGGTGCCGGGGCGGCGGGCCCCGGTCCTGATCACCGAAGAGATGGTCCAGGGCATGCGAGCGGGGTCCGTCATTGTGGATCTCGCCGCCGAACAGGGGGGGAACTGTGCCCTCACCGAGCCGGACCAGGAGGTCGTCAGGCACGGCGTCGCCATCGTCGGCCTGACGAACCTGCCCAGTACGGTGCCGCTGCACGCCAGTCAGATGTACGCCCGGACCGTCACGAATTTCCTCATGCATCTGCTCCAGGACGGGAGAGTTCATCTGGACCTGAACGACGAGTTGACGCGTGGCCCCTTGGTCGTGCATCAGGGAGAGATCCTCCACGCGGCGGTGAAGGCCAGACTCTCCCCCGGGGCCAAGGTCCCCTGACGGCTCCTCGAACGAGGACGAGCGAGTCCATGACGACAGAACTTGAGATTGGCCTCTACATATTCATCCTCGCCGGCTTTCTCGGCTATCACGTGATCTCCCGCGTGCCCCCTCTCCTTCACACCCCCCTCATGTCCGCCACCAACGCGATGTCGGGGATCTCGCTGGTCGGTTCTTTAGTGGTCGCGGGCGCGGATTTCGGCATGTTGAGCACGGTGCTCGGATTCATCGCCGTCGCATGTTCGTCGACGAACGTGGTCGGCGGTTTTCTCATCACCGATCGCATGCTGAAGATGTTCAAGAAGGGGGAGGACAGCAGGGGGGAGCGGGCGGTCCGGTACCGGCTGAGAAGGCGCGTGCTTCTCCCCATTCTTGTGGCTGGCCTCCTCGCGAGCATTATATGGCTTAAGGAGCTGAGGGGATTCTTGCGGGGCGTCGATCCCACGAATGCGCTCGGCTTTTTCTACATTGTGTCGGCCGTTCTGTTCATCCTGGGCCTGAAAGGGCTCAGCTCGCCCAAGTACGCCCGGAAGGGGATGTTCCTCGCCGAATTTGGCATGCTCATGGCCGTCGTCGGAACCCTTTTTCACCACAACATCGTCGAGTACCGGTGGATCATCGGGGGTCTCATCATTGGCACCATCGCCGGGGGGAGTATGGGCTGGTGGATTCCGATGACGGCCGTGCCGCAGCGGACGGCCCTTTCCCACTCCCTCGGGGCGTTAGCGGCAACCCTGATAGGGATTTCAGAATACGTCCGGCATGGCGCCGAACTGGTCCATGATAGGGTGCTGATGACGGCGATCGGCTTCGAGGTGGTCATTGGCGGCCTGACGTTTACGGGGAGCCTCATGGCGGCCGCCAAGCTGCAGGAACTCCTCCGGGGAGCCCCCATCACCTACAAGGGGCAGAACACGTCCAATATCACCCTGCTGGCGGTTATCGTGGGGAGCTTCATCTATCTGATCGCCGTGCCGACGGCCAGCTCGCTCTTCTACCTCATGGTCGGCCTGGCACTGTTGTTCGGATTCCTCCTGGTGATTCCCATCGGGGCAGCGGACATGCCGGTGGTTATTTCCCTGTTGAATTCCTACGCCGGCCTCGCCGATGCGGCGATGGGTTTCGTGCTCATGAACAAGATCCAGATCATCACCGGGTCGCTGGACGGGACCTCCGGCTTCCTTCTTTCCATCCTCATGTGCAGGGCGATGAACCGCTCGGCGATGAATGTCCTGTTCGGTGCGTTCGGCAAGATCGAGACAGAGGCGGCTGGGCCGGGGGCGGACGCCAGGGGAACCGTCCGCAGCATCGTGCCCAGCGAGGCGGCCCTCCTCTTCGACGGTGCCCGTTCGGTTGTCATCGTGCCGGGCTACGGCATGGCGGTCGCCCAGGCCCAGCACGGCGTCAGTGAGCTGGCGAACGCGCTGGGGAAGCGCGGCGTCAAGGTCAGATATGCCATCCACCCGGTGGCCGGCCGCATGCCCGGGCACATGAACGTCCTCCTCGCCGAAGCCAACGTTCCCTACGACCAGTTGTTCGAGATGGACGAGATCAATCCCTACTTCGCCGAGGCGGACATCGCCCTGGTCGTCGGGGCGAACGACGTGACGAACCCGGCGGCCAAGAACGACAAGTCGAGCCCACTCTATGGGATGCCGATCCTGGAAGTCGAGCGCGCCAAGGCGATTATCGTGTTGAAGCGCAGCATGCGCCCAGGCTTTGCCGGGGTGGATAATGAACTCTATTACAACCCGAAATGCATGATGCTTTTCGGGGACGCCCGGGACTCTGTGGTGAAACTGATCAATGAGTTGAAGAACACCTGATCCCCAGGGGTCGGTCAGCCAGATGTGCTTTGCCCAGGGCAGTCACCCACCCGAGGCTTCTTCCGGTCGGTTCCACCCGTTGCGAGACAGATGGATCGTCTGCTGCTTCTGATGACCACCACGACGTACCGGGCGAGCGCCTTTCTGGAGGCAGGCCGGCGGCTTGCCGTGCCAGTCGTGGTGGGATCCGATCGCGACCAGGTGCTGGCGGGCGCGAATCCGGGTGGCCACCTGACCCTCGATTTTCTGGCACCGGAGGAGGCCTCGCGCGCCATCGTCGAATTCGCCAGGCGATACCCGATCCGGGCCGTCGTTTCGGCCGATGACGACGGCGCAATCCTGGGGGCCATAGCGGCCGCGGCATTGGAATTGCCGCATAACTCCGTCGATGCGGTCGCCGCCGCCCGCAGCAAGCACCGCATGCGCGAGGTCCTGGCGGCGGCCGGCGCCCCCTCGCCGCGCTTCGCGGTCTTTTCCATCGATGATGATCCCGGGGACGTGGCCGGCCGGGTGAGCTTTCCCTGCGTGGTCAAGCCCCTGTTCCTCTCGGCGAGCCGTGGCGTCATCCGCGCCAACGATCCGGTTGAGTTTGCTGCCGCTTTTCACCGACTGGCCGCCATCCTGCGTCGGCCGGAGGTGGCGGCCCAGGGCGGCCCCCTCGCGCGGCAGGTCTTGGTCGAGACCTATATCCCCGGGGTGGAGGTCGCCGTCGAGGGGCTCCTCTCGAGAGGCCAGTTCAGGGTGCTGGCTATCTTCGACAAGCCGGATCCCCTGGAGGGCCCGTTTTTCGAGGAGACGATCTACGTCACCCCATCGCGCCTGGCGGCGTCGGTGCAGCAATCGATCGTCGCCTGCACGGCACAGGCAGTGGCCGCCCTCGGTCTTGAGCACGGGCCCATTCATGCGGAGCTTCGAGTCAACGATCAGGGGCCGTGGATCCTCGAGATCGCCCCCCGCTCCATCGGGGGACTGTGCTCTCGCGCGCTGCGCTTTGGCGAGGACATATCTCTCGAGGAGCTGATCCTTCGGCATGCGATGGGGCTCGAGGTAGACTCCCTCGTGCGCGAGAGGCAGGCCGCCGGGGTGATGATGATCCCGATCCCGCGGGCTGGCGTGCTCCGTGAAGTGCGGGGGCAGGAGGAGGCCCGGACGGTTCCGGGTGTGGAAGAGATCCGATTGACAGTTCCCGTGGGACAGCCGGTCGTTCCGCTTCCGGAGGGGTCGCGCTACCTCGGCTTCATCTTCGCCCGCGACGACACCCCCGACCGCGTCGAGGCCGCGCTCCGTGAGGCGCATCGGCGGCTGGAATTCATTATCACCCCGCCCTGTAAGACCCGCGCGGAAGCTTCCGGTTGACAATTGCCGACAGTTACGATTATAATTACAGCTACGGGAGGTTGCGTTTTTCCAGTGAGTGGATCAGGGGGCTCGACCCTGTAAGGAGGAGGGAATGCTTACGATTACCGATGCGGCCAAGAAGAAGGTCCTGGCGATCCTCGAAGGTGAGGACCAGAAGGATCTCGCGCTGCGCGTGGCGATCAGGGGGCGCGGCCCCGGCGGTTTCCGGTACGAACTGCAGTTCGTGGGCGCAGGGGAGAGGGGGGCCGAGGACACCGTGGTCAATGCCGGGGGTTTCGATGTGCTCGTCGATCCCGACAGTGCCCCCAACCTGAAGGGCGCGACGGTCGATTTTTTGGATGGAGTCACCGAAAGCGGGTTCAAGGTCGACAATCCGAACCCCCTCTGGACGGACCCCAAGGCGCAGGCCGTCCAGGAGGTGATTGACAGCCAGATCAACCCAGGTGTGGCTAGCCACGGCGGGCACGTCGCCCTCCTCGACGTGAAGGATAACATCGCCTACATCGCCCTCGGCGGGGGTTGCCAGGGGTGCGGGATGGTCGATGTGACCCTCAAGCAGGGGATCGAGGTCGTGCTCAAGGAGGCGGTCCCCGAGATCCGCCAGGTCATCGATACGACCGATCACGCTGCGGGGAAGAATCCCTTTTACCAGCCATCCAAGGGCGGCACCTCTCCCTTCGCGTAACGTCGAGGAAAACTCCTGAAACACGGCTCGCCACCCCGGCGGGGAGCGACGGCAGAGGTTTTCTTTCGTTCGATGACGCTGGCGGCCAGAAGGGGTCTCTGGTGCAGGTCGTACTGATCTCCACGTATGAATTGGGCCGGCAGCCCTTCGGGCTGGCCTCCCCGGCAGCCTGGCTTCGCAAGGCGGGTGCCCGCGTCACCTGTCTCGACCTCGCCGTGGAGCCTCTCGACGAGGAGGCGGTTCGCGCCGCCCAGGTCGTGGCGTTCTATCTACCGATGCACACGGCGACGAGGATCGCCACGCGGGTCGCCGAGCGGGTCAAGGCGCTGAATCCGGACGCCCATCTCTGCTTCTACGGGCTCTATGCCTCGATGAATGAGCCCCTGTTACGCAGGCTCGGGGCGGACACGGTCCTGGGAGGGGAGTTCGAAGCGGGGCTCGGGAGCGTCATTGAGCGACTTCGCGCTGCGCCGGCGGGCGCGAAGAAGGTTTTCCAGATCGAACCGGTCGTCTCGCTGGCCAAGCAGCAATTCGTGGTCCCGGACCGGAGCGGCCTCGCGGCGCTATCGAAGTATGCGCAGCTCGAAGTCGGCGATGGGCAGAGTCGAACCGTGGGATATACGGAGGCCAGTCGCGGCTGCAAACATCTGTGTCGGCACTGCCCGGTGGTCCCGGTCTATCAGGGGCAATTCCGCATCGTCCAGCAGGATGTGGTCCTGGAGGACATCAGGCGGCAGGTGGCGGCCGGCGCGGAGCATATCACCTTTGGCGACCCCGACTTCTTCAATGGGATCGGTCACGCCCTGGCCCTCGTCCGGGCCCTTCGTGCGGAACACCCACACCTGACGTATGATGTGACCATCAAGATCGAGCATCTCCTGAAACATGCCAAGCATCTCACCACCCTGAAAGAGACCGGGTGTCTCTTTGTCACCAGTGCGGTGGAGTCGATCGATGACCGCGTCCTTGAGCGGTTGAACAAGGGCCATACCCGCGATGATTTTCTCCGGGTCGTCCGTCTCTGCCGTGAGGCGGGGCTCACCCTCCATCCGACCTTCGTCGCGTTCACCCCCTGGATCTCGATCGAGGGCTACCAGGAGCTGCTCTCGCTGTTAGCAGAGCTTGACCTGAGTGACCACGTCGCCCCCATTCAGCTGGCGATTCGCCTGTTGATCCCGGCCGGCTCAAAGCTCCTGGAGCTCCCCGAAGTTCAGGAGATCGTGGGGCCGTTTGATGAGACCGCCCTGATCTACCCGTGGCGGCACTCGGACCCCCGCGTGGACCGGTTGCAGGGGGACATTCAAGCCCTCGTCGGGGCGGCGACGGCGCGTGGGGCAAGTCGGCGCGAGATCTTTGCGCAGGTGTGGTTACTGGCCGAGCAGGCCCCGGGAGGCTTAGGGCGGCCCCTGCCACTCTCGGTCCAGACGCCAGCGCGGGTCACCATCCCCTACCTCACCGAACCGTGGTACTGCTGAGCAGAGCCCACCGAGGAGCAGGTGGCTCCTTTCTAACCATCACTCACTTCCCTCGGTCTCTTCGCACGGGCGTTCCTATATCCCCACCCAAGCCTGGGAATTTTCCTAGTCGGTAGCTCAATAGCATCCATCGGGCCTACGAATGCGGAACGCATTTTGGATCAGAATTACCTATTTGACTGATAGTCCATCCCGATCTAGCCTCATTCGCGCGTCTCCTCAGAATTCATTTCGGCACCTCGGCTGGCCCCATCTCACTCCCACTGCATTTCAAGGAGGCATTACGATGGATGCGCGAAACTTCCGGTCTCGAGTCCTCTTGATCTTCAGCATCATGACGGTTCTCGGCCTCGGAATCGCGTCGCTTTTCCCCGTCGCCTTTGCCGCGAAGGAGGGATCCCCGGGCCTCAAGCAGGCGACTTTTGATTTGCGGAACGAGCTCACGGTCAATGTTCCGGAAGGGGCCAAGCGGGTCCGCGTCTGGTTTGCCCTTCCCCAGGAAAACGATCCCGCGCAGCAGGTAAGTAGCTTCCGCGTGGAGGCGCCGTATCCCCACCGCATCGAGCGCGATTCGGAAGGGAGCAGGGTCCTGTACCTCGAAGCCCAGAACCCGAAGGAGAAGGAATTCAAGGTGCTGACCACCTTCGTCGTGAAGCGCTCGGAGGTCCGGGTGAGTGTGGACCCGGCCAAGGCAAAGCCGATCACGGACGCCGACCGCGCGCGCTTCGCCAAGTATCTGCAACCGAACAAACACGTCGAGATTGACGACCAGATCCGCAAGCTTGCAGACCAGGTCGTGGGCAACGAGACTAATCCGGTCCGGGCGGCCCGAAAACTCTACGACTGGACGATAGAATACGTGGAGTACTGGGTCAAGGATCCCAAGAACATGAAGGCCTCCCCGGTCGGAAGCACCAGCTATTGCCTGACCTTCCGCACCGGCAACTGCACCGACTTCGAATCCCTCTGGACCTCCCTGGCCCGGGCCAAGGGGATCCCGACCCAGATCGTGTACGGTTCCTTCCTCAAACCGGAACTCCGGGGCCAGGACCAAGATCAGAGCTATCATTGCTGGGCGGAGTTCTACGCCCCCGGCATCGGCTGGATTCCCCACGACGTGTCCGTGGCCGATCTCTACGCGGGCGAGTTCCCCGTGAATGCCGACAACGAGAGGCTCGTCCGCCTGACGACGGCCGACGGCACCTTCGGCCCCGATCCGGCCCGGGTCAACTACTACTTTGGGAATCTCGACGAGCGCCGGGTGGTCTGGTCCCGGAATCGGGACCTCATCATGAGCCCCAAGCAGGACGGCGAGCCCGTCAACGCCCTCCCGAAGGCCTACGTGGAAGTGGACGGGAAGGAGCATCCCGAGAAGACAGGGTGGGTCCGGAAGCTCACCTACCGGGAGCTGTAAGAGAGTCCGGAATCGGTGTATACTCACACCTCCCCCGGAGGCCCCTCGATCATGGCTGGTGCGCTGGCACCCGACGAGTCACTCCGCACGGAGACGGTCCTGCGCTTTCTGGAAGAGACGCAGGGGGCCGGGTGCGCCTCCTGCGCGCGAGGCCTGTGCGGCCACGAGGCCGTGATGAGCCTTGCGATGGGCTTCAAGAATGCCCCGCGATGTCTGTCATGCCTGGCCGGCGCTCTGGCACAGGATCGAGGGGAACTCAGGGACCATGTGTTCGCGTATATCGATCACCACGAGTGCTTTCGGGCGGGATGGGATTGGGCCGGCCGCCAGGAAGGCTTCGGCACGGTTTCCCACCCCGGGTGTCTCTGGGCGTCGGGGGAGGAAAGGGTGGGGGTCTTGGATTCGGTTCGCCGCCCCGCTTCCGGCGCGGCTGGCGCACCCCGCATAGACGCGGAGTGGGACGCCGGCCAGATGGCGTGCGGCGACCTGGTCCTTGAACTGCGGATTCGCCTGCAGTCCATGAGGCCCGGGGAGGTGTTGCGGGTCACGGCGCACGATCCGGGCGCTCCCGAGGATCTGCCGGCGTGGTGCCGACTGACGGGGCACACGCTTCTTCTGTGGGAGCATCCCGAGTACTGGATTCGACGAAGGGAGGGATAGAACATGGCGGGCAAGTTCTGCGTGAGTCTCACCTCTGCCAAAGATAATCCTGACAAGGCGACCGTTGCCTTCGTCGTGGCCAATGCCGCGGTCGCGTCCGAGAAAGAGACGATGGTATTCCTGAGCACCGAGGGCGTGCGCCTCTGCCAGAAGGGCTATGCCGACGATATTCACGAGGAGGGGTTCGCCCCCCTCAGGGAGCTGATGTCGAACTTCGTCAAGGCTGGGGGCCAGGTGTACGTCTGCTCCCCCTGCTTCAAGCGGCGGAAGCTTGACGAGGGACGGCTCATCGACGGCGCGGTGATCGTCGGAGGGGCGAAGCTGGTCGAGTTCCTCGGAGAGCACAGTCCCGCCGTCACCTATTGAGGCGGTTTGCAGGGCTGAGGCATGGGTGGCGAAGCTCCATTGCCTGTCGCCGATACGGTGTGCGACGGCGGCGATCTCGACTGCGGGAGTGGCCTGCTCCTGATCATCCGGAACGCGATGCAGCCCCTTCCGGCGGGAGGAGTGCTCGAGCTGCGGAGCCGGGAGGTCAGCGTCAAGGAAGATCTCCCGGCCTGGTGCCGCCTGGTGGGGCACACGCTCCTGGTGACGGCGCCGGCCGAAGGGAGAGTCATCCGGTACTTCGTTCAGAAGAAGGGCGCGGACGACGCGCTCCGCGCCGATCTCGAGCGGGCACGGTCTTTCGCCTGGATAGCCCGCGTCCGATGGACGGGGGAGATGCAGGCGAGGGCGTTCATCCGCAATCACTCCTTCGCCGTGGGGCAGCCCGCGAGCTTCGAGACCCAGGATCCGGCCCCGAGTGCTGTGGAGTACCTGCTGGCGGCCCTCGGCGGCTGCCTCGTCGTGGGATTCCAGTGGCGGGCGTCACAGCGGGGGATCGACATCCGGAACCTCGAGATCTCCCTGAAAGCCCAGGCCGACAACATCCTGGTCTTCCTGGGCATCGAGCAGAAGGGACATCCCGGCCTGCGGGCTGTCGAAGGGTCACTCTACGTCGAGGCCGAGGCGGACGACGAAGTGCTCGAGGCCCTATGGGAAGAGACGCTGGTCCGCTCCCCCGTTACCCAATCCCTCATCCGGCAGGTTCCGATTCACGTCCCGCTGAAGAGGGTGTGATGTCATGAGTCGCTGGCCCCTCTACCCGGTCACGGTCGTCGGGAGCTGGCCCCGCCCGTCGTGGCTCCTCGAGGCGATGAAGAAGAAGCGGACCGACCTCCGGGCGCTCCAGGACGAGGCCACGCTCCTGGCGATCAAGTACCAGGAGGACGCCGGCGTCGACATCGTGTCGGACGGCGAGCAGCGCCGCGACAACTTCTACTCGTTCATCTGCGACCGCCTGGATGGGATCCGGCTGATGTCGATGGCGGAACTCCTCGAGTACGTCGAGGACAAGGCTGCCTTCGAAGCGCTGCTCAACGCCCTGGATGTGCCGGCCTTTGCCATCAAGAACCCGACCGTCGTCGGGAAGCTCCGGCCGCGCGAGCCCCTGGTGGCCAATGACCTCAAGTTCCTCCGCGCGCACACGCGCAAGCCGGTGAAGGTGACCCTGCCCGGTCCGTACCTCTTGAGCCGCTCGACCTGGGTCAAGGGCCTTTCGGAAGACGCCTATCCGACGCGGGAGGCCCTGGCGGATGACATCGTGGCGATCCTCCGATCAGAGCTCCGCGACCTGGCGGCGGCGGGAGCCGACATCGTCCAGTTCGATGAGCCGGTACTGACGGAGCTGGTCTTCGCCGGCAAATCCGCGACACGGACCTTCATGTGCGCGGCTCTGGCGGCCAGCGCGAGCCCCGAAAAGGAGCTCGATTTCGCCGTGGATCTCATCAACCGGGTCGTGGAGGGCATCGAGGGCCCCGTGCTGGCGGTCCACGTCTGCCGGGGCAACTGGAGCCAGAAGGAAGACGTCCTTCTGGAGGGCCCGTATGATCCGCTGATTTCTTACTTCGGCCGGATGAAGGTCCACCAGTTCGTCCTGGAGTACGCCACGCCACGGGCCGGCTCACCCGAGGCCCTCCGGGGCCTGCCTCCGGGGGCCCAGATCGGGTTCGGGGCCGTGAACCCCAGGACATCCGAGGTGGAAGCGCCGGAGGAGATCGTTGCGCGAGTCCGGCGGGTGGCGCAGGTGGTGGGTCCCGAGCGCGTCTTCCTCAACCCCGACTGCGGCTTCGGCACCTTCGCCGATCGGCCGGTGGGGACGGTCGACATCGCGTTCCGGAAGCTCTGCGCGCTTTCCGAGGCGGCCGAGCGCCTCCGCCGTTCGTGAGCACCTCGCCCCCCGACTCCGTCTTCTCTCGACGATACCATCCTGTCCCGGGCGCGAGCCTCGCGCGGGCTGCCGGGGAGCAGCACAGTCGCACCCCGGGGAGGGCCTGACGGTGGCGAAAGAGATCGATGTGCTGGCGATCCTGGACGCCGTGCGGAAGAAGTACGCCGCCGTATCATCATCCGCCGCAGGCAAGTTCTCCTACGCGACGGGGAGGGCGGGCGCTCTGCTCCTGGGGTATGATCCGGCGGTGGCTTCGGCGATGCCCGACGAGGTGCTCGAGGCTTTTTGCGGGGTGGGGAACCCGTTCTCTTTGGGGGCAATCGGGCCGGGCGAGGCTGTCCTCGATGTGGGGTGCGGGGCCGGATTCGACCTCATCGTCGCCAGCCGGTTCGCCGGGCCGACGGGGCAGACCTGTGGCATTGATCTCACGCCCGAGATGGTGGAGCGAGGGGAGAAGAATCTGAGCCGAGCCGGCATGTCGAACGCCGAGATCCGTCTCGCGGGCGCGGAGGCGATCCCCTACCCCGATAGCACCTTCGATGTGGTGATCTCGAACGGGGCGCTGAATCTTTCTCCCTTGAAAGGGCAGAGCTTTGCGGAGATCTTCCGCGTGCTGAAACCGGGCGGCCGCCTTCAGTTTGCCGATATCGTCTTACAGGAGGGCCTGCCGCCCGACGTCGCTTGCAGCCTCGAGGCGTGGTCGGAATGAGTGGGGGGAGCGGTCCCGGTTCGGGATCTGGTTGAGTTGATGGAGAGGGCGGGCCTCGTTCAGGTGGAATACGTCGGGCCGACCAGCGTCATCAACTCGCGATTCACTGTGGGTGCCCTGTTCCGGGCACGCAAGCGTTCAGTGAATGCTGGGAAGCGCACCCTCACCTCCTGCGCTTGACGAGCACGCCGTCGATACTGAGGTCCCCGCCGCCGCCCGCCGCCAGGAACAGGAAGACAAAGGAGTACAGCACCGCCAGCTCGCCTTGATTGAGGAGCGGCCAGACTCCCTGGGGAAAGTGCCCCATGAAGTAGGCGGCTGCCATCAGCCCCGACAGGATGAAGGCGACCGGCCGCGTGAACAGCCCACACATGACGAGGAGCCCGCCGAAAAACTCCAGGCCGCCCGCGACGCCTATCAGCGACAAGGGCGGCGCCGTCGCGCCGGGTTGCCCCCCGAATCCGCCAAACAGACCGAAGAGCTTCTGCGCCCCATGCGGGAAGAAAAGAAAGCCGGCCATGATCCGCAGGAGGTTCAGGGCAGGGGCCTGGAACTTGCTCAGGGTCTGAGTGATCAACGTGACCTCCTCTCGTGGGTTCCCTTTCGAGGCGTCATGAGGGCGAGGTCGGCTTGAATCGGTGGACCTATTCCTCGAGCAGCTCCCGGTACAAGGCCTCGTAGTGGGGGACGATCCGGGGGGCGTCGAAGTGTTCGAGGACTCGCCGGCGTCCCGCCTGCGCCAAACGGAGGTGGAGCGCGCCGTCCGCGAGAACCCTGAGTGCCTCCCGGGCCATTCCCTCGACGTCCCCCACAGGACGCAAGAGTCCGCTCACGCCGTCCTCGATCACCTCGGGCAGGCCGCCCACCCGGCTGGCGATCACCGGAACCTCGCAGCTCATGGCCTCAAGCGCCGCCAGCCCGAAAGACTCCAGTTCACTCGGGAGCAGGAACAGGTCGGCGACCTTCATGAGGCCCGGGATGTCCTCCTGGCGGCTCAGGAACAAGACCTCCTTTTCGATGTCCAGCTCTCGCGCCAGGTGCTGGGCCGTGAACCGCTCGACCCCGTCCCCCACCATGAGGAGCTTCGCCGGCATCTCGCGCTGGACTACGGCGAAGATCCGGATCACGTCGGTGACCCGCTTGACGGGGCGGAAATTACTGATGTGGAGGAGGATGCGCTCTCCAGGGAGAGCAAAACGGCTCCGGGCCTCCTCATCCCGCCCGGGGCGGAATCGAGAGCTGTCGACAAAGTTCGGGATCACCCGGATGGGGCGGTCCGGAAGGAAGGTTTCGCGCGTTTTCTGTTCCAGATAGGATGAAACAGCGGTGACGCGGTCGCTCATATTGATGGCCAGTCGTGTAATCGAGCGGAGTGATGGATCAGTTCCCACCAGGGTGATGTCCGTCCCGTGAAGCGTGGTCAGGACCTTCAACCGGCCGCCCACCGCCTCTCGGGCCAGGACGGCGGAGACGGCGTGCGGAATGGCATAGTGGACGTGCAGCAGATCGAGACCCTCTGCCATGGCCACATCTGCCATCTTGGCCGCCAGGGTGATCGTGTAGGGGGTGTGTTCGAAGAGGGGATAAGACATCATCTCTACCTGATGAAAGAAGAGATTCTGCTGAAACGTGGGGAGGCGGAATGGGAGGGCGTAGCTGACAAAGTGGACGTGATGGCCCCGCTGGCTGAGCTGGATGCCCAGTTCAGCCGCGACGGCGCCGCTTCCGCCATAGGTGGGATAGCAGGTGATGCCGATCTTCATAGGAAGTCCAAGGTCCGATGTCCGAAGTCCGACGTCTGCGAGACGACGACCGACGACCGATGTCCGATGACCGTGATGATTTGGTCTGCTGTCATCGGTCGTCGGTCAACGGTCATCGCTAGCACGTGAGGCGCCCAGATAGAGGAGCCGGTGGTCCCATCCCGGCCCGTCGATGGCACCCGCGATCACATCGAGGAGGGGGAGCCCGTGACGGCAGAGATACGGCATGAACCCGTACACCCGCTCCTGCAGCTCTCCGTGGGGGAGCAGATGAGTCAGGACCCGGAGGACCTGGGTCCGGATCTCCTGGTTACGGCGCTTGAGGGAGCGGAGGAGGAGCCGCTCCATATCTTCCATCTGCTTCTTCACCAAACCCTCCCCCCGACCCACCCGGGGGGTGAGCGTGGGATCGAGGGTCGAGACCAGCACCTTGAGCTCTTCGAAGCTCTTGAGCACCGTCCGCACGACCCTCTGCTGCTTCGCCACAAAACTCCTGGGGAGAGAGCGGCGAAGAACCTGGCGGACAACCCGCTCGGGGTCTTCGTGGAGGCGGGGGAACGTCAGATCATGTTTCTTGACGAGTCGCTCGATGCGGCCTTCCACGAGGGTGAGGGACGCCCGAGGGAGGATGAAGGGCATCGGGATGTCGAAGTGGTCAAAGACCCCCCGGAGCTGGGCGTAGTAGGCGATCTCGTGCGGCCCCCCCACGTGGGCGAGCGTCGGGAAGAGGAAACTCTCCATGATGGGCCGGAGGATCACGTTGGGGCTGAAGCGCTCCGGGGTCTTCTCCACAATCTGCACGAGCGCTTGTCGGTCCCCGACCTGTTTGAGGGGCTGGCGCCCCTCGTGCAGGTAGAAGAGGTTGGGGCCTTCTCCCCTGAGACGGACCTGCGGAGGGTAGCCGAGAGTGCGAAGCTTCTCCCAGGCAGTCTGGACCAGCCGTGCCGAGGCGGGCGCGGTGACGATCTCGTGGAGGAACAGGGAGCGGGCTAACGCCTTGAGGCGTCCGTCGGAAGGATCCACCAGAATCAGACCCTGCTTTCCGAGGAGGGAGGAGAGCAACCGGCCGAAGGCCGCAACCGGATTTGCCCCGGGACGATAACAATCGTGGAGCAGCGCAAGGGCTTTCTCCTGAAGTCGACTCGCGCCCGCCGCCTGCCTGAAGGCGTCGAGGACCCCGCCGATCTCCGGGGTGAACGCATGAGTCGCCGGGAGATCGGTCCCGAAGCCTTCATGCGGGACGTAGCGGAGAAGCGTGACCCGGTCTTGCTCGTCCGGCATGGTGACGTGGTCAATCTCGGCAAAGTCCGTGTCCTCCGAGGCCATCCAAAAGAGGGGGAGGCAGGGGATCTGCCACTCTGACTCGAGCTGGCGGGCCACCGCCACCACCGTGAGAGCCTTGTACAAGGTGTACAGGGCGCCACCGAAGAGTCCCACCTGCTGACCGGTCACTACCGTGATCGCCTGGGGATCGCGCAGGCGTGCGATCCCTTCGACGAGCGCGTTGCCTGCGCCCCAGGCCCGGTTCTGGTCGGTGAGAATGGTGGCCAGCTCGTCCCGGGGGTAGCTCCGGCGCGTGAGAGACTCTACGAGCTGCCCCTGCGGCTCTCGGGGGTCCCAGCGATAGAAATCGCGGAGCGGAGACCTTCCCTGAAGATAATCCCGAAAGATGGGATTGATCCGTGGGAGCAGGGCAACATCTATCGCATCGAGGCGCAGCATATGCATCCCGGCGAAGACGGGCGCAGGAGAGAATCTTGCTCTCTCCGAAACAATATCATCTGACGTTAACAAAGGGGTCGTGCGTTGTCAACGCGGGGAAGAGTGCCTCATCCCCGGGACGCCGTTGCCGAGACGGGGTGGTCACGGTAATCTTTTGGTGACACAAGGTGTCTAATTGTGTGGTGGAGGGGGATTCTCGGGCTAGCCCTGGCACGATTGTTGCTTTTTCGCCCACTGTCCGGGGGTTTCTTTAGGGGGAGGCGGATACATGCACAAGGTTTTCGGAAACGAAGGGGGCTTCGGGGACCGGGAGCTCCGGATTATCCGATCGGCCCTGAAGCAGCGGACACACTGGGAGCCTTCTCTTCCCGAGCCGAATAAGAAATCCGCTCCTGGCGGCCCCTCGCCCCGCCATAATAAGCGGGACAAAGCAGCTTGACGCATTCCAGAGGGGCTGGTACGGGCCCCTTCACATCCCTTTGAGCACCCTCGCGAAGAGGGCAGCTCACATTTCTATCTGGCCGAGGATCTTCGTCCTTTCCGGAGGAGGTCCCTCAGTCTCCCAAGTGCTGGTGGAGCGACGGACACGTGGGCACTACCCCTTGACGCCTCCGGGGGACCGTGCTATAGATGACGCGTTATGAGTGGGATCAGTGTGTTGCATCTCGTCCTGCAAGCGGGGCCGGTGGCCAAGGGGGTCCTCCTTCTCCTCCTCTTCTTCTCCATCGCCTCCTGGGCCATCATCTTCGCAAAGCTGAGGACCCTGCGAAAGGCAGAGCGGCAGTCGGACGCTTTTCTCCGCCTCTTTCGCACGTCCAAGAATCTCAGTGCGATGTATGAGGAGGCCAAGCGGTACCCCGCATCTCCGGTGGTGGGGCTCTTTCGCGAAGGATTTCGGGAGCTCAGTCAGCATGGGAGGGGAAATCCGCACCCCGGCGGCAATCCCGGAGGGATGTCCTTGACGCCGCCGGCGGAGCGGAGTGGTGAGATCCTCGAGGGGATCGGTCGAACGCTTAGGCATGCCAGTCTGGGGGAGCTGTCCCAGATAGAGCGTCATCTCATCTTCCTGGCCACGACCGGCAGCGTGACCCCCTTTATCGGCCTCTTTGGCACGGTCTGGGGCATCATCGACGCCTTCGTCGGGATCGGGGCGGCGGGGTCCGCCAATCTGGGGGCTGTGGCCCCGGGCATCGCCGAGGCCCTGATCGCCACCGCCGCGGGGTTGGCTGCGGCCATCCCGGCGGTCATCGCCTATAACTATTTCGTGAATCGCATCCGCGGTATTGGGACTCGTCTGGATATCTTTTCCCTGGAGTTTATGAGCCTGGCAGAGCGGCTCGTGGGGGGACGATGAGCGCGCACCTTCCCGGATCGGAGCAGCGGCTGGGCGGTGCCCTGTCCGAGATAAACGTCACCCCCTTCGTGGATGTGGTGTTGGTGCTCCTCATTATCTTTATGATCACCGCCCCCATGATGATCCGAGGGATCGACGTTCAGGTCCCGCGCACCGAGACCAGAAATGTCCAGCCCGAAGAGCGCTTGATCCTGACCGTCACCAAGGACAAGATGATCTATCTGGATGACCAGCAGATCACCCTGGGCCGGCTCCAGAAGGTGCTGACCGGTCTGCAGAAGCGGAATCCGAAAGCGGCGGTCTTTCTGCGGGCTGACGAGAAGGTCCCCTATGGGGTGGTGGTTCAGGTGATGGACGCGGTGAAGAAGGCCGGGATCGACCGGCTGGGCATGGTGACCGAGCCCCTGCATCCTCAAGAAAGAGGGCCGTAGGGGAGTGGGGCACCCGTGGACGATGGACGGGGAGCGCCGAGAGCTGACGGTCAATCTGGCCTTCTCCCTGGTGTTGCACTTTCTGGTTTTCGCCGGGGTGTTTCTTACTCCTTCGCTCTACGCGCACCGGTTTCTCGTTCCGGTGGCGTACAAGGTGACGTTGGTGGACCTGCCGGGGACACAAAAGGTGCCGTCGTCGCCTGCGGGGAAGCCGGCTGTGAAGGTGGAGGCCCCGAAGGTGGAGGCCCCGAAGGCTCCGACGCCAGCGACCCCGCCGTCGAAGGCGAAGGTATCCGAGGTGAAACCTGAGGCTCCGACGCCTTCGCCAGACACACTGGCCCTGCCCAAGAAGCAAAAGGTGGCACCGACGCCCCCGAAAGCCCCCCAGTCGTCCGGGGTGGCATCTTCGCCGGCGAAGGTCTACCAGGCCCCGGTGCAGACGGCTTTGCCTGGCCAGGGTGGGAGTGGGCTCGTCGGGGTCGTCTCGGAGGGCGGCGCCTCCGCCGAGAACGCCGATCCCTCTTTAAGCATTTATCTGGCACTGATCCAGGCGAAGGTGAGCAGTCGCTGGGTTGAGCCCTCCTTGGGCCTCGCGGCCCGTCAGGTACAGCGGGTGACGCTTGGCTTCACCGTGGTACGTTCTGGCATGGTCCGCGATATCCAGGTCTTGACCCCTTCGGGGAGTATCTTTTTGGATCAATCGGCCCTGCGGGCGGTCCAGGAGGCGGTTCCTCTCCCCCAATTCCCTCCGCTCTTTGCGCAGGAGACGCTGCTGGTGCGGTTCCACTTTGAGATGCGTGGGGAGTAACGGCATGACGAGGCTCGCGCGGATCATCTGGCTCTTGCTCTTGTCCAGTGGGTTGCTGGCCGCCATCGCATCGGCCCAGGTGGATATCACGGTCACGCGGACGGTGATTCAGCGCATCCCCATCGCCGTGGTGGGGTTGCGCCCCTCAGGCGTGTCGGGGGGTGGGGATCTGGCCGCGCAGGCCCTGTCGGTCCTGGTGGATGATCTGGAGTTCTCCACGGTCTTCGAGGTGCTGCCGCCCACCTTCCTGCCGTTCAACGCCAGGGAGGTCCGCCTGGGCGAAGAGGAGAAGGTGCTCGCGCCCTTGAATCACCTGAAGGTCCAGGCCATGGTCGTGGCGGAGCTCACGCAGCGGGGGAAGGACCTGACCCTTGAGGGGCGTGTCTATAACGTGAGCCGCGGGGTCTTTCTCGGCGGCAAGCGTTACTTCGGAGAGGTCACCGCCATCAGGTCGATGGTTCACCGACTGGCCGACGAGGTGGTGCTGCGGCTCACCGGCGAGCGAGGGGTTGCCTCGACCCGGATCGCCTACGCCAGCGCCGAGAAGGGTGCGACCGAACTCTACCTGATGGACTACGATGGCCACAACCCAACGATCGCCACGGGGAACCGATCCATTAACCTCTCGCCGCGTTTCTCGCCTGACGCAAAGCTGCTTGCGTATACGTCCTACCGGGATGGGAATCCTGATCTGTACCTCCTCAATCTCGAGACGGGGCGGCGGGACAAGGTATCGGCGTTGCCCGGGCTCAACATCTCTCCCGGCTGGTCCCCCACGGGCCAGTGGCTCGCCCTGTCCCTGAGCAAGGATGGGGGGACAAACCTGTACCTGATGCGGCCGACGGGCGGGGGGCTCCGGCGCCTCACGAACGGCCTCGCGATTTCGGTCTCTCCCTCCTTCTCTCCCACCGGGCGGCAGATCGTCTTCACCTCGGATCGGGGTGGTTCTCCGCAGATCTACATGATGGATCTCGAGGGGACGAATCTCCAGCGACTGACCTTTGAGGGGGAGTACAATGCGTCCGCCCGCTGGTCGCCGCGAGGCGACAAGATCGTCTTTGCCTCCAACCGGGGAGGTGGAGGCTTCCAGATCTACCTCATGAATCCCAATGGAACCGGAGTGCAGCAGATCACCACCGCCGGGGTCAACGAGGACCCCGCGTGGTCGCCTGACGGGCGGCACCTGGTCTTTACCTCGAATCGAAGCGGGAATAAAGATATCTATGTCATGCACGCCGATGGATCGGGACAGAAGCGCCTGACGCGAAGCGGCTCCAAGAGCTTTGCCCCGGATTGGTCGCCCTGACGATCTGGGATGCCGGGGAGGGGGTGTCATACCACAGAAAGGAGGAGAGGATGGTGAGAGGGAGAGAGGCGAAAGAACAGCGGTGGTCCGGAGGGAGGTTTTGGGGTCCGATTCTTATCCTGGGCGCGGCCCTGCTGTTAACCGGCTGTCCCAAGAAGCCGGAGGTGGGAGCAGGTGGCCCAGGGGCCGCGGGGGGTCCGGGCGCGGAGCAGGTCACCCCGGCGAAGCCGATTACAGAGGCTCCTGTACAGCCCGGGGCGAGGCCAACGGGGGAGGGCCCGCTGAAGGATGTCTTCTTCGATTTCGACAAGGCCGTTCTGAGAGACGATGCCAAGCAGGCCCTGAACGAGGACATACAGTGGCTCAAGGCCAACCCGGCCGCGCGCACCATGGTCGAGGGGCACTGCGATGATCGGGGGACCAACGAGTACAACCTGGGACTAGGCGACCGCCGGGCCAAAACGGTCCGGGACTACCTGGTGGCCGGGGGGATCGATGCCAAGCGGATCTCGACGATCAGCTATGGCGAGGAGCGGCCCTTTGTCCTTGGCCACGACGAAGCCGCCTGGAAATGGAACCGCCGGGGCCACTTCGTTATACAGAAGTAGCCGAGGCAGCGGAAGACAATCGGAAGGAGGGAGCGCACGTCGCTCCCTCCTCCGCGCAAGGGAAACACACCCGTATTCGGGGTGATCTCATGAGGAGATGATGATGGTGAGGTATTTCGTCTGGCTCCTCCTCGTCGGCACTGCCCTGCTGAGCAATGCCTGCATGGTGACCACGGAACAGTTCCAGGCCCTTCAGCAGGACGTCCGAAACCTCCGCGGGGACGTCAACGCCATGACGAAACGGGCGGGGGGTGATGGAGGGTCCCGGCCGACCGATCTCGTGGTCCGCCTGGAGGAGCTGGCGGTCGAGACCCGGATGGTGCAGGGCCAGTTGGAAGAGGCCAACTACCGGCTGTCGGAGCTCGGCAAGCGACTGGATGCGACCGAGGTGAAAGTGGCCCGCCTCTCGGGGGAGGCGGTGAGACCCGGCGGGACCTCTGTAACAGGTCAGCTCCCCGCTCCCCTCCCGGGTGTTGCACCCCAAGCCGCATCGCCCGGGGCGGGGCAGCCTGGTCCCTCGACTGGCCAGCCCCTGCCTCCGCGGGGTGGAGCCTCTGCGCTGCCGCAGGCCCCGGGCGCGACCGTTCCGGACAAGCCGGTGATGCAGGGATCCCTTCCTTCACCGGAGGAGGTGTACACGAAGGCGTTGAATGACTACCACAAGGGCAACTACGATTTGGCCATCAGCGGCTTCAAGAGCTATCTGACCTTCTATCCCAAGACCAGCCTGGTCCCCAATTCCCAGTACTGGCTTGGCGAATCCTACTACAGCCAACGGAAATACCGGGAGGCAATCCGGGAATTTGACAAGCTGATCAAGGAGTATCCCGACAGCGCCAAGGTTCCCGCCGCGATGCTGAAGCAGGGCAATGCCTATTTGGAGCTGAACGAGAAGGCTCAGGGGAAACGCGTGCTCCAAGAGCTTAAGGCCAAGTTCCCCAACTCCGGGGATGCGCGGCGGGCGCAGGACATCCTGCAGGGGCTCCCATAAGTTCGCTCGAGAATCCTCACCTTCACCATACCTCCTTGGCCGGCAATCTCATGGGAGTGCGCGGGCAATGCGACCCATCGTTGGCTTCGAAGTGAAACCCTTACCCGGCGAGTCTTCCGAAATG
>CAYSDK010000032.1:0-7311 GCA_964429865.1 uncultured bacterium
GCATGGCCCGCCGCGAGGTGGTTGAGGAAGCGTCGATACTCCACGAGATCGATATCGTGGGCAAAGCGCATGAGATGGATACCATGGCGGAATCGGTTGTCGGAGACCGGCTGGGGATCGTGCCAGATCACCCGGGCCTCCGCGGAAAGCGATGCTTCCGGGAACTGGAGCTGGAGGTGGATGGCGCTGCCGCGCGCGAGGATTTCGGGCAGAAGCAGCAAGAGGCCAGTCAGGCTGATGTTACCCGTGCGGCCAACAATCTCTCGGGCGGGATGCGAGCCCTCACGGATGAGGCACCGGACGAGGATCTCGGCCGCGAGCCGGACTCGACGTTGGCGGCGAGGGGCCCGGGACTGCCGCTCGGCCGTCTCTGTGGCCAGCCTCACCACGCGGAGCAGGCTCTCGGCCCGAAAGGGCTTCGGCAAAAAGAACTCGGCCCCGGCACGGAAGACCTTTTCGGTGACCTTCAGATCCGCGGAGGCCGTCATGCCGACCACGGGGATATCCCCGAGGACCGGATCCTGTTTCAGCCGCTCGCAGGTACCAACACCATCGAGCCCAGGCATCATCATATCCAAGAGGATGACGGCGGGGTGTGCATCTCGGGCCGTCTCGATCCCGGTCGGGCCATCGAAGGCTGCCAGGACTTTGAACCCGGTGCGGCTCAGGGTCGAGGCGACCAGCTCGCACAGCGCGTGATCGTCATCGATGATCAGGATGGGGCGTGTCCGCATGACTCCCCCTGCTTCGCGTTATCCCCCGGCTCCGGCAATACCCCTGTGAAACGTTCGGGTCCCTGTTGGGTTGGCCGTCTGCTGCTCCGTCTGCGCCGAGTTGGGCTTTACCGTTGAAGCATTCTCCTGGCGCTTTCTAAGAAGGCCTCTGGCTCGATCGGTTGTGACATGTAGGCCGCCCCGATCCCCCTTGCCTGCTCTGCATATCCAGCCGCTTTAAAGGTGCTCAGGAGGATAATCGGAATCCTGGCCGTCTTGGGATCTGCCTTGATCCGTGTGGCCATGGTGAGCCCATCGACGTCGGGAAGCATGATGTCGGCAATGACGAGGTGGGGCTGCCACTTCTCGGAGAACTCGAGACCCTCCCGTCCACTCTTGGCCTCGAGGACCACGTGTCCCGCGCGCTTCAAGAGAGAGGCCAGGAACTGCCGGTAGTGTGCATTGTCCTCGACGACCAGGACCCGACGGGCCTCGGGTCCCTGGGGTCCCTTGCGCTCATCGGGTTTCTCCCACACGACGTCCTTCCTGGTGACCTCGGCAAACTGGCCGCAGTTTGGACAGGCCAGGCGGACCCTCCCCTCCTGCGGGAGTGAGTCCTCAACCGGGAAGAGGGCCTTGCACCCGCGACAGGTGAATATCGGCATCTCGCCGCGCGTCTTCGCGCGCACCTCGAGTCCCCGGACCACCTCCTCGAGGAGCCGTTCCCGGGGGAAGGGCTTTCGGAGGAAGCCGTCGGCGCCTAACCGGCGACCAACGGCTATGTCCTGGTCGCTGTGAAACTCCCCGGACATCATGATGACCGCTACGGTGTCGCGGATCGACTTGTATGTCTGGCACGCCCCGTAGCCTGACACCCCCCCGGGAAGGTTTACATCCTGCACGACCAGGTCGAACGGCTCGCGGGTGAAGGCGCGGACCCCGTCCTGGCCGGTATGGACCGTCGTGACGTGGTATCCTTCCCCTTCGAGGATTTCCCGGAGCATCCGACTGAGTTCGGTATCGTCATCAACCACTAGGATCTTGGCCATTTCTCCTCCTCTCACCTCCTCCGCTCCTCATCGCGAGATTGACAGGAACCGAATAGGGAAGTCCGCACGCACCCGCTGACGGCCCGTCATGGGCGGAAAGGGCCTGAACCCCGCGCGGGTGAGGATCGGGGCGACGAGCTCGCGTCGCTCGCGATCGTCGTTGCTCGTCAGGATCGGGCGTTTCGCCATGGTTTCCCACCCTGGTTGTCCCAGGGACCCCTTTCGAGGGGTAGTGGGTCTAAGTTTGCAAAATCCGTGCCCTCTTGACCAGGTTTGCGTCCAAATTCTTCTTGCCGCAGGGTACTGATATTCCTACACGCAGCACGATAGAGCCACGAACGATCTCTGGGGGAGTGAGAGGAGGCGTGAGGGGAGAACGAGGGGAGCGAAGAGCGACGGATCTCAGGGATTCAGCGGACCAACCCGTTTCGGATGGCGTAGTGGACGAGTTCCGCGTTATTCTTGAGCCGCATCTTTTTGAGCAGCCGGGTGCGGTGGGTGCTCACGGTCTTGACGCTCACCCCCAGCTCCTCGGCGATCTTGGTGAGCGTCTTGCCAGCCGCGATCATACACAGGACCTGGAACTCGCGATCGGACAGGACCTCGTGGCGGGGCTTCCTGGGGTCGCTCCCCAGGTCGGAGACGAGTTTCTCCGCCAGAGAAGGACTGACATACCGGCCTCCGCTGGCCACCCGATTGATGGCGCTGACCAGTTGATCCGGGGCGCTCTCCTTAGTGAGAAAGCCGGCGGCCCCCGCCTTCAAGACCCGTACGGCATACTGATCCTCCGCATGCATGGTGAGCACGAGGACAGGAAGCTCGGGGTACTCGCTCTTGATCTGCTGAAGGACGATCAGGCCGCTGGGATCCGGCAGCGAGATGTCGAGCACGACCACATCCCACTGTCCCGTTCGGATCTTCTGCAGGGCTTCCACCCCATTACTCGCCTCCCCGGTCACGACCAGGTCGGGGGTCTCCGCCAGGATCTGCTTCAGTCCCTGGCGTACGATCGCGTGGTCGTCGATGACGAGAATCTTGATCATGGGGGGGCTCCGGACAGACCTGCCTCCTTTTTTCCGAGGGGGATGTGGACGCTGACGACGGTCCCTCTGCCCCGGATCCCGCGGATGTGGACGTCTCCTCCCCACGGCAGGACCCGTTCCCGCATGCCCATCAATCCCAGCGATTTTGGATCGGCCACGGCCTCCTCCGGGATGCCTCGCCCGTCATCTCGGACCTCCAGACACAGAGCCGCCTCCACCTGTGTCAGGCTGAGGTCGATTCGCGTGGCGTTGGCGTGCCGTGCCACATTCGTCAGGGCTTCCTGGCAGATGCGAAAGAGCGTCGTGGCCCGCGCGGGGTCCACCACGATGTCCTCGGGGCTGCTCGTGAACGCACATGCGACACCCGTGCGCTCTTGGAACTCGCGCACGTGCCACTCCAGCGCGGCGACGAGACCCAGGTCATCCAGGACGCGAGGCCTGAGTTCGGTCGCGATCCTGCGGATGGCCTGGACCGTCGTGTCGATGAGGTGGGCCATCTGGTCGGCCTTGTCGTGCACGGGCTTCTGATCCGCCGGCAAGCGCTGGCGGATCCAGGCCAAGGCGATCTTGAGGGCGGTCAGGGCCTGCCCGAGCTCGTCGTGGGTCTCGCGGGCGATGCGGATTCGCTCCTCCTCCAGCATGGAGAGCAGGCGGGTCGAGAGGGCGTGCAACTGCTCTTGCGATTTGCGCAAGTGGTCCTCGGCCTTGTGCCGTTCGGCGATCTGCTCTTGCAGGATCTCGATGGCCTGTGACAGCTCGACCGTTCGCTCCTGCACCCCGCGTTCCAGCTCTTCGTGCGCCCTTCGGAGCGCTGCGTCTGCGTGCTTGCGCTCGGTGATGTCGCGGAGGACAGCCAGGACGGCTGGCTCTCCCTTGTGCGTGATAGCCACGGATGAGGCCTGAACCGTCCGCACGTCACCATCCGTCCTTCGGATCCTGTACTCGTAAACGCTGGCGCCGGGATCGCCTCGCTGTCGCGTCAGCATTCGCTCCTTGACCAGCGGTGCGTCGCCAGGCACGATCAACTGCTCGAGGGAGCTTCCGAGGGCCTGGGACATGTCGTCAAGACCGTGGAGGGCGAGGAAGGCGTTGTTGGCAAAGACCGGTGTGGTGCCCACGGTGATGACGATGGCATCTGCGACGTTCTCAACGACAGCGCGGTAGTGCTCCTCGCTCTCTTTCAGCGACCGTTCGGCCCGTCTCCGCTCGGTGATATCGTGAGCGAGAGCCAGTGCGGCACGCCGTCCCGCAAAGGAGACCGTGTGCGAGGTCAATTCCACCTCGAGGAGCGTTCCGTCCTTTGTGAGGTGCTTCCGCGTCCCTGCCCGGTCGACACCGTGGGTGGGCCTCGAGATACTCTCGAGGAGTCCGGGAATATCCTCCGGGGGGCTGATGTCTTTCAGGGTCATGGCCAAGAATTCTTCGCCGGAGTATCCGTAGTGCTGAATCGCCGCATCGTTCACGGCGAGAAAGCGGAGGGTTTCGAGGTCGGTGATCCACATCGGGTGGGGGTTGTTTTCAAACAACAATTGGAATTGTGTTGCTGATTCCCGTAGCATCTCCTCTGTCCACGGGCGGTCTGGCGGCGTCTCGACTCGGGAGATCGGCGTTTTCGCAGTCATAGTCGAGGTGGCCTCTCGAATTGATCCATCGTCACCCTCTCCTGGCGGGCCATTAGTATCCTCTGCCGCCCTGAGACTGTCAAGTGAGTGACCTCCCTTCTATCCACACCCCATCGTGACGGTCTCGGTCGCGGGAGAGTCACTGATCGGTCGTGGTGAAGGGGTGACAGGCCTGAGGCGAAAAGATCTTTTATTTTAAGAGGTTAAGCCGTATTATACCAAGAGAGATGGAGGCCCTCCATGAAGAAGAAGGTCTTGGTGGTGGATGACGAGCAGGACATCCTGGACCTGGTCCGGTATCACCTGGAGCGGGAGGGGTACCAGGTGGTGGGATGCCGGGACGGAAAGGCCGCCTTGGACCTGGTCAGCCGTGAGCAACCCGACCTGGTGATCCTGGATCTCCTCATGCCCCGGGTGGATGGCCTCGAGGTGTGTCGCCGCCTCAGACAGGACTCCGCCATCCCGATCGTCATGCTGACGGCGAAGGCGGAGGAGACCGATAAGGTGGTCGGGTTAGAGCTGGGGGCTGACGATTACGTCACCAAGCCCTTCAGTCCTCGAGAGCTTGTCGCCAGGGTCAAGGCGATTCTTCGGCGGGGAGCGGCGACTTCCGAGGAGGGCGTTCTCTCGCTGGGCACGTTAACGATGGATTTCGCGCGCTATCAGGTTCGGCTGGGCGGAAAGGGGGTTTCTCTTACCGCCAAGGAGATCGAGCTCCTCAAGGCCCTCGTCCAGGCTAGGGGTCGGGTCCTGAGTCGCGACTTTCTGCTCGAGCGGGTGTGGGGTTATGATCGGGCGGCTGAGATCGAGTCCCGAACCGTGGACGTCCATATTCGCCGCCTGCGAGAGAAGTTGGGTCCTGAGGCCCGGCGGATCGTCACGGTCAAGGGGGTTGGCTACCGATTCGATCGGGAGGGCTAGTTGCGGAGACTTGTCGGGCGTTTTCAGACGAAACTGATCCTGACCTACGTCTTCGTCATCGGCGTGATCCTCGGGGTGGTGTGGCTCTTCCTCGCCCGTCCCCTCCTCGCCTACGCCGCCGTAGTGGCTTTTGGGATCGCCATCGTCCTGAGTCTTTGGATGGCCCGTCGGGTGAGCCGTTCGGTAACCACCATGGTCGAAGCGGCCCATCAGATGGCCGAAGGGGATCTGAGCCGGAGGGTTGTCGTCCCGGCGGAGCAGGAGCTGGCGACGTTAGCCCGGGCGCTCAACACCTTGGGTCAAAAGCTCCAGGAAAGGCTCAAAGACCTGGAGGAGGAACAGGCGAGGACGGCGTGGATCCTCGAGAGCATGGTCGAAGGGCTGGTCGCCATTGATCAACAGAGACAGATCGTGCTGATGAATGCAGGCGCCCGCCGCATGCTTCGACTGGGTCAAGACATTGGAGGGACGCGGCATCTCCTGGAGATCATTCGGCATCCGGACCTGCGGACGCTCCTGCAGGAATGTGATGAGTGCGCGACAGGCACGGTCTGCCGGAGGGAACTCACGTTGCACAGCCCTCCGATGGCGCTGATGGTGCACGCCGTGCCGCTCAGGCGGGGAGGGGCCGATCGCATGGGGACGCTTCTGGTCTTGCACGACGTGACGGAACTGCGTCGCCTGGAACGGGCCCGCCAGGAATTTGTCGCCAACGCCTCCCACGAACTGCGCACCCCCCTCACGGCCATCCGTGGCTACGTCGAAACCCTACTGGAGGGGGCGGTGGACGACTCAGGCCGCGCCCGTCCCTTCTTGGAGGTGGTCGCCCGGCACGCCGAGCGCATGAGTCGGTTGGTGGATGATTTGCTGGACCTCTCCAATATCGAGAGCGGTCGCCTGCAGCTTGAACGACACGCCGTGCCTCTGGATGAGGTCGCGCGGCAGGTCTTCGCATTGCAGCAGGAAGCGGCGTCGAAGAAGGGGATCACCTTTCGCCTCGAGATCCCTCCCGATTTGCCGCCGGCCCTTGCCGACCGCGATCGGCTCCAGCAGATTCTCATTAACCTGGTCGATAACGCCATTAAGTTTACGTCGGCCGGTCAGGTCACACTGTCAGCCCAGAAAGCCTCGTCGAGTCATCTCGAGGTGGTGGTCACCGATACCGGGACGGGAATCTCCTCAACGGATCTCCCGCGGGTCACCGAGCGCTTCTATCGGGTCGATCGGGCCCGATCCCGGGAGCTGGGTGGAACCGGCCTGGGCCTGAGCATCGTCAAGCACCTGGTCCACGCCCATGGGGGCGAGCTTTACATCGAGAGCGAACTCGGTAAGGGAACGACAGTCCGCTTCACCCTGCCCATCGCCGCATAAGTTTTCCTCCAACGTTTTAACCCGGATGTAACCCCACCGACCTTTCCACGTCATCTCCTACATCCATACTCGTGTCGAACGCTGGGTGACCGGATGACAGGAGGCAACCTGATGCGGAGCAAGAACCAGGAAGGACTGCGGCTTGCCCTGATTGCGCACGACAACAAGAAGGTGGACCTGATCGCGTTTGTCCAGAAGAACGCGGACCAGTTCGCGAACTTCCGGCTGCTGGCGACCCAGGCCACCGGCAAGGTGATTCGAGACAAGCTGAATCTCGAGGTGAAATGTTTTCTACCCGGACCGCTCGGCGGTGACTTGCAAATCGGCGGCGAGCTGGCCTCCGGGCGGATCGACGCCTTGATCTTTCTCCGGGATCCACTCCTGGCGCAGCCGCACGAGCCGGATATCACCGCATTGCTTCGGGTCTGCGATGTTCACAATATCCCCGTGGCGACCAATCTCGCTACCGCCGAGATCCTCCTCGGGGCCCTCTGTAATGGAATGGGGGAGGCTTCGTCATGATTACCGATCATCTCTTTCTCGGTCCCGACCGCGAGGTTCTTTGCGGTCTCGAGGAAATTCGCCGGTACGT
>CAYSDK010000032.1:7411-14056 GCA_964429865.1 uncultured bacterium
TTCCGTAACACAACGGCAACAAAACCGTAACGCGCTCAGTTGAAACTCTACAGAAGGGAGGCATCAGATGAAGAGCTTTCGAGGAGGTTTCCCAATCAGGGACCGGGCGACCGCGTTGAGCACCGGTCGGCGGCTTTTCGCAGGAGTTGCCCTCCTGATCTTCTTGCTTGCAGTGATCGGGGAGGCAGGGGCACAGCGAAGTCTTATCAAGATTGACGGCTCCAGCACGGTCTTTCCGATTACCGAGGCCGTGGCCGAGGAGTTCCAGAAAAACCACAAGGGCATCAAGGTGACCGTGGGGATCTCGGGTACCGGCGGCGGCTTCAAGAAATTCTGCAACGGCGAGACGGATATCTCGGATGCGTCCCGCCCCATCAAGCCGTCGGAGGTGGAACTGTGCGGCAAGAATAAGATCGAGTATATCGAGATTCCGGTCGCTTACGACGGCCTCGCCGTCATGGTGAATCCCAAGAACACGTGGGCGACCCACATGACGGTCAAGGAGTTGAAAAAGTTGTGGGAGCCCGAAGCCCAGGGAAAGGTGACGCGTTGGAGCCAGATCCGGCCAGGCTGGCCCGATAAGGAGATCCATCTCTTCGGTCCCGGTGTCGATTCGGGGACCTACGACTACTTTACCGAGGCCATCGTGGGGAAGGAGCACTCCAGCCGCGGGGACTTTACGGCGAGTGAGGATGACAACGTCCTGGTCCAAGGGATCGCCACCGACCCGCTGGCCCTCGGCTTCTTCGGGGTGGCCTACTATGAGCACAACAAGGACAAGCTCACGCTGGTGGCCGTTGATGATGAGAAGCCTGAGAACGGGAAGGGTCCAGTCCTTCCGACCTACGAGAACGTGGTCAGCGGGGCCTACCAGCCTCTGTCCCGCCCGATCTTCATCTATGTGAGCCGAAAGGCGGCTGATCGGCCTGAGGTGAAAGAGTTTGTCCGGTTCTACCTGACGGCTGGACGGCCCCTCGTCCGGGAGGTCGGCTACGTTGCCCTGGCTGACAAGGTCTATGATCTGGCGCTCGCGCGGTTTGACAAACGGACGGTCGGATCCGTCTTCGGCGGAAAAGGGTCCCAGGTCGGTGTCACCCTGGAAAGCCTCCTGAGGGCCGAAGCGAGATAGAACGAGGTGGGTGACCGCCACGATGCTGCCACGCGCGAGGAGGAAGAGGGTTGGCGAGAGGGCCCTGCAGCTCATCTTCTTCGTCTGTGGTGCGCTCTCTCTCTTGACGACGTTTGGCATCGTGGCGGTCCTCATCTTTGAGACCGTCGAGTTCTTCGCAGAGGTCTCTCTCCTTGAGTTTCTCACCGACACCCAGTGGACACCCCTTTTTGCCCAAAAGCATTTTGGCATCCTGCCGCTCCTCTCCGGGACTTTCCTCACATCGGCCATTGCGATCCTGGTCGCCATGCCAGTGGGGCTCGTGTGCGCCATCTACTTGAGCGAATTCGCGCCGGAGCCGGTTCGACGAAAGATCAAACCCGTGCTGGAAGTCCTCGCGGGCATTCCCACCGTGGTGTACGGCTATTTTGCCCTCCTTTTTGTCACCCCGTTGCTCCAGACCTTTATCCCAACCCTGTCGGGGTTTAACGCCCTGGCCCCCGGAATGGTTATGGGCATCATGATTATTCCCCTTATCTCTTCCCTGAGCGAGGATGCCATGTATGCGGTCCCCCAGAGCCTGAGGGAGGCGGCGCATGCTCTCGGTGCCTCACGATTGCAGGTTGCCCTCCGTGTCGTGGTCCCCGCCGCATTTTCGGGGATTGCCGCTGCGTTCCTGTTGGCTGTCTCGCGGGCGATCGGCGAGACTATGATCGTAGCGATTGCCGCCGGACAGCAACCGCGGCTGACCTTAAATCCCCTCGTCCCGGTTGAAACCATGACCGCCTACATCGTTCAGGTCAGTCTGGGAGACACACCGACTGGAACGCTGGAGTACAGAACCATCTTTGCGGTCGGCACGATGCTCTTTTTCAGTACACTCATCCTGAATCTCTTCAGTCGCTCGCTCCGTGAGCGCATCAGGGAGAGGTACGAGTGAGGCCCCAGGCTGCTGAATTGTACCGAATGTTAACCCTCCGACACTGGACGGAGCGACTCTTCAAGATCGCCGCGGTGGCAACCCTCGTGATCGTCTTGGCGACGCTGGCGGCTCTCCTCCTGGATGCGGTCACAGACGGGGCGGGGCGGTTGAGCTGGCGATTCTTGACCAGCTTCCCCTCGCGGAAACCGGAAGAGGCTGGCATCCTTGCCGCCCTGGTAGGGACGACGTACCTGATGATCTTGACAGCGGTCGTTGCGGTTCCGGTGGGGGTCGGAGCGGCCATCTACCTGGAGGAGTATGCAAAGAAAGGATGGTTTTCTCGCGTGGTTGAAGTTAATATTGCCAACTTGGCCGGAGTCCCCTCCATCATCTATGGCCTTCTGGGGCTGGAGCTGTTTGTGAGGGCGATGGGCCTCGACCGGAGCCTCCTGGCCGGCGCGCTGACGATGGCCCTCCTCGTGCTCCCGATTATCATCATTGCGGGCCGAGAAGCCCTGCGGGCGGTGCCCCCCTCGATCCGGGAGGCTTCCTATGCCCTCGGAGCCAGCCGGTGGCAGACGATTCGGTATCAGGTGTTGTCCCTGGCCTTTCCAGGCATCCTGACCGGATCGATCCTGGCCCTGTCACGGGCCATCGGTGAGGCGGCCCCGCTGATCACGATGGGGGCCCTGACCTATATCGCGTTCCTCCCCGATGGACTGCTGGCTCCTTTCACGGTGCTGCCCATCCAGATCTTCAACTGGGTCTCACGGCCACAGAAAGGATTCTTTGCCGCGGCCGCAGCTGGAATTATCGTCCTGCTGGTGGTGCTGCTCCTGATGAATGCCCTGGCTGTCTATCTACGCCAGCGGTATCAGCGGAGGCTGTATCTATGAAGGTGGCCTTCGAGATTCAGGATCTGAACTGCTGGTATGGAAGCCGCCAGGTCCTGCAGAAGGTGTCGTTGTCGATCGCGGAGCATCACATTACCGCAGTGATTGGCCCGTCGGGATGCGGCAAGAGCACGTTTCTCCGCTGTCTCAACCGGATCAACGACCTCATTGACGGTTTCCGAATCAGCGGCCACGTCCTCTTCAAGGGGCAGGACATCTATGATCCTGCGGTCGACCCGATCGAGATCCGGTTCCGGGTGGGGATGGTGTTTCAAAAACCCAATCCGTTCCCCAAGTCCGTGTACGACAATGTGGCCTACGGCCCACGGCTTTGGGGAGTGCGGAAGCGGTCCGGGCTTGATGCTATTGTAGAAGAGAGCCTCAAGAGGGCAGCCCTCTGGGACGAGGTGAAGGATAGCCTTGCCCAGAATGCCCTTGCCCTTTCGGGAGGCCAGCAGCAGCGCCTCTGTATCGCGCGGGCGCTGGCCGTGGAGCCCGAGGTCCTGCTGATGGATGAGCCGTGCTCGGCCCTGGACCCCATCGCCACGGCCAAGATCGAGGAGTTGATGCTGGATCTGAAGAAGGATTACACTATCATCATCGTGACGCACAATATGCAGCAAGCCGCCCGGGTCTCCGACGTCACGGGGTTCCTGTTGCTTGGGGAACTGATCGAGTTCGGCGTCACCAAAGAGCTCTTTACGACCCCGAAGAACCACAAAACCGAAGCGTACATCACCGGGCGGTTCGGCTAGGGAGGTAGGGCATGACGAGGGCGTTAGAGGCTGAGCTGCAGGAGCTGAGGCAGCAGCTCCTGGCGATGGGTGGACTGGCGGAGACGATGATCCAGGAGAGTGTCCGGTCCCTGGTCGAGCGGAACGCGGACCTGGCCCACGGGGTCTTCCGGTACGAAGAGGAGATGGATCAACGCTGCATCGATCTGGATGATCGGAGCTTCAAACTGATAGCACTCCGTCAGCCGGTGGCCTCCGACCTCCGATTCATCACCGCAGGGATCAAGATCAATAGCGAACTGGAGCGCATCGGGGATCTGGCGGTCAACATCGCTCACCGGACCTTGACGCTGCTCAAAGAGCCCCCGATTGACGTCCTGGTGGATCTGCCCAAGATGGCGCAGCTCTCCCAAGAGATGGTCAAGCGGAGCCTGGATGCCTTTGTCAGCAGAAATCCGGATCTGGCCCGCGGGGTGATCGATGCCGACGACACCATTGACGGACTCCGGGACCGGGCGTTTCAGCAACTCGTGGTCTTCATGGGTCGAGAGCCGGGAGCAATCCGCCAGGCTCTGGAGCTGATGCTCATCTCCCGGAGCTTGGAGCGGATCGCCGATCACGCCACCAACATCGCCGAAGATGTCATTTACATCGCCAGGGGGGAGGACGTGAGGGAACGAGGGGATAAAGAGATCCGGAAGGGGATGCGGTCGCGGGAGGGGCTACCGCGCATGCCAGCCTCCGCCTTGGCCGAGGGCGCGGTCGCGCGGGTCATTCAGGAGGAGGCGGAACTTTTCGGTCTCTTTCGGGAGGCGGCGGCCAACGTCCTGGCCGGGGCCAAGGCACTTCAGGAGATGTTCAACCAGTACGGCGATCCTCGGTCGCAGTGGGCAGGGATCGAGCAGTTGGAACGGCGAGGAGATGAATGGACCCATCGCGTCGTTCGGAGACTCAACGAGACCTTCATCACGATCATCGATCGACCGAACCTGCACGCACTCGCCTCCCGTCTCGACGATGTCCTGGACGGGGTGGAGGCGGCCGCCTCCAGGATGGTCCTGTACCGCATTCCCGGGCCGACGGCCGTGGCCCGTGAATTGGTCGACCTTATCGTGGCTTCTGCGGGACAGATCGTCGAGGCGATCGACCGTCTGCCCCGCTTTACCGATGTGGAAAAGGTCTGTGTCGAGATCAACCGTCTGGAGAATGCGGCCGATGAAGTGTACCGTCGAGCGATCTCATCGCTCTTCGAGGGCGATCACCCCGTCGCCGATCTGATCAAGTGGAAGGAGATCTACGAGCTGCTTGAGGCGACGACGGACCGGTGCGAGGATGTCGCCGATGTGGTGGAGGGGATTGCGCTGAAGCGTCGGGTGCTGGGGTTCTGACTCTGCCCCGCGGAGGAGCCGATATGGCGCTGATTGGGAAGTCCATGGCCCTCTTTGTCCTGGCGGGACTCTGTGAGATCGGCGGGGGCTACCTGGTCTGGCAATGGTATCGAAATGGCTGGAGTCTCATCTTCGGTCTCCTCGGCGGCGCGGTCCTCTTCCTCTACGGGGTGATTCCCACCTACCAGCCCGCCCATTTCGGCCGGGTCTACGCCGCGTATGGCGGCATTTTTGTGGTGCTCTCGCTCCTGTGGGGCTGGGCGATTGACGGTCGAGCCCCCGACCGCTACGATCTGCTCGGCGGAACGATCTGCCTGGCGGGCGTGGCCGTCATCATGTACTGGCCACGGGCATAAAATGGAGATCCTGTTCGTCTGCACGGGGAATTCGGCCCGCAGCCAGATGGCCGAGGCCTTTGCCCGGCACTACGGGAAGGGACAGTTAGAGGCGTCAAGCGCCGGGATTGACCCGAAGGGACTCCACCCTCTTACCGTGAAGGTGATGGCCGAGAAGGGGATCGACGTCTCCCGTCAAGGGTCGAAGGCGTTGACTGATGAGATGCTCCGCAAGGCGGATTACGTGGTCACGGTTTGCGGCCACGCCGATGAACACTGTCCGGCCCTCCCCTCACACGTCCGCAAGCTCCACTGGCCCATCGAGGACCCCGCCATTCTGAGCGGCCAGGCACCTGATGAGGTCCTCGCCGCCTTCCGCCGGGCCCGCGACGAACTCGAATCGCGCGTCCGCGAATTCCTGTCCACGCTAGGAAGCTAGTGATTGGTGGTTGGTGACTGGTGATTAGTGGTTGGTGTTCCCAACACCTAACACCCGAGACCTAACACCGCACTGATCGGTGACTGCTAACATCTCATTCCCGCTGTCCTCGGTCGTCGGTCATCGGTCATCGTCCGGAGCGAGCCACCGCGAAAGCCAACCGCGGTTGCGGGCGACCCACCGGTAGATCCGGTTCGCCGTCCACATGCCGCCCGGTGCGTGAAAAGGAAGGGTCATCACTGGGGCGGCGGGGAGCCTGGCCAGGGTCTCGCGGACGGCGGCAGCGCCCGTAAAGACCTGTCCCCGCTCGTCGATCAGGTGCAGCTCTTCGCGACAGCGCTCGCGCGAGACACGCGGAAAGCGTGATTCCAGGTCCGGCTCCTGGAAGGGGATGAGATCGAGCCGCTTCGCATGATCTTTCCGGTGGACCCACCGGGCAAAGCGTCGTCACAAGCCTCAGTCGCCGTCGTAGATGATCACGGCTTTACGGTCGGCCAACGGTGGCTCCCCTCTCACCGGTTCGGCGCACACGACGCCATCCCCAGAACACGAGGGCCAGAAAGACAAACAAGAGAGGAAACAAGACATAGTCCAGGTACGGGATGAGGAGGGCGAGCCCGACCAGACCGAGCACCCAGGGAAGGACCGGGGTGAAACAGCAGACCGCGGTGACGATCGTCCCCCAGAGTCCTGTCTTGAAGAGCTTTCCCTCTTGCACGGTCTATCGACTCCGGATTTTTTCTAAGCCATAGGCTCCGAACTCGTAGGTGACGCTCTGCTTGACACCGTGGCACTCGATGATGTTACCCGGCCGTACATCGTCGGG
>CAYSDK010000032.1:14156-19768 GCA_964429865.1 uncultured bacterium
CGCTCGATCTTGCCACGGTCAAAGCCGACGATCACCTCGCCATCGATGACCGTGACCGGAGTCGCCCGCAGCCCGAGCTTCTGCAGCTCCTCCAGCGCCTGCGGGTCCTCCCGGATGTTCTTCGCGATGAACTGGATCCCCTTTTGAGAAAGAAACTCTTTCTCCTGGTCACAGGCGCCTCACCCGGACTGGGTATAAACGATCACCTGCTTCGCCATGATCTCTTCCTCCCTAATCGCAGCTTTTTCTCCACCAAGAGTGAGCCGAAGATTGCGCGGCCTGCTTCAAAAGCTTCGAGAAGAGAAAGGACAACGCCAGCGGGTTGCCCGTTCGCCTTCCGCCAGGCCTCAAGGTGGTCAGAGGCACAGAAGAAGCTGATGTTCGGACAACGGGATTGGGCGACGGGACAGCAGTCGTCTTCCGATGTTGGAAACCAGACAACGATTTCGGCAGGGAGGTATCGACTTATTGTGTCGGGCCGCACTTGAACCTCCACCGGCGACCCGCAGTGGGCGCAGCGAGACGAAATCCTGACATCCTCCTTCAGCATCGCAGTTATCCCCAAGGCGTCCACCGCGCAGAGGGCAAAAACCTGCCGACCACTGAGATGGACCCGATGTGGTGTCGGGATCGACGAGAAAGGGTAGGCGGCCAGAACCGTTTCCCCCGTTCCATCGAGGACAAGCAAGTCCGCGGCTGCCAACCGCCGCAAGGTCTCGCGGACATGAGCCGGGGCGATCCGAGATCGCTCCGCGAGGGCGGTGACGCTCACAGTTGCTCCTGTGGCAAACCCCTCAAGGACCCGGCGGCGGACGCACTCCTCCTCTGTGGTCAGTCGAGCTCCCCGGAGGCGGTCCGCAACGGTCTTCACGCCATCAGGAAGCCCCACTTCGATTCTCCTCGTTCATGCAGAGAGCGGCCAACTGGGCTGTCAAGCGGAAAGTGTATGGGGGTCTGGTTCACGGTAGCATCTTTGGTCCTCTTCGACAATCCTCCAGGGTGCAAAACGCCTTGACACGGATGGGGACGGGGAATATAAGCCCTGAGCAGGGCGGGGGAACCCTGAGTCGGAGCCGTGTCTGATGGATCCCCTGGAAAGTGGGTCCATGACAAAGGAATCGAAGCGGCAAAGGAAGCAGGAGGCGAAGGCGCGGCGGAGCGAAGAGCGACGGCGTGGGGAGCGGCGTCGTCAGATCATGCGGCTCGCTGCGTTGGCTGTCCCGCTCCTTGCTCTTGGCTACGGTGGCTATTGGGCCTATGGCAGGATCACGGCGCGGGTCACCTGGCAGGAGTTTCCCAGTCTGGGGAACGCCCATATTTCGAGCCCATCGGTACCCCATATTCCGTACAACAGCGATCCGCCGACCTCCGGCCCTCACACCCCCTACCTCGCGAAGTGGGGCATTCATGAGCGACCCGTTCCTAAAGAGGAACAGGTCCACAATCTCGAGGATGGCGGGGTCATCATCCAGTACAACTGCCCCGATGGCTGTTCTGACCTAGTGGAGAAACTCAAAGCGGTTGCGCGGCGGTACGAGCGTTTGATCCTTGCGCCCTACCCCGGCATCGATAAGCGAGTTGCCCTCACCGCCTGGCGGCGCCTCGACAAGTTCAACGAGTTCGACGAGCAGCGGATCACTCGCTTCATCGACGCGCACATCGGCATCGACCACCACCCAAGATAATCTGTCCCGCCACTAGCCCCCCTCGCTAGTGCACGAAGCCGGTCCAAAGGGCCAGGGCGAAGGAGAGGACCGTCAGCCCGATTGCCCCCATCGCCGCGAGGTGTTCGGCACCGCGTTCCCGCTGACGGTCCTTATGGCCGAGGATCGTCGCTGTCAGGTATCCCCCAACGAAGCCGCCTGCGTGGGCGTAGTTGTTCACCCCGGCCATCAAGAAGCCCATGACAAAGAGGACCAGTGCCCATTGTCCATACTGGCGAAGGATCGCCACCCCGAACGTCCCACCCCGGCTGCGCCCGTAACAGACCATGGCGCCGAGGAGCCCAAAGATCGAGCCCGAGGCGCCGATGGTGAACGCCACGCCGACCCAATTGGACACCACAAAGCCGAGCCCCCCCGCCCCTGTGAAGATCACGATGAGCCGGGAGCGGCCGTACAGCTCCTCGACGGCCGGAGCAAGCTGGTGAATCCACAGCACGTTGAAGAGAAGGTGAAGAAGGCTCCCGTGCAGATAGATGGCGGTGAATAGGGTCCACCAGCGCCCGAAACCCCAGGCGTACGCACCGGTCATGCCGAGGACGTCCAGCGCCCTGGCGCTCGGCGCAAGGAAGTCGAACGGTCCCCTCGGGCCGAGAGCAGGCAGAGGATCGAGGAGCAGCGACGCGACATAGGCGGCAATGCAGATCCCGGTGACGACGCGCCCAAAGCTTGCTTCGCCGAGCAGACGCCCTACGGCCGGGCCAAAGCCCCACAGCCCCGGGTTTCGCCGCCCACAGTACAAGCAGGCGGTCGCATCCACGCTATTGAGTTTCCCACAGGACGGGCAAATGCTTGCGCCGTCTTTCTTCCGGAACACGGCTGGACCCCCATCATACAGCGGAGATCTCGTGACAATCATTTATACCGTGGCTCCGCCATTCGGTCCATCACTTTGGACCACAGAGAGTTCTTGGCTGGGGGCCGGCCTTTAGCTCACGACCCGCTCGCCTGGCGTAAGAGCGTGCGGTAGCCGTGTTCTGTGGGGCGGAGCCAAAAGAGGATCGCGAGGGTGAGACCTGACAGGACGACGAAATCGTGGAGCAAACCCGAGAGAAGGAAGAGGACCAGTCCATAAATGGCTATGGCGTCCGCCAGGGCGAATATGATGATGTGCCAGGTCGCGATCGATTGCGCCAAGGCCCTGGCGCGCTGGCGGAGGGCCTGGGGGGTGAGAAACTGCGCCCGAATCCTGCCGATCACACCAAAGTTTCCGACGGCGGCAAGCCACAAGAGAATCCGAAGGAAGGGGAGAGGGCCCACGACGCCCTCCTTCGGAATGAAATCTTGTGAGAGCATCAGGAGGACAAAGAGTCCGTAGGTGAGCACGGCTCCGGCCATGGCCGCGTGGACGATGCGAAGGTGCCGGAAGGTACTCTCCGGGTCAACAGCTCCTCTGGATTGCGGGATCGGCCCCATCGTCTCCCCCCAGGGGTCCCGAGATCGTACGCAGAGGGAAGCCAAGCAGTTTTTGTGCCAGGTCGCTTGGGGATTCCGAGGGATTGCGTCCCTACCGTTCGAGGAGGGCCAGGATGCGCTCGAGCCGTGCGGCGGAATCGTCGAGGCCCCCAGGGCGATTGCGGCGTTGCCAAAGCTTCCGGTGCCAACTGATCAGCGTCCGGAGTTCGTCGCCGAGTTCGTTCCGCGATCGAGCGGGGAGGGCGCCAATGGGCGTGCCGAGGCCGATCCGCAGACGGACCGTCCCGAGGCGACAGGCCAGCCGGAGCATATCGGCCACCCAGCGAAACTCTTCCAGGATGGTCTCAGCATCCGGCCGCGCCATGAGAGCGTCACTGAGCGGCGCCATCACCTCGTCAATGTAGGCGCGCGTCTCTTCCAGGCGTTCGATGGTGAGCCGCTGGAGGGCCTGGTGGGGCCGGTCTCGATCGGCGAATATCAACAAGTGGAATGGAGCCGAGCCGTTGTGGAGGGGGACCCTCGTATGCAGATACGCGTTGCCGAGATTGTACGCCAGCCGCCCCATCACGCCGGCCTGATCCGCGAAGGCGTGCAGACCGAGCAGGGCCGGGATGTCCAGCCGGCCGTGCTCGGCGGTCGCGCTGTTCCAACTGAAGGCCGCACCCGCGACAAATCCGAGGTAGCTGACGGGAAGCGGTTGCAGGTGCCCATTGTCCCCCCAGTCGGTAGTGAGGACGCCGATAGCTCCGGTAAGCCGGCCGGCCATCACCGCGTTGCTGACATTGGCGAGGGCGTTCGCCGTCCTCCCGGCGAGGCTGTTCCAACTGCTCGTCCCCGGACAGACGTAGAACCGGAGCCCGGCATCCGCGAAGAGGCGTCCGTGCTCGGCGAAGGGATGATTGGCCTCGTAGCCCCACTCGAGTGGGATGACGTCTTTGGGAAGTGTGCCGATCAGCGCGGGCCGATCCTGGATCATGTCGGCCCAGAACTGCATGGTCCTCCCCCGTCGGGTCACCAACCCGTGGATCTGCTCCAGAAACTCGAGATAGAGCCCCTCGATCCCTTTTTCCGCGCAGGCGGCGGCGGAACGACCCTGCCCGAGATCGAGGGTCTCGTCGAGACCCACATTGAACTGGCGGCTGCTGAAGTGAGGCAACAGTTGATCGTAGAGATCAGAGAGAAGCGCGAGGCTGCCGGGGTCAACGGGGCAGAGACCGTAGGGCTCTGGGCTGGGGCTGAAGGGATGGACAAGGCCCCCGGGACATTCGGCCAGGCGACGATAGGGTTCGTGGATCAGCCACCGGTGCATGTGGCCGAGGCTGTTCTGATTAGGCACGAGCTCCACATAGCGATTCCCACAGAAGGTGTCTAAGGCTTCGATCTCGTCACCAGTCAAGGGGCTCGCATGCTGCCAGACGACCTCGTGTCCTCGATAGGCAAAGGTGTGCTCCATGTAGAGCTGTACCTGGTTGATCTTCCATCCGGCCAAGAGGTCCACGAGATCGAATAACGTCTCCATCGTGGGGACCTTGTCCCGGCTCACGTCCAGCAGCACACCCCGATGGGGGAAGTCGGGCCAGTCGGTCATGCGCAGTCCCGGCAGCGTAAGGGGCTCCGGTGGGCTTTTCGGCGCGTGGAGGCGAATGAGCTGGGTCAGTGTGCAGATCCCGTAGAAGAGGCCGGCCTCGTCGGAGCCGAGAACCGTGATGCCGGTATCGTCGATGGTGAGCGTGTAGCTCTGCGGTCGCGAGAGGGCGGCCGGATCGAGGCGGAGCCTGAATGAAACCGCGGGCTGGCGCGGCTTCTCTCTACCGGTCGGGCCCCACCGGGGGCGGCAGCCGCAGGACTTGAGCGCTGCTGCCAGCCGCTCGGCCGCGGCCCGCAGCCCGGGCGGCGCGGAGGGGACATCGATCTCCGGCTCGTGCGGGACGGTGAAGCGGCTGCCGGTCGGCTCGACAGACTGGGGTATGGGAAGCAGGAGCGAGAGTCGACTGTTCATGGGCAGGGTGGGTCGCTTCCTCGCGTCCACGCCGGCAGCAGAGGCTAGCGCGTCCGGGCCTCGTCAAAGACGAGATCGCCGTGCTTCTTGATGTAGTCGACGACCCCGCCTTCCTGGAGGATCGTGAGCATCACGGGCGGGATCCGTCCGGTTGCGAGCTCCTGCTGCCGGGTGCGGTTGCGGACCACCCCGTGCTTCAAGTCGATTTCGACCTCGTCCCCGTGGGCGATCTGGTCGGTGTCCACGGTCAGGGCCGGCATCCCGATATTGAAGCAGTTCCGGTAGAAGATTCGGGCGAAACCCTTGGCGAGCACCACCGGCACCCCGGCCAGCTTGATCAGGCGCGCGGCGTGCTCGCGGCTCGACCCCTGTCCGAAGTTCCGGCCCCCCACCACGATGTATGTCTGGTCCCCTTTGAGTGCCGCCGGGGCGAAGTCCTTGTCGGCATCCTCGAGGACGTGCTTGACGAATTCCGG
>CAYSDK010000033.1:0-8112 GCA_964429865.1 uncultured bacterium
TTCCCCACTGCTGCCTCCCGTAGGAGTCTGGGCCGTGTCTCAGTCCCAGTGTGGCCGGTCACCCTCTCAGGCCGGCTACCGATCGTCGCCTTGGTGGGCCGTTACCCCACCAACTAGCTAATCGGACGCAGGTTCCTCCTCTAGCGAGAGCTCCTTGCGGGCGCCCCCTTTGCTCCCCTTGGGATGCCCCATGAGGACATCATCCGGTATTAGCCCCCCTTTCGAGAGGTTATCCCAGACTAAAGGGTAGATTACCCACGCGTTACTCACCCGTTCGCCGCTTTACTCAGGGTGTTGCCACCCCTTTCTCGCTCGACTTGCATGTGTTAGGCACGCCGCCAGCGTTCGCTCTGAGCCAGGATCAAACTCTCCAAAAACAACGGCTTACCCTTACGGGCAAACTGCCCTGGTCCGTAAGAACGGACCAAAACTACCCGCCCGTAGGCCCGTAACGCGATATTCTATTGTCAAAGAGCGAATAAAAAGGCAGGAGGCCAGAAGATACATCCCCCCGGCCCAATCTGCGAGTGGCTAACTATAATTTACTAAAGAGATCAACCCGTGTCAAGGGGGGTCCCTGACAAATCGTCCCTGCCAGGATTTCTTACTATAACCTCCCGGCCCTGAGACTGTCAAGTCCTTTTTTCCTTACTGTTCCCCTATCCCTTCTGGAGGATCCGGACCTTCTTAAATCTACGCTTCCCGACCCGAATCAGGTGCTCCCGATCGGTCGCAAACTCGTAGTCCACATCGGTCACCCGCTTCCCGTCCACCTCCACCGCCCCCTGGCGGATCAGGCGGCGGGCCTCCGAATTGGATGGGGTCAGACCGGCCTCGGTCAAGACAAGGGGGAGCAGCAGACGTTGATCGGGTATGATGATCCGGACCGTCTCCACATCCTCCGGAACCTGCTTGTCCCTGAAGACCCGATCGAACGCCCTGGCAGCCCCCTCCGCCGCCTCGGCGCCGTGGTACAGCGTCACCAGGACGCCCGCGAGGTTGGCCTTCGCATCCCGAGGATGGAGGGATCCCTTGCTGATGCCCTGCCGGATCCGGTCTATCTCCTCGGCGGCGAGGGGGGTGACCAGCTCGTAGTACCGCACGAGCAGGCTGTCCGGAATCGACATCACCTTGCCGTATATCTCCTTGGCCGGCTCTTCGATGCCGATAGAATTCCCCAGGCTCTTGGACATCTTCTGAACGCCGTCCAGCCCCTCGAGGATCGGCACCGTCATGATCACCTGGGGCTCCTGGCCGAAATCCCTCTGGAGCTCGCGCCCCACGAGCAGATTGAACTTCTGGTCGGTCCCCCCCAGCTCCACATCCGCGCGGAGGACCACCGAATCGTACCCCTGGATCAGGGGGTACAGAAACTCGTGGATGCTGATCGGCAGCCCCTCCCGATACCGCTTCTGGAAGTCATCCCGTTCGAGCATCCGCGCCACCGTGTACCGCGACGCCAGGTCGATCAGGTCCTGCCCCGTCAGGGGCCGCAGCCACTTGCTGTTGAACTCGACCTGCGTCCTCGCCGGGTCGAGGATCTTGAATATCTGCCGCTTGTACGTTTCTGCGTTCCGCGCCACCTCCTCCGCCGTGAGGGGCTTGCGCGTCTCGGAGCGACCCGATGGATCCCCGATCATCCCGGTAAAATCACCGATCAAGAAGATGACCTCATGGCCCAGCTCCTGGAACTGCCGGAGCTTGTGCAGGACCACGGTGTGGCCCAGGTGCAGATCGGGAGCCGTCGGGTCCATCCCCAACTTGACCCGTAGGGGTCGGTCCCGCCGCTGGAGCTTCCGGAGCAGCTCCTCCTGGCTGATCACGTCGACGGTCCGGGACGTGAGGACGTCCAGTTGCCTTTCCGGGGTCATCAGCCTCCCCTCAGGGTTTCACAGATGATGGTGTGAGGAAACCCCCTCCCGAAGAACTCCCCGCTCTGGTATAATACCCTTCAATCTCATCCTTTCCAAGGGCGATGATCATTGAAGGCGATGATTGAAATCATACGCGGGTACCTCCCGCAGGGTCTCATCGGGGCCGTGCTCGTCGTCTCTGTCGTGGGGACGGGGGTCCTCGGGGGAGTGGTCGCCGCCTACGTGCGCGACCTGCCACCCCTCGATATCCTCGAGGACTACGAACCCAGCCTCATCACGACCCTCTACGACGATCAGGAGAAGCCTTTCGCGACCTTCTACGAGCAGCGGCGAATCCTGGTCCCCCTGGCCGACATCCCTCAGATGCTCCAGGAGGCCATCATCGCCGTGGAGGACAGTCGTTTCTATGAGCACTTCGGCCTCGACCCTGTCGGCATCCTCCGTGCGATGTGGAGCAACCTCAAATGCCTCTGCCGGGCGGAAGGGGGGAGTACGATCACCCAACAATTGGCCAAGGTCCTCTTCTTTACCCCGGAGAAGAGTCTGACCCGGAAGGCGAAAGAGGCCCTCCTCGCCCTCAAGATCGAGCGCACCTACACGAAGAAGAAGATCGTCGAGCTGTACTTCAACCAGATCTACTTCGGCCACGGGGCCTACGGCATCGAGGCGGCGGCGCAAACCTACTTCAAGAAGTCGGTCGGCGCCCTGAACCTCGCCGAAGCAGCCGTGCTGGCCGGCCTCCCCAGGGCACCGAACTTCTACTCTCCCATCCTCGATCCCGAGCGAGCCCGCAAGCGGCGGCACCATGTCTTGCAGCGCATGCGGCAAGAGGGATTCATCACGGACGAGCAAGCCGAGGCGGCCACGGCCATCCCCTTCGATACCGCTGCCTTCGCCCAGGCCAAGAACGTCGGGTCCCATTTCGTCGAATACGTGCGCCAACATCTGGAGGAGAAATACGGGACCTATGGGGTGTACCACCGAGGGCTCAAGGTCTACACGACGCTGAACCTCGCCATGCAGGAAGCGGCCGAGCAGACCATCAAGCGCGGACTTCTCGAGCTCGGGAAGCAACAGGGTCATCAGTCCAAGTCGGTTTCCCGGCGAGGGGGCACACCCGCCCGGCAACAGCCCGTGGTCGGAGAGACGGCGGAGGCCACGGTGACGGGTCGGACGGCTGATCGCCTCCAGGTGCAGATCGGCGCGGATCAGGCAGAGGTACCCCTCGCGGAGTTTAAGGAGATTGGCTTCACCAACCTCGAACAGACGCTGAAACCCGGAGACCAGCTCTTCGTCCGCGTCCTGAAACGGGACGCGAAACGGATCCAGGTGACCCTGGCAGCAGCGCCCGAGCTCGAAGGGGCCCTCCTCGCCCTCGATCCCCGCCAGGGAGGAATCAAGGCCATGGTGGGAGGATACGACTTCCAGCAGAGCAAATTCAACCGGGCGATCCAGGCCAGGCGGCAGCCGGGATCGGCCTTCAAGCCCTTTGTCTATGCGACGGCCTTCGACATGGGGCTGACCCCGGCCACGATCTTCGAAGACAGCCCAGTCAGCTACCGCACCGTCATCAATGGAAAACCCGCCGAATGGAGTCCGGAAAACTTCGATAAGCAGTTTCGAGGGCCTGTCACACTCCGTCAGGGCCTGGAGCACTCCATCAATGTCATTGCCGTCAAGCTGATCGAGCAGATCGGGGTCCATTCCGTCATCCGGACGGCTCGCCGTCTCGGGATCAAGAGCCAGCTGCGGCCAGAACTCGCCCTCGCGCTGGGGGTCTCGGAAGTGAGCCTTCTGGACATGGTCTCCGCCTACGGGGTGTTCGCCGCTGGTGGCTACCGGGTCGAGCCGTACGCGATCAAGAAGGTTTTGGACAGCAAAGGCGGGGTCCTGGAGGAGTGGTTCCCGGAGCCCCAGTTGGTCCTTCGCCCGGAGACCGCCTTTGTCCTCACCCACGTCATGAAAGGGGTGGTCGAACGGGGGACGGGAAAGCGCGCCAAGGTCCTCGAGAGGCCGTTCGCGGCCAAGACTGGGACAACGGACTATTCGACCGATGTCTGGTTCATCGGTTCCACGCCGTCACTGGTGGCAGGGGTGTGGATCGGCTACGACACCAAGCGGTCGCTGGGTCCCACCGCGACCAGTGGCCTTCTTGCCGTGCCGATCTGGATGGACTTCATGCGGGTGATCGTCCGCGGGCAACCTCCGGAGGATTTCCCTGTCCCCACCGGGGTCGTCCATTCCTATGTCCACTACGACAGTGGCGAGCCCGTCTCTCCTGACGATCCGGGGGCGATCCTGGAGTACTTCGTCCGGGGGACCGAACCGCGGATCACCACGAGCCAGTCCCCGGCCTTGGTGCCCCCAGTTCGATAACGCCTCATCCGAACGGAAGGTCTCGCGGATCCGGCGCCGCCTCAAGGATCTCCCTGGCCCGCTCGAGGTCCCCCGAATGCCTCAGCGATTGGAGGATGGAAAAACCCTTGGGGAATACTCTTTCGTGTGGTATGCTTCATCTATATTCCGCAACGGAAGCCGGAAACGTCGAGGCTCTGAAGCGGGACGAGCAGCATAGGGCAGGTGTCAGAGCCTGAACGGTGGTCTCTCCGGCGATCCCTCCGTTACTCCCTTACACTCAACCAAGCCGGACACAGCAGCGGTCACACGCGACCCGTGCGCGGGCGGCGTGTGCCTGCGGAAAGCACAGGGACACGCATGTCGTTTGCCGAACTTGGACTCCATGCAGGACTGGTACGGGCCACTCAGCAGATGGGATTTGACCATCCGACGCCGATCCAGCGGGCGGCGATTCCGCCGCTTTTGGAGGGCCGCGACGTGCTGGCCACGGCCGTGACGGGCAGCGGGAAGACCGCCGCGTTCCTCTTGCCGATCCTCCACGATCTTCTGCAGAAGCGCCGCGGGACCACGCGGGCGTTGGTGGTGGTCCCCACCCGGGAACTGGCTGTTCAGATCGCCGAGCACCTCCGCGACCTGGCAGGCGGCACCGGTCTCACCGGCGCGGCGATCTACGGGGGTGTCGCCATGGGGCCGCAGGAGCAGGCCTTCCGAAAGGGCGTAGACGTCCTCATCGCCACCCCCGGCCGCCTCCTCGATCACCTGCAGTATCCATACGCTCGGTTGGACGGCATCGAGTGCCTGGTGCTGGATGAGGCGGATCGCATGCTCGATATGGGGTTCCTGCCAGATATCGACCGCATCCTCCAGCAGCTTCCCAGGCGACGGCGGACCCTGTTGTTCTCGGCGACGCTGCCGGTCCCCATCGTGAACCTGGCCAGGGAGATGTTGCGGGATCCCGTTTTCCTGAACACCGAACGGAAGTCCGCCCCGGCGCCCGGGATCACGCATCGGGCCTACCCGGTCCCGCACGAGCTGAAGTCCCATCTCCTACTGGAACTCCTGCGGCAGGGATCGGCCAAGAGCGTCCTGGCCTTCACGCGGACGAAGCACCGGGCCAATCGGCTGGCCGACTTCCTAGCGAGACAGGGGGTGGCCTGTGCCCGCATCCACGGCAACCGCAGCCAGGCGCAGCGGATGGAGGCCCTGGTCGGGTTCAAGCGCGGGCAGTTCCGCGTCCTCGTTGCCACGGACATCGCGGCGCGCGGCATTGACGTGGAGGCGCTGGATCTCGTCGTGAACTTCGATGTGCCGCACCTCCCCGAGGACTACATCCACCGGGTCGGGCGCACGGCCCGGGTCGCGGCCACGGGCGAGGCCTACACCTTGGTCTCCCCCGATGAGGAGGGCGGCCTCCGCGCCATCGAGCGCCACCTGGGAAAGTCCCTGCCGCGGCACCAAGTCCCCGGATTCAATTACGCGCGGAGGCCGGCGGAACGGCTGGAGATCCCGCTCGCCGAGCGTATCGCCGCCATCCGCGCGCGAAGAGTCGAGGCGCGGGCGACGGCCAAGGGCGAGGCCCGCTCTCCTCGGGGAGCCTCGGCGACTCGCGGCCCGCACGAGTCGGCGAAGGGAAATCCTTCACGGCTCTCCCGGCAGCGCCTGGCTGGCCCCGACCGCGTCGGGGCGGGCCTGGCCTGGCTCCGGGAGGTGACGGAACGAAGCGATCAGGGGTCTGCCACCGGGCAAGTCAGGCGGACACGGCGACGCGGCCCGGCGTTCGGCAGAAAACCCGGCTTTCCCCGGTAACATGCCCCCAGTTCATTGCTCTTTGAATTTGGCAACATCACTCCGACGGCGCGACACTGCATCATCTTGCGCACGCTCGCCGCGATGGCTCCCAGGAGATCCCGAAGCTCTAGCTTGTAGACGATGGCGTGTCTCGAGGATCGGGTTCTGCCTCCAGGATCTCCCTGGCCCGCTCGAGGTCCCCCGAGTTCACAAAGATCTGGTGCCTCGCCAACGGCCCGATGGTATAGCGGGCATCAACGGCGTACGGGTTTTCGCGCTTGACTAGGGACGGAATGTCGTAGGCCTGGAGCAGAGAGACAATGAAGTCGGCCTCGATAAAACCCTCCGCCTCGACGAGCAAAGCGAACTCTCCGTCCACGACCTCACCTGCCGGAGACGACCGGTCCGAAATCCCCACGACCCACGTCACGGCTGCCTGGCGAGACCGATTCGTGCCTTGTAGGCCACGAGGGTGTTCTTGAGCAGCATGGCGACGGTGAGGGGCCCGACGCCGCCGGGGACCGGGGTGATGAGGGAGGCCCTGGGAGAGACCGAGGCAAAATCCACATCCCCGACCAGTCGTCCATTCGCCCGATTGATGCCGACATCAATGACGACCGCCCCCTCCTTCACCATGTCCCCCTTCACGAGGCCAGGCTGCCCTGCGGCCACCACGAGGATGTCCGCCATCCGCGTGTGCCGATCGAGGTCTCGGGTCCATTTTTGGCAGACCGTTACCGTGGCCCGGCGATGGAGAAGCAGAAAGGCGATCGGCTTGCCAACGATGGTACTCCAGCCGACGACGACCGCCTCTCTTCCCTCGATGGCAACCCGGAATCGGTCCAAGACCTCCATGATGCCTAACGGGGTCGACGCGACGAAGAGGGGATGGCCGGTGAGGAGACCGCCCAGGTTTGCAGGGTGGAAGCCATCCACATCCTTCGCAGGGTCTACCGCCTCCAGGATCGATCGCTCCCCGATGTGAGGGGGGAGGGGGAGCTGCACCAGGATCCCATCGACCGTCTCGTCCTTATTCACAGTATGGAGGACGGTGAGAAGCTCCTCGCGGGAGATGGTGGCAGGATGATGGATCTGGACCGATCTGATCCCCACCTCTTCACAGGCCTTGGCCTTATTGCGCACATAGGTGGCCGAGGCGGCATCCTCGCCGACGAGGATCACCGCCAGGCCTGGTGGTCGGTGGCTCGCGGCTAACGCCTTCAGCTCCGCCTGCACCTCGCGGCGGATCGCGGCAGCGATTGCTCTTCCGTCCACCACCTGAGCCGGCATCCTTGTCCCTACGACGCGCTTACCCCGTCCTCGCGAAGCTGGAGCCGAGTAATGGCCTTGGCCCTGCCGCTCTCCTCCTCCAGGTCCAGCAGGACGGCGCACAGGATCGGGTTCCCTTTGGCCACGCGGAATTTCGAGGGCGTCTGGGTGAGGAAGCGATGGATGACATCCGAGAATTCCATCCCGATGACCGAATCGCTGGCCCCAGTCATTCCCACATCGGAGATGTAGGCGGTGCCAGCGGGGAGGATCTGTTCGTCGGCGGTCTGGACATGCGTATGCGTGCCCACCACCGCCGACACGCGACCGTCGACGAAACGCGCAAAGGCCTGCTTCTCGGAGGTGGCCTCGGCGTGAAAATCGACGATGATGAGGTCGGTCGCCTCCTTGAGGAGCGTGATCTTCTGCTCTCCGACCCTGAAGGGGCAGTCGATGGATGGCATGAAGACCCTGCCCTGCAGATTCAACACGCCGACTCGCGTCCCGCCCCCCTCCCAGAGGGCCACCCCAGATCCTGGGGCGGACTCCGGATAGTTGGCGGGACGGAGGAGACGCCGCTCGGTAGTGATGTAGAGCTCCCCCTCTTTCTTGTCCCAGATATGGTTGCCCGAAGTCAGGAGATCGATGTTGGCCCTGAAGAGTTCCTCCGCCACCGACGGGGTGATGCCGAAGCCGCCCGCCGCATTCTCGGCGTTGGCAATCGTCAACGCAATTCCGTGCTCCCTCTGAAGCCCCGGCAGCAGGGCGGTCACGGCCTGCCGCCCTGGTGTTCCGACGATGTCGCCAATAAACAGAACCTTCA
>CAYSDK010000033.1:8212-19429 GCA_964429865.1 uncultured bacterium
GTCACGGCCTGCCGCCCTGGTGTTCCGACGATGTCGCCAATAAACAGAACCTTCACTCAGTCCTCAGTCCTCTTACTTGGCATACTCCACGGCCCGGGTCTCCCGGATCACCGTGACCTTCACGTGACCGGGGTACTCCAACTCTTGCTCGATCCGCCTGGCGATGTCCCGGGCCATCTGCTGCGCATCGGCATCGGAGACCTGGCCGCTTTCCACGATGATGCGAATTTCCCGTCCGGCCTGGACCGCATAAGATTTGGAGACGCCCTTGAAGGAATCGGCGACCTTTTCCAGTTTTTCCAATCGCTTCACGTACGACTCTAACATCTCCCGACGGGCTCCCGGTCGGGCGGCCGAAAGGGAGTCCGCCGCCTGCAAGATCACAGCCTCGAGGCAGTTCGGCTCCTCGTCTTCATGGTGGGCGGCAATGGCATTGATCACATGGGGATGTTCCCCGTACTTCTTCGCAAATTCTGCGGCAATCTGGGTGTGGGTCCCCTCATGGTAGCCGTCCACCGATTTGCCGATATCATGCAGCAACGCGGCCCGCTTCACCAGGGTCGGGTCGATGCCAATTTCGGTGGCGATCACGGCCGCCAACTGCGCCACCTCCACGGTGTGATGCAGCTGGTTCTGGGAGTAGCTCGTCCGGTACCGGAGGCGGCCGATGAGCCGGACCAGCTCCGAGTGAAATCCCGTCACGCCCAGCGCAAAGGTGGCCTGTTCCCCTGCCTCCCGGATCTTCTCGTCAATCTCCTTCTTGACCTTTTCCACGACCTCTTCGATGCGGGCGGGGTGGATCCGGCCATCGACGATGAGACGCTCCATGGCGATCCGCGCAATCTCCCGGCGGACCGAGTCGAACCCCGACAGGATCACCGCCTCCGGCGTGTCGTCCACGATGACATCGATCCCCGTTGCCTTCTCGAAGGCCCGGATGTTGCGCCCTTCCCGGCCGATGATCCGCCCCTTCATGTCATCACTGGGCAGAGCGACCACCGAGACGGTCGCCTCGGCGACGAAATCAGACGAACACCGATCGATGGCGATGGCCAAGACCTCCTTGGCCTTGCGGTCCGCCGTCTCCTTCGCCTCATCTTCGATGCGCCTGACGAGGGCCATCGCCTCCAGGCGGGCCTCGCTCTCCATGTGCCGCATCAACACCCTCTTGGCCTCTTCCGCGGTCATCCCCGAAATGCGTTCGAGGTTCTGCCGCTCCTCCGCCAAGAGCGCCTGGATTTTGTTTTCACTCTCCCGAAGCTGCTCGTCCCGACGAGTAAAGTCCGCCTCCCTGCCGCTGATCTGTTGGTCCCGACGATCCAAATGATCCAGTTTGCGCTCTAACGACTCCTCTCGCTGGAGGAGACGCCGCTCCAGACCCTGGAGGGCGTCGCGACGCTCTCGGGCCTCCTTTTCCAGCTCCGCCTTGGCCCGGAAGATCATATCCTTTACCTCGAGCTCTGCCTCCTTCCGCTTGCGCTCGCCCTCCCTCTCGGCATCCGCGACGATCGTCCGGGTCCGCGCTTCGGCCTCGGCGGTGCGGCGGCGCGCCAGAACCTTCGGGGCCATGAAGCCCAGGGCGAGGGAGAGGACTGCAACACCGACCACGATCAACCAGCCCATCCCCGTGATCTCCAAGGTTCCATCACCTCCTCAGGAGTCTCGCTGTGGACCCCCTCTTCCCTTTCCCGCTTCGATCATCCGGCTCTCCGTGACGACACAATCGACCGGAACATCGCGGGTCTCCACGGGAAGATGATCCACCACCTGAAAATCAAATGCCAGACCGATCTTGAGGGCTTTCGGGCCGATGCAGGCTAACGTCCTGTCGTAGTGCCCGCCGCCCCGGCCCAGCCGATTGCCCTCGAGGTCGAATGCCAACCCCGGGACCAGTGCAACCTCTACCGCCCCCGAGGGGACTACCCGACCCCTGTCGCTTCGTGGCTCGAGGAGTCCGCGGTACCCCGGGGCGAGGTCCTTGAGGCCATCCACCTCCGCCAGGATCATCGCCTCTCCCTCGACCCGGGGCAGGATGACCTTTCGCCCCTCCTCGATCCATCGCTCGAGTAAAGGAAGGGTCTCCACCTCACCCCCACCCGCCGCATAGAAGAGCACACGCCGCGCACGCCAAAACGCCTCAAGCCTCCAGAGCCGCTCCGCAATCCGACGGCTCCGCTCCTGACGATCGGCCGGGGCCAAGCCTTCCCTCAGCCGACGCATCTCTGTGCGCACAGCACCCTTTGAATTCATGCGCCGGGCCCTAAACCTATGGTGGGCGGGAAGGAGCAGAGGACCCCTCGTCAGCTAATTACGCCTGAGGGGAGATGCAAACGGGGATGGCGGCGGGAAAGCGGAGAAAGTAACAACCCCCCACTGGGTGCCGTGCGGAGGTTTCCTCGTGAACCTGCGCTCGCAGGTGGGTGCCCCGCATGCGCTTTAGGCTTCCCTTCGACCGGCTCAGGGTATACCCCTTCGCCAAGCCCAGGGTATGCACACCGCACACCTGTAGGGGCTCCCTATCTTTCGCTGTTGGTTCAAGGAAACCGACCCCATCACGAACACGGCAGGGGGTTCCGGTCGTCATCGTTCAGGCCCTCCCTTCGAGGGCTTCCGCGCGATCACGGTATCCAGCTCCGCTTCTAGCTCTTGGATCTTCGCCGCCGCTGCGGTCTCCTCCTTCTTCACCCACGTCTCGAGCTTCAGAAAGGCGTCCGCAATGTTCAGCGAGGCCAGGACCGCCATCTTGATCGAAAGGACGGCCGTCCCACCCGCCACCTCGTGGATCTGCTGATCGACATAATGGGCAACCCGTTGGGTATACGTCGCGTCCTCCCCTCCGAGGCCCCGCAACGCATACCGCTCTCCGAAGATCTCCACCTGCACGAGATCACCCTGACCTGTCATCGCCGCACTTGCAACGCGGCCTCCACCCGGGAGACCTCCTCGAGGAGCTCGTCCACCCGGGCCCGAACTTCCTGCCGCTCGGTCTCGAGTCGCTCGACAGCCTTCTTCAACGTGGCCTTTTCGGCTTCCAAGGTTCCGATCCGGTTCCCCAGGGCCTTCTTCTCCGATTCACATTGATTGAGGAGCGAGACCACCTCGCGAACCTTCTTTTCCAGGTCCTGAAGCCTTTCGAGGATCATCGCAGGACGCCCCCCAGATCCCGCTCTACCGCCTCCAGGATCTTTCTGTGAATCGTCGCCACCTCTTCATCGGTGAGTGTCCGATCCGCCGCACGGTACTGGATCGAAAAGGCGAGGCTCTTCTTTCCCTCGGGCACCGGCTCCCCTCGATAGACATCGAAGGGTCTCACCCCCTCCACCAGCGCCCCTCCGGCGCGGCGGATGGCGCCCTCCACCTCTGCGGCCCGCATGCGTTCCGGAACGACCACGGCCATGTCCCGGAAGACTGCAGGATACCTGGGCAGCAGGCTGTACCGCGCCTGGGGCTTTCGGTCCCGATCGAGCCGATCCAGATCGATCTCCATCGCGACCGCCACCGTCTTGAGATCGAAGTTCCGGATCACCTCCGGATGGAGCGCCCCGATCGAGCCGACCGCATCCCCCTCAAGCACGACCTCTGCCTGCTGGCCGGGATGGAGATACGGAATATCGGCCGCCGCCCTGAGGGCCAGAGAAACGCCTACGATCTTGTCGAGGGTCTCTACGACCCCCTTCAGATCGTAGAAATCAACCCTTTCCCCCTTCGTCCCCCACCACGCGGGGAGCCGGTCTCCGGCGGCAACGACGGCAACGGTCCGCACTTCGACCGGTGCGGCCGCCCCCGGCTGGGGACGAAAGACCCGAGCGATTTCAAAGAACTTCGCCTCGCGACTCCCCCGGCTTTCGTTCAGAACCAGGTTCTCAAGGAGAGACGGAAGGAGGAAACTCCGTAAGACTGCCTCCCCCCCCAACGGATTTCGGATTCTGAGCAGACGTCGCCGGGGGTCGTCCGCCGGCAGGCGTAACTTATCAAGAACCTCCTCTCGTGTAAAGCTAAAATTGACCGTCTCCTGGAAGCCCCAGGCCGTCAGCAGCCGACGCATCTGGCGTTCAATCCCCGAGAAGGAGCTTACCCCTGCCGGCCGGACCTCGCTCGCCGGTCTCGAGGTTGGAATTTGATCAAAGCCTCTGAGCCGGGCCACCTCCTCGATCAGATCGATCTCCCGGGTGAGGTCGAGCCGGTGGCTCGGTGGCGCGACCACCAGCACTTTGGACCCGCGTGGCTTCACCCGGCACTGGATCCGCCTGAGGACCCGACCGACTTCGGGTGGAGGAACGGCGCTCCCCAGGACCCGTCGGACCCGCTCGACTCGCAGACGGAGCGGCGTGCGCTTCCGGCGCGCCGCCTGAACGTCGATGAGACCCCGGGCCACCCGACCGCCGGCGAGCCCAACGATGAGCGCGGCCACCCGGTCCAGTGCCCGGTCCACCCCCTGTGGATCAACCCCTCGCTCAAAGCGATACGAGGACTCAGAACTGAGCGTGAGTGCCTTGGCCGTCCGACGGACGCTGACTGGCTGGAAGAGGGCGCTCTCCAGCAACAGGTCCTTGGTCGTGCCTGTCACCTCTGTTGCGAGACCCCCCATCACGCCGGCAATGGCGACTGGGGTACCTGCATCGGCGATGACGAGCATCCCGGGTTCGAGGGGGCGCTCCAGGCCGTCGAGCGTCACGATCCGCTCGCCTTTCACCGCCCTGCGTACCACGATCCGCCCCCCCTCCAGTCTCGCGTGGTCGAAGGCGTGAAGGGGTTGGCCCATCTCGAGGAGAACATAGTTCGTCGCATCCACCACGTTGTTGATGGGTCTCACGCCTGAAAGGACAAGCCGCCGCCTCACCCAGAAGGGAGAGGGGCCAATGCTCACCCCCTGGATCACCCGGGCCGCATATCGGGGGCAGAGATCGGCCGCCTTGACGGTCACCGCGGTGAGGTCCTGTATCGACGTTGTCCCCTCTCGGGGCCTGGCGGCCTTGAGGCGAAGGGTCGCCCCCGTCAGCGCAGCCACCTCCCGCGCCATGCCCCAATGAGAGAGACAGTCCCCCCGATTCGCGGTGACGGCGACCTCCAGGATGTGGTCGTGCAGTCTCAAGGCCTGGGTGAGATCGAGCCCCGGGGTCGCCGTCTCGTCGAGAATGAGTAGACCCGTGCCATCCTCCCCGAGGCCCAACTCTTTCTCAGAGCAGAGCATGCCGACCGATCGTTCTCCTCCGATGAGCGCCTCTCGAATCTGTCGCCCGTCTGGCAACTCCGCTCCCGGCAGCGCCACAGCCACTCGCGCACCGACGGCCGTATTTGGCGCGCCGCACAGGATCGGGACGACCGTTCCGCCGACATCGACACGACAGAGACTCACCCTCTCACCCCGGGGAGGTGGATCGATGGCCTCAATGCGCCCGACAACCACCTGCGTAAAGGCAGGCCGGATCTCCTCAACCCCCTCCACCTCGAGTCCAGCCATGGTCAGGCGGTCGGCCAGCTCCACGGGGGTCAGCACAGTCTCCACAAGTTCCCGCAACCAATTGAAGCTCACCTTCATGAGATGCAATCCCCTCCCGTGGAGAAAATCGCACGGGGGAAGTTGAGGTGTCAAGCGGATCATGAAGGCACGGGCGAGAAGCCCTGGACTGACTCTTGCATATCGGGCTATATTGTAGTGGTGTCAGAGGCCGCGGCGGCTGAGGGGGCAGGACAGTCGCCTTCCAGGCCTTGCGGGTGAGGACACGGAGGTTTTGCAGGTGATCGGCGTCAAATGCCCCAAGTGTAAGTTGATGCAGATGCCCCGGCCGACGTGCAAATCCTGCAGCGCCCCCCTCGATGCGGGGGCGCCGGTTCAGGCTGCTGCACAGGCTCCTCCGACGCGACCGAGTCCTCCACCTCGGCAGGCGAGTTCTGCTGCACCGCGGTCAGCCCCACCTCCGCCGCCCCGACCAGGGCCGATATACAGGACCGAGGCAGCCCCACCCCTGTTGAAGGAGGAAGGTCCGCCATCTCCCCCACCCCGGATCCCTCCCACTGCCGTTTACGAGCCCCCGCCAGAGGTCGAAGGTGACGAAGACGGGATCCACACGTTGTTCTTCTATGGCAAGGGCGGATCGCTCTTTGGCATCCACACCGTGAATATCTTTCTCACGATCCTCACGCTCGGGATCTACTATTTCTGGGGGAAGGTGAGGGTCCGGAACTACTTGTTGAGCCAGACCGAGTTTGCCGGGGACCGATTCGCCTACCACGGAACGGGCAAGGAGCTGTTCATAGGCTTCCTGAAGGCGCTGTTGGTGTTCTTCCTGCCCATCGGCGCCCTCGTCATCGCGCCGGAACTTCTCGAGGCCAGCGAGGTCGTCAAGAATGTGGGGAAGGGGATCGCCTACCTGGCCGCGCTCTTCTTTGTTCCCGTCGCCATGGTGGGGGCTCGGCGCTACCGCATGAGCCGCACATCGTGGCGGGGGATCCGGTTCTCCTTCCGCGGCCGGGTCAAGGACTTCGTCAAGATCTTCATCGGCGGCTCGCTGCTCTCCATGATCACGCTCGGCCTCTACTACCCGTACTTTATCACCAAGCAGTACGCCTTCATGACGTCCCACTCCTACTTCGGCAATCAGAAGTTCGATTTCGACGGACGAGGGCGGGATCTTTTGGGCAGCTACATCCTGGCCTTCCTGCTTCTTTTTCCGACCCTGGGCCTGTATTGGTTTTGGTTCCAGGCCAAGCTCCTGCGTTACTTCTGGGATCATACCAGCTTTGGGAATGCCCGCTTTCGCTCGACCGTCACGGGGGGGCGTCTGCTCTTGCTGACCCTCGGAAACTTTCTTCTGCTGGGCTTGACCCTGGGCGTCGGCTGGCCATGGGTGTTGGTCCGAAACGCCCGCTTTACCTGCCAGTACTTGATCCTTGACGGTCCCCTGGATATGGCAGTCATCAGGCAGGACGCCCAGCTCGCCTCGGCCACAGGAGAAGGGCTCGCCAGTTTTCTGGATCTGGACACCGGCTTCGACTTCGGCTAGACAGAACCCGGCCTTCCATGCTCTCATCCTCCTGTAGCGAGCCGCGCGCACCGCACCCCGCCACGCGCCACCACGCGGCTTGCCAGCCTTTACCAACGGAAGGGACATCGATCCACGCTGATGAAGACTGACTGGGAAGGATACTATCTGGACGGCCGAAGCGCGGCACGCCACCGGGCGGGGATCCGCCTGATGCGGAGCGGCCTCGAGGTCACCACCGAGGCAGGCACACTCTGGTGGCCGTATCCAGAGATCAGACAGACCCAGGGCTTCTACGCGGGTGAGGAGGTCCGTCTCGAGCGAGGCGGCGAGATGCCGGAGGCCCTCCTCGTCTCAGACGCCGCATTCCTGACCGCACTGCATCGGGTCGCACCCGAGCTGGCAACCCGGTTCCACGACCCCGCCCGTCGCCGGGCGCGCGCCAAGCTGACCCTGCTCGCGGCGGCAGCCGTCATCGGGATCACGACAGCCCTGTACCTGTGGGGTATCCCGGCTATAGCAGGGATCGTCGCATCCCAGGTCCCGGCCTCGTGGGAAGAGGACCTCGGTGAGGCCGTGGTCGAGCACCTCGCGCCGGCCTCAAAGCGGTGCACGGATCCGACCCTTGCCAGGGCGATTGACGAGATCACGATCATCCTGACCCGGACCCTTCCCGCTTCGCCTTACACCTTTCGGGTAGCAGTGGTTGACAACCCAACGGTGAACGCCATTGCGGCTCCCGGCGGATTCATCGTGCTGTTCCAAGGGCTCGTCGAGCGGACTCAAACCCCTGAAGAGCTGGCCGGCGTTCTCGCCCATGAGGTGCAGCACGTCGTAAGACGCCACGCCACGCGCATGCTGGTTCAAAACGCCTCGACCGGGCTCCTCCTGGGCGCCCTGACCGGTGACGCGAGCGGCGCCATGAGGTTCGGGTTGGAAGGGGCCCGGATCCTTGGGATCCTGCGATACAGCCGCTATCACGAGGAGGAGGCGGATCTGGAGGGGATGCGGATGCTCATCGCAGCCCGGATCGATCCCGCAGGCCTGGTCCGGTTTTTCGAATCTTTGAAAGAGAAGGAGCGGGAGCGGGAGATGCCGGCGTTCCTTACGTATCTGTCCACGCATCCGACCACCGCCGATCGAGTTGAGCGATTGAAATCGCTGGCTGCACAGGCGGATGGCCAGTGGATCACGCTTCTTCCAGACCTCCAGTGGCGGGAGATCACCCAGGTCTGCCATGCCGCCGGCGAGTGACCCGGGAAATCGGCTGTCGATCCATGATAACAGGGTCCGCCTCGACCGAGAAGCAGACGCTAGAGCTTACCGTATCCGGCCTCGCCTTTCGGGGACACGGCATCGCCCGCGCGAGTGACGGTCAAGTGGTCTTTCTCCCCTATGCGGTTCCGGGGGACGTCGTGCGCGCGCGCATCGTGGAATCGAAGGCCGACTATCTGCGGGGAGCCATCGAACAGATCGAGAAGCCGTCGGCGGACCGGGTCACTCCCTCGTGTCGGCACTTCGGCCGCTGCGGGGGCTGCCAGTGGTTGCATCTTAAAGATGAAGCCCAACTTCACTGGAAGGCCGAGATCCTGCGCGATCAATTGGCGCGGCTCGGTGGGTTCCGGGATGTTCCCCTAGATCCATTGGTCCGTCCCACCAACGGCCTGGGATATCGCACCCGGGCACAGCTTCAGGTGCGGGAGGTCGAGGGATGGTACCAGTTCGGCTTTTTCGCCCCCGCCTCACATCGTGTCGTGCCCGTGGGAACCTGTCCGCTGCTCCACCCAACGCTGAATGAAATCCTCGGGGAGTTGGCACGCCAGCGGACGCCCCCTCTCACGAAACTCGTCCCCGGCCTTCACGAGGTCTGGCTGCTCGCCAGTCCCCGATCGAACCAGTTGCTGCTCACGCTGGTGGGGTGCCAAGTGGAGCGTGCGTCGCTGCGACATCTCTTTTTCGTCCTGCGCGAGCGTGTGCCGCATCTTGCGGGTCTAGTGTTAATGGGTGCCGAGAAAACAGACCGAGGCCAGGTCGGAAGGAGCGAACCGGCACCTCGATTCCTTGATCGCTTCGGCGACGGCCACCTCACTATGCAGGCAGGTGGCTACCGCTTCCGCGTGGACGCCGCCTCATTCTTCCAGCCCAGCGAAGCGGCCGCGGAGACCCTCATCCAACTCGTCTTGGAAATGGCGGCGCTCGAGGGCAACGAGCGGATCGTAGATCTTTACTGCGGGGTGGGTACCTTCACGGTGCCGCTCGCCCAGCGCGCGGCGACCGTGATAGGTGTCGAGGGCAATCCCCGCGCGGCGCGGGACGCCGAGTTCAATCTCCGCTTGGCCGGCGTGGGTGAGAAGGCGCGTGTTCTCCGGATGCCCGTATCCCGCGCCCTCGAAACACGCAAACTGGGCGATGGGGCTGACATTGTCGTGGTCGATCCACCGCGCCTCGGCCTCGAACGCGCCGTCCTAGAGGGGATGGTGGCGCTCCAGCCCCGGCGGATCATCTACGTGTCGTGTGACCCCAGCACGCTCGCCCGCGATCTGAAGCGCCTCGTCCAACGCGGCTACGAGCTCAAACAGGTCCGCCCCCTCGACCTCTTCCCCCAAACCTACCACATCGAATCCATCACCCTGCTCGAATGCCCCGTTCAAGCGTGATAGCGGCCGCTCCCTTGACATGCCCTGAGAAGCGCGATACTCTTACAGTAAGAAAGTAGGAATCATTCCGGGATGCACAGTACGGAGGGACACGTGGCTGCAGTTCGCATCGGACCGAAACATCAGGTCACCATTCCGAAGGAGGTCTTCGAAGCCCTCGGGCTGGAGGCGGGGGATTTCCTCGATGCGAAAGCTGAGGGTGGGCGGATTGTCCTGATTCCTAAGCGGCTTGCGGCCAAGGCCCCAGCCCCTCGTCTCTCCCCCGCTGAACAGAAGATCCTTATCCGAGCGAAGGCAAAGATCGAGCGGATCCAGGACGATCTCCTCCATGCCAAGGGGCTCACTCGGGAGGAGGTGCGGGTTGCGGCTAGGGCTGGGCTCATCGACCCGGACCAGATATATTGGTGGACGGAGGAGTGGCAGAAAGGGGAGCGGGCGGCGGAACGCGACGTCCGGGCGGGGAGGGTCAAGACCTTCTCTAGCGTGGAAGAGCTCATCAGAGACCTCGAGGAATGATCCTTGCGCGGACCCAACGATTCAAGAAAGAATTTGAAAGCCTCCCTCCCCCAATTCAAGAGCGAGCCCGGAAACAACTTGCCCTCCTTTTCACCAATCCCCGGCATCCCTCGCTTCAGATCAAGAAAATGAAGGGGTATGAGAACCTCTGGGAAGGCCGGATCACTCAGCATTACCGTTTCACGTTCCGTGTCGAAGGAGAAACCTTCCTCCTCCTGCGTATCGGCACGCACGATCTGCTGAGACAACCCGAGTGATTTCGCAACTAGCTAGATCTGGAGAACGAGAGGGTCATCATCAATAAGCGAATGGCCCGCCTCCACTCGGCCTAGCAGAATTATTGAGAATTATCGGGGACAGTATACAAAATTGTAGCCTAACCAGTCAGATCAGGTCGAGGAGGCGGCCTGATGTGGCCCGGACGAGATCGGCGACCTTGAGGCGGAGCATGACGTCGTCAGCGCCGCCGCCCGCGTAGATCTCCTCCAAGTCCGAAACGCCATGATCGATGAGGACCGGCACCGACTGCCGGTGGCCGAACGGCGGGGTTCCGCCCACGGGAAAGCCGGTGATCGCCTCGACTTCAACCTTCTTGGCGAGCCGCGCCTCACGCGCCCCGAGGGCTTGCAGGAGCTTGGACGTATTCACCCGCGCAGTGCCCCGCACGATCACGAGGTATGGAGAGCCATCAACGAGGAAGAGGAGCGATTTGATCACCTGCTCAGGCTTGACACCGAGGGCGGCCGCGGCGGCCTCAACGGTCGCGGTGGGATCACCCGGCCGGATCAGCTCGCCGGGCACCCCCCACTCCAACATCCAGGCTCGGACCCGCTCCGCCCCATCTAATGACCCCTTCAACTAACTCCTCCAGGCTAACGGTTACTGTCGCCTATTAGCTCTCCGGCTCGGGAAGTCATCCAAGCTACTCCCCTCGCCGGCTCGCGGGTGGCGGAGGCCGAGGCCCGGCTGCCCGTAGGAGAATTTCGCAACCGATTATTCCCACTGAATGGCGCGTTAATTCTCCGAGGACGGACGGGCGAGGCCTCCGACAGGACCCGCAA
>CAYSDK010000034.1:0-19156 GCA_964429865.1 uncultured bacterium
AAGCTTGAAGAAATACCGGTGGGTCCCGGAAGGGGGACACGGACCGCCGTAGCCGGTTACACCCCGCGGCGGAGGCCCCAGAGGAGACGATGGAGCTGGGGCAGGACGCGATAGGGGTAGCCGCGATCGCGCACGAACTCGGCGAGACGGCGAAGGATGACCTCGTAGTCGGGAGCGAGGCCATCGGGCTGCAGGATCACCTTACTGCTGGGGAGACCCCGGCCCTCGACAAATTCCTGGACTTCAGGGAGATCGATCGCGGGATTGCAGATGACGAACTTTAGATAATAATTCTGCGTCTTCCCGAGCCAGTCGAGAGGCCCCCACGTCACATCCGTCATCCCCGCATTCTTCAGCTTCGGCGACACGGCCCAGTGGCGTACGATATCGAGTAATGCCTGCTCCGGCGTGTGCTGGCCGTTTGTTTCAACCACAACCTGATAGCCTTGGGCATCCAGGGCCGCGGCGAGCGGGAGCAGCGGCTGAAGCATTGGTTCGCCGCCGGTGAGGGTGACGAGACGGGCGCGAGGTTCCTTCTGAAGCCACGCCAGGATCTCTTCCATGGACACAGAAGCATAATCCTTCCCCTCAACCGCCTGATCCTGCCGAACCCATGTGTACTTGGAATCGCACCAGGAGCAGGTGAGGTCGCACCGGTAGAGGCGGATGAAGTGGGAGGGGATCCCGATGACCTCGCCCTCACCCTGGATCGAGGTAAACAGCTCACTGACTTGAAACCTCATCTCCATCGCATCCATCGCAGCAAAACTCTACGCCGCCTGCAGTCCCGTGTCAACGTGTGCTGTACCAGGCCGTTCACCGACGACCGATGACAGAAGCAGGGCCATTTCGTCCCCCACGGTCGTCGGACATCGGTCACCGGCCATCGACACGTGTTGGCGGAAATGGTGAGGGGAGCAAATTCTGAGGAAGGCGGAAACTGACTTGCGTCGGGCCGGGGTCCCGCCACGGCAACAGCGCCTGCAGGTCCCGAGCGACATTGGCGGAAGCGGCGGGGTCCCTTGACACTTCCGACCTCCCATTGCTAGCGTGGACAAGAGAGGTGAGACGCGATGTATCGGCTCGATCCGCGCCGCGATGCGGTCATCGTGGTGGACGTGCAAAACGATTTCTGTCCAGGCGGCGCCCTGTCCGTCCCGGAGGGTGATCGGGTGATTCCGCCGCTCAACGCGCTCGTGCGTCGCGCCACATGCCTTAACATCGCCACGAGGGACTGGCATCCGGGAGACCACTGCTCCTTCAAAGACCGGGGCGGGATATGGCCGGTCCATTGTGTGGCCGAGACCTGGGGCGCCGAGTTTCATCCCGCCCTGGACCATTCCCGACTACAGCTGATCGTCTCCAAGGCTACGACACCCGATCAAGAGGCCTACTCCGGATTTCAGGGAACCTCGCTGGCCACCCTCCTGCGCGAACGTGGGGTGGGGCGGCTCCTGATCGGCGGGTTGGCGACTGACTACTGCGTCAAAGCTACCGCCCTCGACGCCCGGCAGGCCGGCTTCGAGGTCGTCGTCCTCGAGGATGCGATCCGGGGGGTCGAAGTGAACCATGGCGACTGCGCGCGAGCGATCGAGGAGATGAGGCGGGCCGGCTGTATCTCTTTCCGGACCGACCAACTTGCCTAGCGCATGAGAGCGAAGGGCACCTACCGGAAATCGCCCCAGTGACGCCGGACGAACACCATGATCCGATCGCGGTAGAAATAACCCATCAGAACGAGGAAGGCACCGATGGCGACGAGAAGGACCAAACTGTACGACTCCCCGGCCTGAAACTTCGCCCCCTGGAGTGAGAGGAGCCAGGTCCCGGGCATCCGCCCAATGGTCATGGTCACGAAAAAAGCCCACACGGGGATGGGGGTTACCCCCAGGATGTACGAAAGCGTATCCTTCGGAAAGCCCGGGATGAGAAAGAAGACGAAGACGACGATGATCCCCCGGGGCTCTTGCAGAAAGGCGAATTTCTGATACAGCTCCGGACGAACGATGCGTCGGACAAAACGCATTCCGAGCCACCGGGAGAGCCCAAAGGCGATCAGGGACCCGAGGCTCAACCCGATGCAGGAGTAGATAAAGCCCTGCAAGACTCCGAAGAAGAATCCGCCCAAGAACCCTGTGGCCTCGCCCGGGATAAACGAGATGACCACCTGCGAGATCTGGAGCCCAATAAAGACGACAGGGGCGAGATCCCCGTAGCTGAGCACCAGGGCACGAAGTTGCTCCCGGTCGGCAAAGAGTCCAACCAGATTCCGATACGTTCCGTAGGGATCGGAAAGGGCATCCACGGACCAAAGGATACATCCCGCCACAAGCAGCAGGAGGACGCCCAAGCCGACATACACGCTCACCCTAGGGGAGTAACCCATCACCGGACAGCCCCCTGCAGCCGCATCCTTTCCCCCTCTCTACCACCGCTCCGGCTCGGACGCCGCCAGCGCAGGACCCTACAGCTGCCGCAGCCGCGGGTTAAAGGCTTCCCTCAAACCCTCGCCGAAGAGGTTGAAGGCGAGCACGATGACCAGGATCGCCGTGCCCGGGATAATAGTCAACCACCACGCATCGAAGAGATAATTCTTCCCATCCGAGAGGATGTTCCCCCACGTGGCGTCCGGCGGCGGGACGCCGAACCCGAGGAAGGAGAGGGCGGACTCGGTCAGAATGGCCCCGGCGATCCCGAGGGTCGCCGAGACCAGGACCGGGGCAACGGCGTTCGGGAGCAGGTGACGGAGGATCATCCGTGGCCCGGACACGCCCAGCGCCCGCGCCGCCTGGACAAAGTCCTGCTCGCGCAGCGCCAGAATCTCTGCACGGACAAAGCGCGCCGCCCCCTCCCAACTGGTGAGACCGATCACCACCATGATGTTCCAGATCGAGGGCCTCAAAATGGCCACGACCGTCAGGATGAGAAAGAAGGCGGGGAAGGAGAGCGCCACGTCAATGAACCCGGTGATCAGTGTATCCACGCTCATCAGCCGGAGGATCCGGACGCGACCGTAGTACCCGGCGATGCCCCCGAAGATGATCCCAATGGCCACCGCAATTCCGACCGCGACGAACCCGACCGAGAGAGAGACAAAGGCCCCCTCCAGCATGCGAGCAAAGACATCCCGTCCCAGCTCATCGGTCCCAAGCACGTACACGCCGAGACGCGGCAGCGCGTCGGCTGGGACTGCCTGACGATTGGAAAGCGACAGGGGAGGCCTGAACTTGTCCGCCAGTCGCACCTGGCGCGGGTCGAGGACTGGCTGATCCCCCTTGGTCACAAGCAGGCCGAAAAGGGCCACGACGAAGAAGAGGGTGCAGACCATCATGCCTGCCATGGCGATCCGGTCCCGGAGGAACGACCGCCAGGCAAGCCGAGAGGGGGAGACCATCACTGCTGCGGGCCCCGTCGCCGCTCCTCGCGCCATCCTACTCGACCCCCTCCAGCCGGATCCGCGGGTCCACCACCATATAAAGCAGGTCCGAAAGCAACGTCCCCGCCAGCGTCAAGAGCGCGGCGACAAAGTTGAGGGTAATCACGATCGGGTAGTCGCGGCTCAGAATCGCCTCGTAGCCCAGCCGGCCGATCCCCGGCCAGGCGAAGATCGTCTCGATGATGACGCTGCCGCCGACCAGCCCCGGGACGATCAGGCCGAGCATCGTCACGAAGGGGAGCAGGCCGTTGCGCAGGGCATGCTTATACAGCACGGTGTCCTCATCCAACCCCTTCGCCCGGGCGGTCCGCACGTAATCCGACGTAATGACCTCGAGCATCTGCGCACGGACATATCGGGACAGGATGGCGATCCCGGCCGTCGCCCCGAGGACCGAGGGCAGGACCAGGTGCCATGTCCGGTCCATGAACGACCAGACGAGGTTCCGCCCCTGGTGCCCAAACGTCCTGAGGCCGATCACGTCCACGTGGAAAGTCTGGACGGCGAAGATGATCAGGAGATACGCGAGGTAAAACCCCGGGATCGAGATCAGAGCGAAGACCACAACCGTGGTGACCTTGTCCAGGACGGAGTTGCGGCGGATCGCCGTGGTGATCCCCAGCGGGAAGGCAGCGCACCAGACGAGGATCGTCCCGGCCAGAAAGAGCCACAGGCTATTCCAGACCCGCTCGACGATCTTGGGCAAGACCGGCTGGTTGTCCTTGAAGGAGCGGAGCTCGCCCGTAAACAGCCTTTGGTAGAAGCGGAGGTACTGGATGTGCAGGGGCTGATCCAAGTCGAAGGCCTTCCGGTAGCGCTCGAGCTGCTGCGGGGTGAACCGCGGATTCATGGGGTCGATCTGGCTCGGCTCGCCCGGCGCCAGGTGGATCACGGCGAACGAGATCACCGAAATGAAAAAAAGGGTCCAGAGTTTCTTCCACCCGGTCCGCAGCAGAAACCGGAGCATCGTGCCTCAGTTGGTCGTGAGCACCGGCTCAGCGGTCTTCACCCACTGGTTGAAGTGGAACCTGATTCCGCCCAGCTTATCGGGAACGATGGTGAGGTAGCGGGGTGTCCCGTCCGCGTCCTCAACCATGCGCACCAGCTTCCGGTCGAGGAGCGTGAGGCCCTTCCCGACGAAGAGGAAGGTATACGGTTGGTCCGCGGCGATGAGCCGGTGCAGGCGTCTCGCCATGGCCACCTGCCGCTCGCGGTTATACTCCTGGCGGATGCGGACCATCAACGCATCCGCCGCCGGGTTGGCATACCCCACAAAGTTGAGCTGGAAGTGGCCCGTCTGGCTTGAATGAAAGATCTGGTAGAGGTCCGCATCCAGCCCCATGGACCAGCCGAGGATCAAGGCGTCGAAGTCCCCCTTGTCCACCCGCTCGTTGATGAAGACCGCCCACTCCATCGTGAGTGTCTCGACCTTGATGCCCAGGCGGCGCCAGGCGTTCTGGGCCACCACCATGACCGCCTTCCGGACCTCGTTGCCAGAGTTGGTGATGAGGGTAAAGGCCAAGGGCTGTCCGTTCTTCTCGAGCCACCCCTCGGCGTTTCGTCTCCAGCCGGCGTCGGCGAGGAGCGTGAGCGCCCCCTCGGGGTCGTAGGGGAGCGGCTCGACCGTCGGATCGTAGAACTCGGTCTGCTTCGGGTAGGGACCGGTCGTCCGCTCTGCCTGCGCGTAGAGCACGTAGTCGATGATTTCCTCGACGTTGATCGCCATGCCCAATGCCTTCCGCACCCGCACGTCCTGGAAGATCGGGCGTCGCATGTTATACCCGATGTACGTGTAGCCTAACCCGAGCCGTGAGAAGCTCTGGAAGCGCGGGTCGTGTCGCAACCGCTCGACCTGGTGCGGCTGCGCGCCGTAGGCATCGCTGGTCCCCGCATAGAAGGTCACCTCGGCGGTCAGCAGGTCGGGGATGATGCGGAACAAAAACTCGCGGAGGTTCGGCGCCCCCTCCCAGTAGCGGTCAAACCGCGTGAGACGAATGAACTGGTCCGTCTTCCACGCGTCGAACTGAAAGGGGCCGCTGCCGATGGGCGACCGGTTGAACTCGGAATGGCGCAGGGAAAAGTCCTTGGGATCACGGCCGGCGCGGATCGCCTCCGCCCGCAGGGCGTCCCGGTTGAGGAGGTGTTCGGGCAGGATCCCCATGGTCCAGCTCCCGAAGCCCGGTTCGAAGAGGCGCTTGTAGGTGATCTTGACGGCGTACCGGCCGAGGGGCTCGACCGCCTTGACCGGCTCAAAGTCGGGGACGCGGGGCGAGAGATTCTCGGGTGCCATGATCGCCTCGTACGTGAACTTGACATCGCCCGAGTCGAACTCATGCCCGTCGTGAAAGAGGATCCCCTTCCGCAGCCGGAAGAGGACCACGGGATTGTGCTCGGTCGGCGGGACGAGTTCCGCGGCCCGCTCGCGGGTGATGATGGGGTCAGCCGCCTTCACAGAGCGCGCGGGATCGATCCGGTCCACGTACCCGCCGAGCAGGCGGTCGATCTTTGTAAAGAAGTCCTGATCGACCTCGCGGAGGGTGAATGTGATCCGAGGGGGCTGGCGCACCGTCACCTCGACCTGACGCTTGACGGGTTTGCGCCCCTCCGGTCCCGGTTCGGTCACCTCGATCTGCTCGACGCTCGATCGGCCGGGCAGCAACTCGATCCGCTGGACGAGCTTGAGCGCAGGCTCGCCCGCCGCCCGCGCCCGCTCAAGATATCGGAGCAGCCCGTCAGCGGTGGCCGGGGCGCCGTCGGGCAGGCGCTGGGTCTCATCCACGGTGAGATACGCCTCTTCAAAGATCTCCCACCCCTCGGCCAGTCGCCCGCGGAAGGAGAGGTCGAGGTCCCGATCGATCAACCCTTCAAAGACAAGGGTGTGAATCGCCGCGCTGGCTGAATCGGCGGCGAGGGTGGGATTCAGGATGGACGCATCGCCAATGGAGGTCTCGATATACCGGGTGAGCCGGCCCGGATCCCCTTTGACCTGATCCTCGAAGGTGGGGACCCAGAAATAGGACTGCAACAGAAAAAGACCGACCAGGGTCGGAGCCAGGATCAGGATCCGCTTTACCCGCATGGAGAACCCGGAGTGGACGCCACCTGCCTCTCGGTCATACGCCGGACCCTCGCTACTGTTGTCCCGAAGCGGGCCCAGCCGGCGCCGTTTTCGGTGGCTCTTCCGGGATGACCGAGGCAGGCCCTCGTCTGGTGGCGTAGATCGTGAGGATCACCGAAGTGACCATGAAGAGGGCAGCAATGGCGGCGGTCAGCCGGTGGAGAAAGGTGGTCGGCCCCCGACCGCCGAAGACGGTCTGAGAGGACCCCCCACCAAAGGCTGCGCCAATGTCTGAACCCTTCCCGCTCTGCACCAGTATCACCCCGATCAGGGCCAACGCCAGCACGATATGGAGAGCGACCAGAATTGTGTGCATACCACCTCCGTTGTCCGATGACCGCTATTCGATGACCGATCACCGTTGTCAGATGACCGTAAGGAACGAAAGAGGGTGCCGGTACTCTGTCATCGGTCGTCGGTCAACGGTGAACTTTTTCAAAGCGGACAATACGGGCAAAGGCATCAGGCTTCAGGCTTGCCCCTCCGACGAGCACCCCATCGATATCCGGCTCGGCCATCAGCGCATCGATATTATCGGGTTTGACGCTTCCCCCGTAGAGGATTCGGACTGCCAGGCCCGCTGCCCCCCCCCAGAGCTCCCCCAACTGCTTCCGGATAAAGGCGTGAACCGTGGCCGCCTGCTCCGGGGTGGCGGTGTGCCCGGTTCCAATCGCCCAGACCGGCTCATACGCCACAACGATCCCTCCTCCCGCCTGCGGAGGGATGTCACTCAGCCCTCCTCGGAGCTGCCCCTCGACCACCGGAAACGTGCGACCCTCCTCGCGCTCCGCAAATGTCTCGCCCACACAGAGGATGGGGGCGAGGTGGTGCCGGAGGGCTGCCTTGACCTTCCGGTTGATGTTGAGGTCGGTCTCACCAAAGTAGTGTCTTCGCTCGGAGTGCCCCAAGATGACGTAGCGGCAGCCGAGGTCCGTCAGCATCACCGGCGAGACTTCGCCGGTATACGCCCCCTCCCCTTCCCAGTGCATGTTTTGCGCCCCGAGACCGATCCGAGAGCCCTGCAGTGCCTCGGCCGCTGCCTGTATTGCGGTGAAAGGAGGGCAAATCACCACGTCAGCCCCGGCGATCTCTGCCAGCAGCGCCCGCAGCCGCTCGACGAGGGCCACGGCCTGAGCCGTGGTCTGGTACATCTTCCAGTTGCCGACAATCAACGGCTTCCGCATCTCTCGCAAACCGACGACCGATCACCGACGACCGCACGGGACCCAAGGGGCTTTTTTCCGGTCATCGGACATCGGTCATCGGACATCGGTCATCGACGATCGGTTAACGCGGCGATCCCGGGCAGCTCCTTCCCCTCCAGAAACTCGAGCGAGGCCCCGCCCCCCGTCGAGATATGGGTCATTTTGTCTGCCACCCCTGCCCGGGTGACAGCCGCCGCAGTATCCCCCCCGCCGATGATGGAAGTAGCCCCACTGGACGCGATGGCCGCCGCGATGGCCCAGGTCCCCTCATGAAAGGGAGGGACCTCAAAAACCCCCATGGGTCCATTCCAGAGGATCGTGCGCGCCCCCCGGATGACGACGGCAAAGGCCTCCCGCGTCTTGGGGCCGATGTCGAGTGCCATCCACCCCTCGGGGATCTCGGGACCGTCCACCACGCGGGTCGGGGGATTTGGCTGAATTCGCTCCGCAACGACATGGTCGGACGCAGGCAGGAAGGCGACCTTTGCCGCCCGGGCCGCCTTCATCGTCTCGCGGGCAACCGCCAGCTTGTCTTCCTCCACCAGGGAACTTCCCACCGAACACCCGACCGCCTTCAAGAAGGTGTACGCCATCGCCCCGCCCAGGAGGAACGTATCCACCTTCCCGATAAGATTCCGGAGGACGCCGATCTTGTCCGAGACCTTGGCCCCTCCCAGCACCGCCACGAAGGGGTGCTCCGGCGCGGTGAGGAGTTTGCCGAGGTGTTCGACCTCCCTTCTCAGGAGGAAACCGGCCGCGGCCACGGGGACAAAACGGGTGATGCCAGCCGTCGAGGCATGGGCGCGGTGCGCAGCACCAAAGGCGTCGTTGACATACACATCGCACAGCCCCGCGAGCGCCCGGGAGAACTCCGCTCCATTCTGCTCCTCCTCCGGGTGGAAGCGCAGGTTCTCCAAGAGGAGGACCTCGCCCGCGCTGAGCTTTGCGACCGCTTCGTGCACTGTCTCCCCAACACAGTCTTCGGCCATCCCAACGGGCTCCCCGAGCAGCTCCGACAGACGTACCGCGACCGGTCTAAGGGACAGCTCGGGTGAGGGTTTGCCCTTGGGCCGACCGAGGTGGGAGCAGAGGATCACCCTCGCCTTCTGATGGCGCGCGTACCGGATTGTGGGCAGACTCTCGCGGATCCGGGTATCATCGGTCACGCGGCCCTGCTCCAACGGGACGTTGAAGTCCACCCGGATCAGCACCCGCTTGTTGGCCAACGACACCTCGTCGATACACACCTTGTTCATCGACATGTCCGAAGTCCGCGGTCCGAAGTCCGATGTCAGAAATCACCACGCAACAACCCATGGTAGTTGACGTCGGACATCGGACGTCGGACTGCTTGACTCTCTACCGGGAGGCCATGTACTTGATCAGATCGCGCAGCCGGCAGGAGTATCCCCACTCGTTGTCATACCAGGCCAAGACCTTCACCAGGGTGCCGTCGATCACCGAGGTGAAGGCGCCATCCACGATGGCAGAATGCGGGTCATGGATGAAATCAACGGAGACCAGGGGTTCCTCCGTATACTCCATGAGCCCCTGGAGTTCCCCCGCGGCCGCCTTCCTAAAGGCCTGGTTCACCTCCCCCTCCGACGTCACCTGTTCGACCTCAGCCACGAGATCGATCAGCGATACATTCGCAGTGGGGACACGGATGGCGATCCCATGGAGTTTCCCCTGCAGTTCAGGCAAGACTAACCCGACGGCTTTGGCCGCCCCCGTCGTGGTCGGGATCTGAGAGAGGGCTGCCGCCCGGGCCCGCCTGAGATCCTTGTGGGGAAGGTCGAGGAGCTGCTGATCATTGGTGTAGGAGTGAATGGTCGTCATGAACCCGTGCTTGATGCGGAAGTGCTCGTGCAGCACCTTGGCCACCGGTGCAATGCAGTTGGTCGTGCAGGAGGCATTAGAGATGACGTGGTGCTTCTGGCGGTCGTACATCTTCTCGTTCACCCCGAGGACGATGGTGATGTCAGGGTCTTTGGCCGGCGCAGAGATGATCACCTTTTGCGCGCCGGCCTGCAGGTGCTTCGAGGCACTCTCCCGATCGGTGAAGCGCCCCGTGGACTCCACGACGTACTCCACCCCTAGCTCCTTCCACGGCAGGCCGGCCGGATCCTTGATGGACAGGACCTTGATTGCCTTGCCGTTCACCAGGATGGCGTCGTCTTTCGCCTCGACCTGGGCGGTGAGCCTCCCGAGGATCGAGTCGTACTTCAGCAGGTGGGCGAGGGTTTTGGCATCGGTGATGTCGTTCACCGCGACACATTCCAACGCCGCGTCCCGAAAGGATGCCCGGTACAGGTTCCGCCCGATCCGCCCGAAGCCGTTGATTCCAAAGCGAATGGCCACCATCGTCCTCCTTATTCTCCTTCCCGCGCGAGCGCGGCATGCCACTTGGGACGATCTGAAAAAGCCTCATCCATGATAGGGGCCGCGCGCTGCGAAGTCAACCTCACAGCGCCCGCGCCAGCGTGTAGACGAGGACCGTGCGGGCCCCGCCCTTCATCAGGACCTTGGCGCACTCATTGACCGTCGCGCCGGTCGTGAGGACATCATCCACGAGGAGGAGGGATCGGCCATCGATCCGTACCGGATCCCGGACGGCGAAGGCCCCGCGGACATTCCGCGCGCGGTCCCGCGCCTTCCCAGCCTGCGGCGGGGTGGGGCGGACGCGCTCTACGGTTTTCCGGAGGACTGGCCGATGGAGACGCTTGCCGACGACCCTGGCCAGGATATCGGCCTGGTTGAACCCTCGCTCTCGCTCTCGTTCTCGATGGAGGGGAACCGGCACGACCGCGTCGATGGCGCGCCCATCAAAGAGATCGGCGACTCGCGTCGCCATCAGGCGCCCCAGATGGGCCCCCAGGGCGATTCGTCGACCGTGTTTGAACAGGAGGAGGATCTCCCGAAGGGGATCGTCCCGGGCATAGAGAACGGCGGACCGGGCGAGAAGGTACTGGGGCGCTCGGGTCCGACACGCCTGGCAACGGTGCGAGGGGGGATGGGCGAGGGGGCTGCCCCAAAAGGGGCGCCCACACCGCGGACAGAAGGGGGCTTCGAGAATCCGGATCCCTCCCCAGCAGGCGCCGCAGACCACCGATCGGGATCCAACGCCGAGCGGGCCCTGACAGACGGCACACCAGGCCGGGAGCAGGAGCCGGAGGAGAGCAAAATAGAGTTCCGAGCCCCAGCGCTTGAAGCGGCCGAGCGTCTCGACCGACCTCCACGAGGTCCTCATGCCGTGCCCCGCGCCGAAGGACGCTGGCGACGACGACCTCACACCGAAGGGCGAAGATGGCCGGAGGAAAGCGCCTTACCGACGTTCCTCCTCCTCCTGGCAAGCAATGCAGAACTCAGCAAAGGGGAGGGCTTCCAGGCGCTTCATGGCGATCTCTTCCCCGCACTTCTCGCACGTGCCGTACGTCCGGAGGCGGATCTTCTCCAGAGCGGCGTCCACCTGGCGCAAGAGCCGCCGCTCCGCATCACCCAGGGAAAGCAGGAACTCCTTGGTGTACGCGCTCGCTGCCTGGTCAGCCAGGTCCAACGTCCCTCCCTCCGTCTCGAACCTGGTGGCATTGCGCGAACGGACCCCGCTCACGAGCCCCTTCCGCTTTTCCAGGAGCCATTTCTCCAGTTCCTTGAGCTTCGACGCCCTCATCTAGCCTCGGTACTCCCGCTGGGGTGCATCACCCCAGAGCCACTCCAGATTGTAGTAACGCCGCGTTTCTGCGTGGAAAATATGGATGATGAGATCATGGTAGTCAAGCAAAATCCACCGCGCCTCTGGATACCCTTCCCGGTGATGCATCCGGACCTGCGCCTTCTCGAGACACTCCCCAATGTGATCGGCAATGGCACGGACGTGCCGGTCGGAATCGGCACTGCAGATCAGAAAATGATCTGCAAGGCTCGAGATCCCCCGGAGGTCCAGGATGACAGGATTGTGCGCCTTGACCTCCCAGGCTGCCTGCGCTGCCAGATCGACCAGTCGCTCCGGGTCTATTCTTCCCATCCTCCAAGCAGGCTCCCCTGGACCCCCTCTCTGGCCGCCTCTCGCCGCTCTTGATAGAGTCTGTTCTTGCTCATGTACGCGGCCACGGTGTCGGGGACCAGGAACCGGATGCTTCGCCCCTCCTCCACGAGCTGTCGGATCTCGGTCGAGGAGATATCCAGCGACACCACCTCCACCAGCAGAACCAGCCCCGGGACCAGCCCCCGGCGACTCAGGTCCGGAGTCACCTCTGCAATCTTCAGGTATTTGAACTGAGGGTTGCCGAGCTGTCGGCGCTGCTGAGGCGTCAGGGTCTCTTCTACCTCGTCGAGACGCCAGCCGGGTCGGGCGGTCACGACGACCTGGGCCAGGTGCAAGATCTCCTTCGCCTCCTTCCAGCTGCTCATCTCCAGAAAGGTATCCACCCCCATGATGAACCACAGGTGGGTCTCGGGGCCGCACAGCTTGAGCAGCTCTCGCAGGGTCTCCACCGAGTAGGATCGGCCTGGTCGGTTGATTTCGATGGGGGAGACGCTGAAGTACGGGGTAAAGACCGTGGCCAACGAGACCATCTCGTAGCGATGGATGGGTGCCGCCACGTCATGGTCTGTCTTATGGGGAGGACGGGCCGCCGGGACAAAGATGATGTGATCGAGGCCGAAGGCCCAGTAGATCTCCTCGGCCGCCCGCAGATGACCGAGGTGGATCGGATCAAACGTTCCCCCCATGACGCCGATACGCATGCTTAATACCTGTTGTCCGATGTCCGATGTCCGATGTCGAAAGACACCGGGCCTTTGACCTGGGACTTCGGACCTTGGACCTCGGATTTCGGACTAAGCCCGAGAGTCACGGACCTGGCCCTCGCCGAGCACGATAAACTTCGTACACGTAAGCTCCTTGAGTCCCATCGGGCCTCTGGCGTGAAGCTTTTGCGTACTGATGCCGATCTCCGCCCCGAGCCCGAACTCCCCCCCGTCGGCAAACCGGGTCGAGGCGTTGACGAAGACGACCCCGGCATCCACCTCGCGCAGGAAGCGCTGCCCGCGACCATAGTCGCTCGTCACGATCCCCTCCGCCAGGCCAGAGCCGTACCGGTCGATGTGCGCCACCGCCTCCTCAAAGGAGTCCACGACCTTGATAGACAGGATCAGGTCGAGATACTCGGTCTCCCAATCGGTCTCGGTGGCCTCGCCAATATGGGGCAGGACCGCCCGCGTTCTTGGGCAACCCTTGAGCTCGACCCCCGCCGCCGCGAGGCGCGGAGCCACCTTGGGCAGGAACCCGCGCGCCACCTCCCCGTGCACCAGCAGCGTTTCGACGGCGTTACAGACCCCCGGCCGCTCCACCTTGGCGTTATAGACCACGTCCTCGGCCATAGGGAGATCGGCCGCCGCGTCCACGTAGATATGACAGAGCCCCTTCTCGTGGGCGATCACGGGGATGGTCGACGCCTCCTTGACCGTCCGGACCAGCTCCTCCCCGCCCCGGGGGATCACCAGATCGATGAATCGATCCAGCTTGAGGAGGGCGTGCACCGCTGCTCGATCGGTCGTCGCCACGATCCCAACGGCCCCCTTCGCGAGGCCCGCGGTCTCGGCACAGCTCGTGAGCACCGCCGCGATGGCTGTATTGGACCGGATCGCCTCCGAGCCGCCGCGTAGGAGGACCGCATTGCCGGCCTTGAGGCACAGTCCGGTCACATCGGCGGTCACATTGGGCCGGGACTCGTAGATGACGGCGATCACGCCCAGGGGGACTCGCATGCGACCCACCGAGAGGCCGTTGGGGCGGCGCTCCATGCCGGTCACCTCCCCCACGGGATCGGGAAGGACCGCTATCTCCTCGAGCCCTCGCGCCATCGCCCGGACCCGGTCGGTGTTCAGTCTGAGCCGATCGAGAAAGGCGGGCGGGTGCCCCCGGCCCTCCGCGGCGGCCAGGTCAGCCGCGTTCGCCGTGAGGATCTCCTCCCGGCGATCGAGCAGCCCCTGAGCCATCGCCTTCAGGGCCCGATTCTTGACCTCCGTCGAGGCGAGCGCCATGGCCCGCGCCGCCTCCCGCGCCTGACGGGCTAACGCCTCCACCTCCCTCAACTGCGCCCCCCCACAATCACCAGGTTGTCCCGATGGATGACCTCGTCAGAGTGTTTGTACCCCAGGATCCGCTCAATCTCGCTACTCTTCCGTCCCTTGATCCGTTCCACCTCTTCCGCACCGTAGTTGACCAGGCCCCGGGCGAACTCTTCCCCTTCGGCCCCCAGGATCGACACCACATCACCGGCGGCAAACGCCTTGACCGTCCCCTGGACACCTGAGGGGAGGAGGCTCCGTCCCTGCTCCATGAGAGCCCGTTTCGCCCCCGCATCCACCCGGATCTCTCCCTTCGGACGGGTGGCGAAGGCCAGCCATCGCTTCCGGCTCCCCATCCTGGCCGCCTGGGGGAGGAAGAGGGTTCCCAGGGACTCGCCGGCTAGGAGGCGGAGGAGGATATCCGCCGTGAGACCATTTGCCACCAGCGCCGGAATGTGGGCACCGGTGGCCACGCGGGCCGCCTCCACTTTGGAGGCCATCCCCCCGATCCCGACGGCTGTCCGGGCTGGGCCGGCCCAAAACGTGTCCGGGGGGAAGGGGCTCGAGAGGACCGGGATCAACCGCGCGCCTGGATCAGAGCGGGGATCCGCGGTATACAGCCCCTCCTGATCCGTGAGCATCACAAGAAGATCCGCGTCCACCAGCGAGGCGACCAATGCCGAGAGGATGTCGTTGTCGCCGAACTTGATCTCCTCGACGGCCACGGTGTCATTTTCGTTGACGATGGGAAGGACCCCGAGGTCAAGGAGCGTGAAGAGCGTATGTCGAGCGTTCAGGTATCGGGCCCGGTCCCGGAGATCCTCCTGCGTGAGGAGGATCTGGGCCACCTTGATCCCGAAGGGCCGAAAGGCCTCCTCGTACGTCGCCATGAGCACACTCTGGCCGACGGCGGCCGCCGCCTGCTTCAAGGGGATGGTGCGCGGTCTTTCCATCCGCTCGAGCCGCTCGAGCCCGGCCATCACCGCCCCCGAGGAGACCAGGATGGTCTGCACCCCTTGGGCCGTCGCGGAGGCCATCTGTTTCGCGAGGCCCTGGATGACCTCCGCCTGCAGGCAGGCGGTCCCCCCGGACAGGACCCCCGAGCCCACCTTGACCACCAGGCGTCGCACCTGCTTACAGAGCTCTCTGCGCTCCACCGCTCTCCCTCTGGCCTGGCGCTCGCCCGAGGCTCTGCTGGAGTCCATCTTTCAGCGCGGGAATACCTGCCTTCGTTAAGGCCGAGACAGGGTACAGGGGGATTCTCCGGCCGGCAAAATAGCGGTGGCAGCGCGCGAGATTCTTCTCATGGGGCAGATCGATCTTATTGGCCGCCACCAGTCGCGGGAGCTCGGTGAGGGGATGACGGTACGCTCGAAGCTCTTCCTCCACCACCTCGAACGCCTTGAGGGGATCGTGACCCTCCGAAACATCGAGGACGTGCACGATCAGGCGGACCCGCTCGATGTGGCGGAGAAAGTCGAGACCAAGACCCGCACCTCCCGAGGCGCCAGCGACGAGCCCCGGGATGTCAGCCACCGTCATGCGCTCGTTCAGGGAGAGATCAAGGACCCCCAGATTGGGGACGAGAGTGGTGAAAGGATAATCGGCGATCTTCGGCTGCGCCGCAGTCAGGGCCCGCAGAAGGGTGGACTTGCCGGCGTTGGGAACCCCCACCAGCCCGACATCGGCCAGGAGCTTCAGCTCCAACAGGAGCGTTCGCTCCTCGCCCGCCCGTCCCTCCTCGGCGATCCGCGGCGCGCGGCGCGTCGACGTAGCAAAGGCTGCGTTGCCCCGGCCCCCTCGCCCGCCGCGGGCCACCAAGACCTGCTGCCGGTCTTCCGTCAGGTCCCCGAGGAGCCGCCCCGTCTCTTTGTCCGTAATCACCGTACCGAGGGGAACCCGGATGATGACATCCGCCCCGTTACGACCGCGCTTCTTCTTCCCTTGTCCGTGGCCCCCGTGTGGCGCCCGATACTCCTGTTGGTATTTCGGATCGAGGAGGGTCCCCACCGACCGGGAGGCTTCCACGTGCACGTGACCTCCCCATCCGCCGTCCCCTCCGTCCGGCCCCCCGCGGGGGACGTACTTTTCACGCCGAAAGCCGATGCAGCCTTTTCCGCCGTGGCCCGCCTTGACCTTGATCCGGGCAACATCGATGAACACAAACGCGCGTGCCTCTCAGCTGTCCGCCCGCAGCCCTCTGATGCTAGGATGCTGGGAGGCGAGCAGGCAAGAGGGCAAAAGCCCCGGTGGTGGTGCGTTTCCGCATCCCAGCCTTCTAGCCTCCTAGCTTTCCTGGGCTGAAATGGGCGTGATGTTCACAAAACGGCCTCGGCCTCCCCGCTCGACGACGGAAACGATCCCACTCACCTTCGCGTACAGCGTATCATCCCGACCAATCCCGACGTTCCAGCCGGGCTTGAATCGGGTGCCGCGTTGCCGAACCAGGATGCTCCCGCCGGTGACTGTCTGCCCAGAGAAGGCCTTCATCCCGAGCCGCTGCGAGTGGCTATCGCGGCCGTTTCTCGAACTCCCCATCCCCTTCTTATGCGCCATTGCTCCCTCCGCTTCGCTACCGTGCTATCAGACGCTGGGATGCTGGTATGCTAGGAGGCTAGGAAGCGAAAGCCTTCCGTCGTTCGAGCCTTCTAGCTTCCTAGCGTTCTAGCCGCCTTGCTCAGGCAACGATCTCCTCGACCCGGAGACGGGTCAGCGCCTGGCGGTGTCCGGTCTTGCGCCGGTACTTTCGCCGCCGCTTGAACTTGAAAACCATGATCTTGGGGCCCCGCGCCTGCGCCACAATAGTCGCGCGCACCTTCGCCCCGGCGACGACGGGAGCCCCGACCTTGACCTCTTCCCCCTCGCCGACCAGCAAGACCCGGGAAAGCTCGACGACATCCCCCACGCTCCCGGGGAGACGCTCTACGGCGATCACCCCTCCCGGGGCCACCCGGTATTGCTTTCCTCCGGTCTCTATGACGGCGTACATCTCGATACCTCCAGATGCCTCGCTGGCTGGGCCGAAATGTCTATGTATCAGGAATACTTGCGCCTGTCAAGAAGGGCCCCCGTTGCTCAGGTGCGGGGGTGGGGCTCAGCGGTGACCAGGATCGGGGGCGACGGGGGCGGATGAATGGCCGGGGGCGTCACCCTTCGGAGACCTGGTACTTCGCGGTGCCCCATCCCTCCTCGGGCGCGAGAGAGATTTCGGTCCCGAACTTCTGCCGCAAGGCCTCGATCGCCTCCGCCTCCTCGGCCCGGAGCCACGCGATCACGTCGGCATGAGCGCGGATCTTGAGGTGCGCCGGCTTGCGCTTGACCATCAGCCACTCCGCCTCCCGCAGAGCCTGATGGGCGATGGAGGGGATGGCCCGGAGCAGGCCGGTTCCCCCGCAGTTGGGACAGCTCACGCTGAGGGAGCGGATGAGGCCCTGCTTGACCCGCTTGCGGGTCATCTCGACCAGGCCCAGTTCCGAGAGGAGAGCGACGTTGGTGGGAGAGCGGTCGGGTTTGAGGTATTCCTTGAGTTCGGCGACCACCCGGTCCCGGTGATCCTGCCTCGCCATGTCGATGAAGTCGATGATGACAATCCCCCCCAGGTCCCTGAGGCGCACCTGACGGGAAATCTCCCGCGCCGCTTCCAGATTGGTCTTGAAGACGGTCTCCTCGAAGTCGTGTTTGCCGACGTAGCGACCGGTGTTGACATCGATCGAGACCAATGCCTCGGTCTCCTCGATGACGAGATACCCCCCCGATTTCAGCCAGACCTTGGGCCGCAGGGCCTTTTCGATCTCGCGCTCGACCCCGAAGGACCGAAAGATGGACTCCTCCTCGGTGTAGAGGAAGAGGTGAGAGCGAAGATCGGGGAACAGCGACTCCACAAACTCCAGACACCGTTCATATTCCCCTTCGTTGTCCACCACCAGCCGCGTGACATCGCGGGTGAAGAGGTCGCGGAAGATCCGAAAGACGAGATCGAGATCCCGTTGGACCAGGGCAGGCGCCGTGACCGTCTCGGCCCGCGCTCTGATCTGTCGCCAGAGGGAGCGGAGAAACTGCAGATCGGCGGCGATCTCATCGCGTTTTCTTCCCATCCCCGCGGTGCGGACGATCACCCCCTCGGTCCCCGTGGTCAATTCCTGCACGATCTGGCGGAGGCGGGCCCGCTCCCCTTCACTCTCGATCTTCCGAGAGATGCCGATGTGCTGCTCGGTGGGCATGTAGACCAGATAGCGGCCCGGGAGGGTGATGTGTGAGGTGATCCGGGCCCCCTTCGTGCCCAAAGGCTCTCGGGCCACCTGGACCAGCACTTCTTGCCCCTCCTGGAGGAGTTCGTCAATCGAGGGCTGTCCCTGGCGGGGGGGTCGTTTGGGGGGCGAGGGCGGCGGCAGGCGCTCCTCCCCTTCGAATTCCTCACCCGCCGTAAGGATCTGCTCGTAATCCTCCAGGTCTTCGTAGATGTCCCGGACGTAGAGGAAGGCATCCTTGCTGAGGCCGATATCGACAAAGGCCGCCTGCATCCCGGGCAGGATCTTCAGCACGCGCCCCTTATAGATATTGCCGGCCAGCCCCGCGTTCTGGGCGTCCGCGATCATGAGCTCCGCCAACTGGCCGTCCTCCAGGACCGCCACGCGGGTCTCCACCATGGACGAGTTCACGATGATCTCACGCTTCATAGTCGCCGAGAGAGGTCGAATCGACCGCGCCGGAGCCTTTCTCTACTCTGAGCACGATGTCCGTGGAAGTAAGCCTTAGGGGGGTCTCCAATTGATCGACCTGAACACTGCGTGGCGTCCCCCGCCGATCGGGCGCTGATGGTCTTCGATCAAATTTACTGCAATTTCCGACGGAAGTAAAGCCTCACCGGGCTATTGACAGTAATCTGGGTACGGTTATACAGTTGAGGCGCCCCACCCCACGAGGTTTTCGGATGATCCACTTTCGGCAGGTGAACAAGTGGTTCGGCCCCCTCCACGTTCTCAGGGACGTCACGCTCGAGGTCTCGCCAGGCGAGGTCGTGGTGGTGTGCGGGCCCAGCGGTTCGGGCAAGAGCACCCTCATCCGCTGCATCAACAAGCTGGAACCGATCCAGTCGGGCGAGATTATCGTCGACGGTCTCCTCCTCAGCGACCCCGGGCTCGACCTCGCCCGCCTCCGGGCGGATGTCGGCATGGTCTTCCAGCAGTTCAATCTCTACCCCCATATGACCGCCCTGGCGAACATCATGCTGGCCCCGATCAAGGTCCGAAGGCTCGAGCGGGCTCACGCCAAGGCGATTGCCCGGGACCTCCTGGCCAAGGTGGACATCCCGGAGAAGGCGGACTC
>CAYSDK010000035.1:0-17036 GCA_964429865.1 uncultured bacterium
GCCGCTTCCGCCAATGTCGCTCGGGGCCTGCAGGCGCTGTTGCCGTGGCGGGACCACGGCCGGATGCAAATCAGTTTCCGCCTTCCTCGGCCTTCGCCTCGCCGCACGATATGTGGCTTGGGGAGAGAACGGGAAACAGCGCTCGGGGGCTCGAACCTCACCGGGCAGGGACGAGGCGCAGGATCTTGTCATCGTCCGGGGCGGGGGAGCCGCGGCCGTCCCGATTATTGGTCGCGAGATATAGCAGTCCGTCCGGCCCCACGACCACATCCCGAAGCCGCCCGTAGACTGACGGAAAGAGACGCTCTTCCGAAGAGATTCGGGTGAACTCCGGGGGCGAGAGGACGATGCGGTGCAGATGCTGCCCCCGGAGCGCCGCGAAGAAGAGGTCGCCGCGATAGATGGCGGCGCCTGAAGGGGCCCACGTTCCCTGTCCCGATTCAAGGATAGGATCGAGGAATCTGGGGCCTCCTCCGGAACCGGCGACATGGGGCCAGCCGTAATTCTTGCCCGGCTGCACCAGGTTGACCTCGTCATGCCCGATCGGACCGTGTTCGGTGACGAAGAGGGCCTGACTCGATGGATGCCAGGCGAGCCCCTGCGGGTTCCGGTGGCCCAGGGAGTAGACCGGGGAGCCGGGAAAGGGGTTATCCCCAGGGATCGACCCGTCAGGGTTGATGCGGAGGATCTTCCCAGCAAGCGACGTGAGGTCCTGGGCAAGCGGCGGATTGGCCGCGTCACCCGTGGTGACATAGAGATGCCCGTCGGGGCCGACCTTGATGCGGCCGCCGTTGTGAATCGGCGCACCGGGAATTCGATCAATCACCGTCTCTTCTGTAAGGATTCGCCCCCCTTCTCCGATCAGGCGGACCACGCGGTTCCAAAGGCGTTCCCCCTGCCGATACGTGTAGTAGGCGTACAGGCGGCCATTGCGAGAGAAGTCGCGGTCTAACGCGACGCCCAAGAGCCCTCCTTCCCCCTCGTGGGCCACGGCCAGGCGGCCGACGAGTCTCGGCTGTGATGCTCCCGGATCCAACACCTGGATTCTGCCCGGCCGCTCTGTGAAAAAGAGGCGGCCATCAGGCGCAAAGTCGAGGGCCCAGGGGATTTCCAGGTGGCTGACGACCACCTCCACCGTGAATGGGCGCGACACGGAGGTTCCGAGAAGAAAGAGGGAGAGGAGAAGGAGGAGTGCAGGGCGCCCTTTCATCCTCACGCCGGCTCCCGCAGAATTCTCAGCAACTCCTCGGGACGGCTCAAGTCTTTGAGGAGATGGTCGGGGGAGGCCTGACGCAGGGTCTCCCAGGAGTCGCCGCCGGTCGCGACGGCTACTGTCATTGCCCCTGCTGCCCGGCCGCAGGCGATGTCAAGATCGGTATCGCCGATCACGATCACCCTGGTCTCGTGCGATCCGCCCACGAGGCTCTTGCCCCGCTCGATCGCCTTTCGGATGAGGACGGTGCGATCCTTTGCATCCGAGCCGAATCCGCCGAAGGAAAAGTACCGGTTCAGATCGGCCCGACTCAGCTTGATGCGGGCCGCCCCTTCCAGATTGCCGGTGGCCAGACCTAACCGGACCTCGGCCCGGGCGGCAAGGACCTCCAGGAGATGGGGGAGTCCCGGCATGATGCGGTAGCCGGGCGACTGCGGCACCTCCTCCTGGAGGCATTCGAGATAGCGGTGACAGATAGACTCGACCTGTTCGGAGGTGGGCGGCCGGCCGAACCCGGCAACGAAGATGTCTTCGAGGATCTCACGGTCGGTCCGGCCGTGGAACCGGATGCCGTCTGTGGCCATCGTGACCCTGAATAGCTCACGGAACGTCCTTTGGAACGCCCGAATCCCGGCCCCCCCGGTAAGGATGAGAGTTCCGTCCACATCGAAGAGAAGTAGAGAGACCATCAGCAGATCCTCAGCGGAGGTGCTGTTCGTTGAGCCATGTCAGCGCCCCCCCGGCGCGCCGAAGAGAATCTCACCGACGTGGCGCAGAATCCTCGCGGTGGCCCCCCAGATGATGTGAGGCCCTTCCCGGCGAACCCAGACCCGGACCGGTCCGCCTTCCTTCTCCCAGGTCTCCTCACGGAAGGCCTCCGGATCCCGAAGGATCTCGAGGGGCAGAGAGAGGAGATCGGCAATCTCCTCCGCGTTGATCTGGAAAGGATACGGAAAGGGGATGACCCCGATGACCGGCGTGATCAGGAAGTTGGACGTGGCGGTGGCGGTATCGTCCACTTCCCCCAGGACGTCCACATCCTGGAGACGGATGCCCACCTCTTCGTGGGCCTCCCTCAGGGCAGTGGAGATGGGATTCGGATCTTCCGGGTGCCAAGTCCCACCCGGAAAGGCGATCTGTCCTCCGTGCGTCTTGAGATGCTCCGTCCGCTTGATGAGGAGGATCTGAAACTCGCCACCGGTCTGATAGAGAGGGACCAGAACCGCCGCCCGCTGTCTTCCCTCGGGAGACAGCAGCCGTCGTTGGCGCCCTATGATAATCCGCCGGATCTCATCTCGTTCGATCACAGATGCCTCGTAAACCACGCGGTGGTCAAGTGAATAGCTCGCTCGCGGTCTGCGGGGTTCGTGAGTCGGTGGTCTGCTCCCGGGAGAATCTCGAGCGCCTTGGGTTCGTTGGCCCGCTCGTACAGCGCCCGGGCGTGAGAAGAAGGGACCAGCTCGTCCCGTTGCCCATGGATGATCAGGCAATGGGAGAGGCCGGGCGGGGCCTCGGCGAAGGTGCCCACTGCGAGTTCCTGGAAGAACGGGGCCCCGATCCCATGAGCCATGAAGACCTTCCTGCGCCCCGCGAGATCTCGGAGGTGGGCTGGGGTGGCCCACAGCGCTGTGGCCATCACCTGTGGCATCTCCGGCGCGACGAAAACGGTCACATACCCTCCAAAACTGCTTCCGACGACGAAGAAGCGTCCATCCAGCGCCTGGTGGTCCTGGAGCCGTGTGAGGACTGCCCTCAGATCCTTGATCCGCCCGGCGACAGTCGTGTCCTTCAGTTCGCCGCCGCTCTGCCCGCAGCCTCGGAAGTCGAATCGGAGACAGGCGAAGCCCGCCTTGGTGAGGTGAGCCGCCAGGAGGAGGTACTTGTCGCTCGCCTTCGTACTGAGGAGGCCGTGGGCGGTAATGACGCAGGGCCATCGGCCCGGACCCGGAAGGTGCAAGACCCCGTCGAGCGGCTCTCCCTCCGACCGGGCCAGCAGGGGCTCACCCACCATCTCCCCTCAGCTCTTCAATCTCGTGGCGTGCCCAGATGGCCTGCTCTTCCCGGCTCAGCTCCGCCAGATCCCAGAGGGTGACCATGATGGTGCGGTCCCCGGAAGGCCCGGTGGCCCATCGGCAGCGGACGGAGACCGGGTGCACATCGTCTCTCTGCATGGCCGTGTGCTTGGTCACGATCAGCTCGGGCGTGAGCTCGATGTCCGAACATACCGGATCACAGGAATGGGTGCAAGGCCTGAAAGCGGATGAAGTCGCCTTGACCCTTCTGCGACTGGCTGTTATCCTAGGCTAGAAAAATGATGTCGAGGCCGGTTCCCGGCGGGGTGTACCAGCGTATCGACGTGAGGGGAGCGAGATGCAGGTTGCCGAGCGGATGAGGACGGCGGTGGTTCTGATCCGCCCCTCGGATAGCGTGTGGACCGCCCTGAAGCTGCTCGGGGAGCGACAGATCCGACACCTGCCGGTGGTGGAGGACGGAAAACTCGTCGGCATCGTGACGGACCGGGATATCCGTCTGGTCTTTCCATCGGCGGTGACGGCGGACAACAAAGAGCAAGACCCCTTCGACGCCCTCGAGAAGATCTCGGTGGGTCAGATCATGACGAAGCTGGTCTTCACGGTCACCCCCGAGACTTCCATCGCCGATGCCGCTCGCCTCCTCCTCCAACGGCGAATCGGAGGGCTTCCGGTGGTCCAGGGGGACCTCCTGGTGGGGATCATCACCAAGACTGACATCTTGGCCGCCTTCGTGGAGATCATGCAGAAGAAGCCTCAGTAATCCAGGCCCCATCCCGATTCCTCTACGGCTCGGAAGATATCGGTGTCGCTCACGATCCCGATGATCTCGCGGCCGCGACGCACCAGGACCCGGCGAATCCCCTTCTCCATCAGCAATGCCGCGGCGTCCCGGAGGGGGCAGTCGGGGGGGACCGTGATGAGCCTCTTCGTCATGACGTCCTGGACCTTGAGCTTTTCAGGGTCCTTTCCCTGGGAAACCACCTTCGAGATGATGTCCCGCTTGGTCATGATCCCCTTGGGCTCTCCGGGCGCCGCGGAGGTGACCAGGATGCTCGAGACCCCCTTCTCGTGCATCCGGTGCAGTGCCTCCGCCACCGACTTGTGGCCCTCGATGCTGACGACCGGGCTCTTCATGATGCTGGTCACCGTGTACATCCCACCTGCCTCCCCTCTGGATCACGCCCGCGCGATCATGCTGCCTGAAGCCTGAGCGTCTCCAGGACGAGCTCTGCCGATCGGACCATATCGCTCAGCACCAGGTGCTCGCGCACCGTGTGGACCTCCCGCTGCCCTGTCCCCAGATTGGCTACCTCGAGCCCCTTGGTGTAGAGGATATTGGCGTCAGAGCCCCCGCCAGTCTGCCAAAGGGTGATCTCGCGGCCGAGGGCGCGGGCGGCCTTGCGCACGAGCTGGACAATCCGGGCCCCCTCGGGGACGAACAACCGATCGTAGTCCCGGTGGATCTGACAGCGCACCTCCCCGCGGTGGATCGCCCCATCCAGCGAAAGCACGTGTCGCGCTGCCGCCTCCTCGAAGCAGCGGACCATGTGCTCTGTCTGGATCTTGAGTTTATCCTCGTCGTGACTCCGCGTCTCGCCGTGGACCGTGACAGCGTTGGGGATGATGTTGATGGCGGTGCCGCCCTCGATGGTCCCGATGTTGGCCGTGGTCTCCTCGTCCAGGCGGCCGAGCCGCATCGCCGCGATGGCCTCACTGGCGATCCGGATCGCATTGATCCCCTTCTCCGGGCTGACCCCGGCGTGGGCTTCCAGCCCCCGGACGGTGAACTGCAGCCGGTTGGCGGCCGGTGCCCGGGTGATCAGGTGGCCGGGGTTGCTGCTGTCCAGGATGAGACCGGTGCGGGCGTGAAGCTGCGCCACATCCAGGTGCCTCGCCCCCAGGAGTCCGACCTCTTCGCAGATGGTGAAGACGATCTCGAGCTCTCCGTGGGGGATCGCTTCTTCTCGAAGGACCCGAAGGACCTCGCAGATGATGGCGATGCCGCTCTTGTCGTCCGCCCCCAGGATCGTGGTTCCGTCGCTCCTGACGACGTCCCCCTCCACCCGAGGCCTGATCCCGACGTCGGCGCCGACGGTGTCCATGTGGGCGCAGAGCAGGAAGGGGGCCGCCCCCGCTCGGGTTCCGCGGATGCGGGCGATGAGGTTTCCGACCGTTCCCCCGACCATCCGATCCGCCTCGTCAAAGCTCGCCTCGGCCCCGAGGCGGTGGAGTTCCTCCGCGAGGTGCATCGCCAGCGCTCGCTCCTGGCGGGAGGGGCTGTCGATCCGCACCAGCGTGACGAAATGGTCTCGCATCCGCTCGCGATGGATCACCGGTCTCCTCTCCGCTCTGCGGCATCGTGTGGCCCTTAGGATACACTACGCGTTGGGAGGCTGCCAAGGGAAAGGGGCGTCAGGCCGCCAGGGCCGCGACCCGGTCCTGGAGCCGCGCAGTGATGACCTGGTAGAGATCGGCCCCGGGCGGAATCGGCGCCTGGGCGAGGAGTTCCTGCACCGTCACCGGCGGGCCAAAGATGATCGTCAGGGGATGGGGGCGGGGATACGCTCTGTGCCGGGGCCAGATCTCGAACGAGCCGAGGATCCGGGCCGGGAGCAGGGGAAGATTCATCTCCTTGGCCAGGATAGCCCCCCCTTTCTTGAAAGGCTTGATGGCGCCGTCAATGCTGCGGGCGCCCTCCGGGAAGATGCAGAGGATCTCCCCCTGCCGCAAGATCTGCGCCGCAGCGCGGAGCGCCTGGAAGAGGTGAGTCTCGGCATCCACGTGGATGACCCGATAGGCCCTGCCGAACATGGCGGTGACCGGATGCTGGAAGAATTGCTGAAAGCCCAGGAAGTAGAGATGACGGACAATCCTGAAGGGGAGGGCGGCCCCGATGGCGAAGGCATCGATATAGCTGGCATGATTCGCGGTAATGAGATAGGGGCCGCGATCCGGCACGTGGGCCAGGCCGTGGACGCGCAGGCGACAGAAGAGTCCGAAGAGAAGGCGCAGGAGGCGATGGGAGAGAAAGGAGACGAAGACCGCCCAGCGGGTCTTGCCTGCCGCGATCTCGGCCTGGACCGCTTCGGGGGGCTCACCGACCAGGATCTCGCTCCAGGAGGGGCGACGGGTTTCCCTCTCCGCCTTCACGCTCTCCGCACGTTCCCCGAGACGCTCCTGGACCTTGCGCGCCACATCCCGGACCGTGAACAACTCCGAGCCGATTTCCGCCGGCAGATCGATCCCGAACAGATCCTCCAGCGCCACCACCAGCTCGATGCGGGATAAGGAATCGAGGCCCAGGTCCAGTTCCAGGTTGTCGTCCAGGCGGATACCGTGTTTCTTGCGGCCGACGACAGGAAGGACGGCGAGGATCTTGCGGGTGACCGGGCTCTCCCACAGGAGCTGGTCGGCGTGAGACGGCGGCAGCCCCTCCTCCACCGCGCTGGGCGCGGCCGCTTCCTGGAGGAACATCTCACGCACCAGGTGACGCTGGATCTTCCCGATACGGGTCCTGGGAAGCGGGTCCTTCAAGATCTCCATGCGCGTCGGGCGCTTGTAGGCGGGGAGCTCGCGCGCAAGGTTTTCCATCTCCCATCGGATCATGTCTTCAGAATTGGCGACGCGCTTCTCCCGCAGGTAATCGAAGTTGGGGACGACAAGCGCGGCGAGCCCGTCGGTTCGTGAGTCTCCCAACTCTGCGCTCCCGATCAGGCAGATCTCCTTGATATAGGGGCTCTTCAGAAAGTGGGCCTCGACCTCCTCGGGGTAAATGTTCTTCCCCGTCGAGAGGACGATCACCTCCTTCCGCCGTCCCGTAATATAGAGATACCCCTCGGCGTCGAGATACCCCAGGTCCCCCGAGAGGAACCAGCCGTCCCGGAAGCTCTTGGCGGTTTCCTGGGGATCCTTGAAGTAGCCTTGCATCACATTAGGGCCCTGGATGGCGATCTCACCGACTCCGTCCGGACCGGGGTCCATGATCCGGACCTGGACACCGGAGAGCGGCACACCGACCGACCGAAAGCGGGGCTTCTGCGGCGGAGTGAAGGTGACGACCGGTGAGGTCTCGGTGAGACCATAGCCCTCGAGGACCAGAAAGCCGAGGCGGTGCAGATCCCGACCCACCCCGGGATCAAGTTTCGCTCCCCCGCTGCTGATCACGCGCAGCCTGCCGCCGAAGCGGCGATGGATCTGGGGGAACAGGAGGGGACCGGGGTTCCTCTGGAGGTATGTCTGTGCGGCGCCGGCGAGGCCCAGGAGGAGGTCAAACAGGAGCCGTAGCGGCCAGGGTCTCTTCTGGACCTCCTGAAAGATCCCGCGATGCAACAGCGTCAAGAGCTGCGGGACCCCCACGAGGATACTGACGCCGGTCTCGCGCATGCACTGGAGCAGGTCAGGAGGTTTCAGGCTCTGCAGGAACGTGACCCGAGCCCCAACGAGGAGGGGTGTGAGAAAGGTGATCATGAAGGGGTACACATGGTGGAGTGGGAGCAGGGCCAACAGGTTGTCCTCTGGGCCGCAGAACTCGAGCGCCCTCACGGCGGAGCTGTTTGACACGAGATTGCGGTGGGTGAGGATCACCCCTTTCGGGCTTCCCGTCGTCCCCGAGGTGTAGAGGATCGAGGCGGGCGACTCCGATGGCACGGAGGGTAACGGGCCCCTGGGGGAGCCCTGGAGGATCTCGGCAAGGGTATACACCCCTGTGGGGGCCTGCTCATCGAGCAGGATGACCCGGGGACGGGACGGAAGTCGGGCCATGAAGGGTTGCACCTTGTCCAGTTCGGCCTCCGAGACGACGATGGCTCGGCTCTCGGAGTGGTGAAGGAGGTTCTCAAGCTCCTGGACCCCGAGTTGGACGTCAAGGGGGACGGCGGTGGCCCCCGCGGCCACGATTCCCAGGTAGGCGACGCACCATTCCGGCCGGTTCCCGGAGAGGAGCGCGATACGATCGCCGGGCGAGACCTCGATCCGTCGGAGGAAGGTCGCAAGGCGATGCGCCTGATCTGCGACCTCGCCGTAGCTCCAGCGGACGTAGCGACCGTCCCGCTTGATCTGAAAGGCGACACTGTCTTGAAAGCGGGCGGCCGCCTCGAAAAACTGGACTGGGAGGTTCTCGGCTGCTACCATGAGCGGATGATAGCAGGAACTCTCAAGCCTCACAATCGAAGGAGTGACGGGACAGCGGGGGCGTCATGGGTTTCAGGGGTGTGGTGTTTGGAATCGTTGTGAGTCTCGTGTGTAGCGCCTGTGTACCCATGATGCCGGCCGCTGGCGGCCGGGTGGGGGAGCTGCGCGGACGGATTGTCGGGATCGAGCGAGAGAAAGGATTGATCGCCGTCGCGACCGGACCGGACACGGAGGGACAGTGGCTCTCTCTGGTCCCGTCCACGTCGGTGAGAGGTCCTGACATCTGGACGGTGGATGCGCTGCAAGCCGGCCAGCGCGTCTACGTGCGCACCCTACAGGAACCCGGGGCCGATCGGCCAGAGGTCCTCAGTATCACCGTCATCAAGTACACGCTGGCCCCGAAAGGCTCAGGCCCGGGAAGTATTGGGATCCCGGGATTCTGATCCGGCTCCTGGCCCTGAAATTGCAAGTCCTTGCCGCAGATGAGGAGACACGCGCACACGTATTTCACGGCATCCTTCGTCACCCTTCTCCTCCTGGTGCCCCTGGCGAGGCCGGGGGCGGCCGAGTCCCCCTCCCCTCTTGAGAGACGCTTCCATACCTTCGGCAACGGCCTCGGGCTCTACCACGTCAAGGTGAAAGAGGCGACGAACTTCACGCTGTCGGCCACCGTCTGGGTCGGCAGCGTGGATGAGGATCAACGAACGAACGGAGGCGTGAGCCACCTGGTGGAACACATCCTTTTCCACCAGCCGGATATGCCGGAGGAGGCGTTCAACGCCCAGGTCAGGTCGAGGGGCGGCACGTACAATGCGCGGACCTCCCGAGACTACACGCGATATCACGTCACCCTCCCCCGCCGTCATCTGACGCTGGGCCAGACGTGGCTCCACAAAGTCCTCATTCACGATCGCCTCGTCACAAGCCGCCTCGAGGACGAAAAGGAGATCGTCAACCGGGAAAATGGATGGTCGCCTCGCACGTGGTGGCACCAGCTCGCAGATCTCATCGATCCCAAGTATCTTGCACTCCCGGGGTTCTGGGCGCGCCAGTTCGGGCTGCGCGAGTATGACGAGCCCGTGGGAGGGACCTATGAGGTGGCGAGGAGATTGACGGCCTCGCAACTCGAGGCGCATTACCGGGCGTACTACTATCCGGAGAATATGGTCCTCCTCTACGTGGGACCACACAACCTCGAGGAGGTGGTCGCCGTCACTGGGGCAACCTTTGGGAGTGTCGCGCCGACCGGACGGAAGCCGAACCTTCGCTCCCCCCTCCAAGACCGATCCCCCCGTCCCTACTTCGGCCACAAGCTCCCGCAGATCTTCTCTGAGCCGGACTACCGGATCTCCATCGGGCAGGTCCTGACCGGGCTGCATTTCTCCTCCCGCTCGGAGATGAGCCTGTACTATTTCGTGATGAAGGAGCTCTTAGAGGAGCGTTTTCGATACGGGGAGGGCAAGGCGTACTCCGTGTGGGGATACTTCGATTATTACCGGGGGGTGGGGTATCTCCAGTTCGAGCTGGAGGCCAGCCGGGAGACCTTCTGGGCGCAACTGAAGGACATCAAGGAGCTCGTCTGGGGGGATCTGGGGAACCACTTGAGCCGAGCGGATTATGAGCGATACAAGACGACCCTCTTGGAACGCGTCACGTCCAGCCGGGCGCTCGAGGACGTTCACGGCCGGGTATGGGCGGCGATTTACCAGCACGACTCGCACCGGCCTTCCCCTGAAGAGACCGATATCGCCGGGCCGTGGCGATCCCTCTCCCATGACGATTTTGTCGAATGGGCTCGCTCCTGGCGGACCGATACAGCGCCCCTGTTGCAGCTTTCGATGCCCGGCGTGCCCTTCCCCTATGCCCATCTCGTGATCTTCGTCCTTTTTCTGGCCATCGGGACCCACTGGGCCCAGTCTCTCCTCCGGCGTCCCTATCCCCGCGAGCCGATCAGCCTCATCACGCGCGTGCCCTATCGCCTCGCGGGCTGGGTTCACTTGGGCCTGGTCTATGCGGGTGTAGCCTGCGTGTATTTCCATCTGTCCCGGATGAGCGCGTTCGGCGGCCTGTTCTTCAACCGCGTGGATCTCCTCGCCTTGCTGGGTCCCTATCTCCGATGGGTCTTCGATGGGATCCTTATCGGATTCGGGATCGTGATGGGGGGAACCCTGATCCCGCGGGAGGTCCTGGCCACCGATGGGGCGCTCGTGGTCACGATGCGGTCTCCCGTCTTCTGCCGCATCCCGCTCACGGATATCGAGAGGGTCGAACCGGTCAGCGGGTGGGCCGCCTGGAAGCACATCCTGAAGCTCAAGGCCCTGCCTGTCTACCCCTGGTTCTTCCGGGGCCTTATCATCCACCGCAAGTCCGGGCGCAGCCTGGTGCTGCACACGCAGGATGACCAGGACCTTCGAGAGCTCCTCTCTTCGCGCGTCCTCACCTACCCGGAGGTTTCGGTCCGCAAGGCGGACCGGACGACCCGGAGCAGGACCCGCCTCCGCAAACCAGTGCCCGGCGCTTGACATCCTAGATATCGTTGGGGATACTGAACCGCCCGCGACCCTGAGATCCCGCCTTCTGGTCACCCCGTTCATTGACCCATCATGCCAGGGGCGCGCGCAGGTGAGAATACGCCTCTGATGGCGCGGCCAGGATCTCGGGCGGTTATGGCCCGGAGGAGTGTGATGGTGGGGAGCACGCTCCAAAGATGATCGTCGTCACGGGTGCCGCGGGCTTCATTGGATCGAACGTGGTGGCCGCGCTCAATGCGCGTGGGCGCCCGGACATCGTTGCGGTCGATAGCTTTCGCCATACGGCCAAGGACACCCCGTACCTTCACGCACTACGTATCCACGGCTCTGTGGATAAGGACCACCTGGGGAGGTGGCTGGACGAAGAAGGCGCGGCTGTCGAGGCGATCATTCATCAAGGTGCCTGCAGCGATACTACCCTCCGAGATCGCGACTATGTGATCGCGGTGAATACGGACTACACACGCATGCTGTGGCAATGGTGTACCCGCGCGGGCAAACCTTTCGTATATGCTTCCAGCGCCGCGACCTACGGTGATGGGTCGCAGGGGTACGACGACCGGGCCGATCCGCGGACGCTGAAGCCCCTGAACCTCTACGGCGAATCCAAACAGCTGTTCGACCTGTGGGCGGTGGAACAAGGTCACACGCCGCCGCGCTGGGCTGGACTGAAGTACTTCAACGTGTATGGACCGTGCGAAGCGCACAAGGGCCGGATGGCCTCCGTGGCGTTTCACGCCTACCAGCAGATCCGGGAGAGCGGTCGGGTCACGCTCTTTCAATCTTACAAGAAGGAGGTTGCGGACGGCGGCCAAAGGCGCGATTTCGTCTACGTGGGGGATGCCGTGGAGGCGACACTGCACCTGTTGGAGGCACCGGTGTCTGCGCAGGCGCCGAACGGTCTCTATAACGTCGGGACGGGGCAGGCCCGCACCTTCGCGGACCTGGCTCGGGCGGTCTTCGCGGCGCTGGGGCGCGATCCGGTGATCGAGTACATCCCGATGCCCGAGGATCTGCGGGATCGGTACCAGTACTTCACGCAGGCGAGGATCGATAAACTGCGGCGCAGCGGCTTCACGCGGCCCTTTCGCCCGATCGAGGAGGGTGTGCGGAATTACGTAGCGTACCTGCGAGCGCAGGAATCGTCTGAGGAGTGAGTGAATAGGGGGGCGACATGGAGGTGATTCGGGCACAGGAGAGTGAGGCTCGACGGGGAGAACGATTCACCGGCACCGCCTGGGTGGAGGCGCTGTTCAAGGCCCAGCGGCCGGGTGGCATGCGGGTGTACCGCGTGTTCTTCGAGCCCGGGGCCCGGACGCACTGGCACGCCCACGACGGTGAGCAGACCCTGTATGTGGTGGAGGGACGGGGACGGGTGAGTACGTCAGGTGGGCGGGGAAGGGAGATCGCTCCCGGGGACATCGTATACATCGGGCCGGGCGAGAAGCACTGGCACGGGGCGGGACCGGGAAGTGTGCTGATTCACCTCGCGGTCACAACCGGGAAAGAGACCGCGTGGATGGAGGAGGTCGCGGACGATGAGTACACCCAGGCCTGACCGCTGTACGCTTCACTGCACCCGGATAACGATCTTGCCCCGGGCGCGCCCCGATTCGCTGTATTCGTGGGCCTGCCGGATCTGCTCTACAGGGTAGATGCGGTCGATCAGCGGCTTGAGCTTGCCCTGCTCCGTCCATTGCGCCAGGAACTCGAGGTCCGGTCCGCTCGGCTTCATGACGATCCACCGGCACCGCTTGCCGTAGCCGACGAGGCCGAAGCACGCAGTGAGGAGACCCCAGACCAAGCTGCCGGGCCCGGGGACGGTGGTCACGTAGACCCCCGTCGGTGCCAGAACCCGGGAGCACGTCCCGAACGACCGGTTCGGCACCACATCGAAGATGACGTCGTACAGCTCATCCTGACTCGCGAAGTCCTCGCGGGTGTAGTCGATCACTCGCTCTGCTCCCAGCTGGCGGACCAGTTCCAGATTCCGGGTACTGGTCACGCCGGTCACTCGGCCGCCCAGGGCGACGGCGACTTGGACGGCGAAGGCGCCGACCCCGCCGGAGGCACCGTTGATCAGCACTCGGTGTCCGGGCGTGAGTGCCGCCGTGTCCCGTAACACCTGCAATGCGGTGAGCGCCGCCACCGGAACAGCCGCTGCCTCCTCGAAGGAGAGCTTCTCTGGTTTCCGCGCCAGGGCGGACTCGTTGGCCGCGACGTATTCCGCGTAGCATCCACCCCTGCGGATGCTGGCGTACACCTCGTCCCCGGACCTCCAGCGGGTGACGCCGGAACCCACCTCTTCAATCACGCCGGCGACATCGAACCCGAGGATGAAGGGAAACTTGAGGGGCCGGACGAAGCGCAGCATGCCTTTGCGGAGTTTCCAGTCGATAGGGTTCACGCTCGTGGCGCGCACGCGGAGCAGGACCTGTTTCGTACCTGGCGTCGGCTTGTCGATCTCCCGGAGTGTCAACCGATCGGCGGATCCGTAGCCGTCAACCACCACCGCCTTCATCCCGCCGGCCTCCATCCTCCCTGCTCGCTTTCTCTTGAGAAGCGGTCGACTCTTTGCTCCGGGTGTCGTCCGGATGCGTGAACGTGAGAAGGCTTCGTCGATTGACCCCTCGCGTGAAGGGATACGCAGAGGAGGGGAGGCATTACAAGGGTAAGTTGACCGCCTGGCCTGATTGGGCGCTCCGGGTCACTGCCTCGGTAAACTCCATGTACCGCACGCCGTCTTCGAAGCGGGTGCGTGTCACCTTCTCCGTGCCCCGTATGGCGTTGATGAACTCCTCCTCCACGCGCCAGCGTCCCTGCTCCTCCGGGGGGATCACGATTCTTTGCTGTTCCTTGTCCCGCCGCCGTCCGCCGTGAAGCTGCAAAGCGGAGGTGTCCAGTCTCAAGGTCCCCTCGGTGCCGAACAGCCATACCTCATTGGCGGGTGGAAGACCGGTGACGGTGCTGAAGCGGAGGTGGGCGAGGGCTCCACAGGCCAGATTGGCGATGATATCCACGTGGTCGGGGACGGTCACCGTCCGCAACAGCCCGCTCATGTCCTTTCGCTGGGGGACGCAGAGCTTGGTCATGGCCATCACGCGACTGGCAGGACCCACCCAGCGCATCAGTGCCTCGTACCAGATCCCGATCGTCAGGGTGTTGAAGCCGCAGAGATCCGCATCCTGTCGCCAGTGGAGGGGACTTTCCCTGTCCACAAAGGTGGGCTGGAGCTGCCGTACCTCCACGGCCAGCACCTCCCCCAGGTAGCCATGGGCGATGAGCTTCTCGATGGTCCCGTCGACGGGCAGGGTATGCGGCGCGGGGACCACTTGGGTGACGAGGTGGGGGTGCTGCCGGGCCGTCTCCAGCATGGCATGCGCCTCTGCCGCGTTCATCGCCATCCGCGCTTCACACAGGACATGCTTGTCGCTCTCGAGGGCCGCCAGCGTCACGGAGCAGTGCAGATAGGGCCACGTGCCGATGCAGATGGCGTCGGTATCGTCGGCCTCCACCAGCTCCAGCCAGTTGTCGTAGACCTTGGGGATGCCGAACTCCCGGGCCACGCGCTCACTCGAATCACGGCTGCGGTTGGCCACGCTGACGATCTCGACGCCCGGAACAGCCCGGAGTCCGGGGATGTGCTTCAGGCGCGTGTTCGCTCCCGCGCCAACGATTCCCACACGGATCGTTTCGTTGGGCATAGTGTCTCCTCTCGGCGGATCATCGCTTCGGGGTGCGCGGTGGTGCGCCGGTCGCCTCTCGAAGGCGATAAATCGCGCCACCATGATCGACGATGTAGAGTTCTCCCGCCTCGTCCTCGCCGAAGGAGCTGATGCGGAGGGGGGTGTCGAGGAGCTCTCGCATGGCCCACTCCCCGCGGTCGGACTTCCGGAGCCCCCAGATCCTCCCCGAGCAGTAATCGCCAAAGATGTACGTGCCGATCAGCGTCGGGACCTGCGTCCCGCGGTAGACGTAGCCGCCCGTGATCGAGCAGTTCTCGCCGGTGCGATACGTGGCAACGGGCATGGTCAGCCCGGCCCGGGAACACCCGGAGGGGGGAGAAAAGCACGCCGCGCCCTCCATGATGTTCCATCCGTAATTTTCGCCGCCCCGGCTTCCGGCCGGCTGGACGTTGACTTCCTCCTGGGAATTCTGCCCCACGTCGGCGATGTAGAGGTCGCCCGATTGTCGGTCGAAACTGAAGCGCCAGGGGTTGCGAAGGCCCAGCGCCCAGATCTCATCCAGGGGAGGACCCGGCCCGACAAAGGGGTTGGTCTTCGGGACGGCATAGGGGGGGACGTTGACGTCAATGCGGAGCATCTTTCCCAATAGCGAGTTCGGGTTCTGCCCGTGGCCATGCGGGTCGCCCGCCGACCCCCCGTCACCCATCCCGATGTACAGGGTGCCATCCGGACCGAACTGGAGTTGCCCGCCGTTGTGGTTGGGATACGGTTGCGCAATGGTCAGCACCACGAGAGCGCTGGCCGCGTCCGCCCGGTCGGGATTGGCGGATACCGCATAGCGGGCCACGACCGTGTCTCCGGCCCTGTCCGTGTAGTTCACGTAGAAGAGCCCGTTCGCAGCATATCGAGGATGGAAGGCGACGCTGAGCAGCCCCTGTTCCCCACCCGAGCGTACCAGCCGGGAGATGTCCAAAAAGGGGACCGGCAATAGTTTCCCCCCCCGCACCACCCGGATCGAACCCCTCTGCTCGACGATGAAGAGACGACCCGACCCGTCGCCGGCGTGCGTAAGATGCACCGGTTGGGAGAGGCCGGTGACGACCTGTTGCAGGTCGATTCCAGTCCGGGTCTCGCCCGTCGCCAGGGAAGGCAGCAGGAGCAGCAGGGCCGTCCCGCTGAGGATCGCCGGTACACGCCGATGCCGGCCCACCCGGATATGGTCACGGATACCCACCGCTGCCCCTTCTCACACCGTTGCAACACATGGGGCCACAACTGGCAGACAGAGAGATCGAACCACGAGTGAGACCCATCTATCAAAGGGACAGACCGAAGTCAAGAATGCGGGCGAAGGGGGCGCGTCAACTCTTGTCGCCGGTGTCGTCTGTGAAGAGGCTTAAGAATTTGTGGTTCTCGAGGGGGCCCTGGACGAATTCGACCCCGTGGCTGAACAGACCGGAATCATCGCTGGAATCGGACGCCCACCGCACCCTCGCGCGAATGCATTCCGTCTGGGGGACGTGCAGGGTGATCTCGACCTTGGTGCGGGGGAGGAGCGACTTGGGAAGGAAGATCAGTGCCCCGCCTCGGCTGATGTTCCCGATCTTCCCTTCGAGGGCGGGGACATCGGAGCCCACGGGCTGGCAGGAAATGGGTAAGGCCAGGGGGAAGCGCTGGAATGCCCGATGTTGCCCGGACTTTCCCTGGGCCAGAGTCTTGAGGAGAGACTGGTAGTACGGCGGGGAGAGTTGCACGAACTCCACGCCGTGATAGTAGAAGGTTCGTTGGCCTCCCTGTCGCACCCACACGACGCGGGCCTCGGCTTCAACGACCTCTGGATCCGCGAAGATGACGAGGCCCAGGCGGCATCCCATGAGGAGAGGAGTCGGCAGCTTGAGACAGGCCCCCCCCTCTCCCAGATCCTCCGTCCAGCCCGTTCCCGTTTGGGCCGGTTCCTCCTGGTCCAGTCGCTTGTAGAGCACGGGGATCTGGATGGTGTATCTCAGGAACCGTTGTCGCATGGGCCTGCATGCTTGCAACTCCGGTGCCAGACAGCACTCCCCCGATGCCCTCTCTGGCCTGCCCCCGGACAGATTGTCAGGGCTGGGCGCCTCACGCAACAACTTGGCAGAGGCTCCCCAATCTCCACTGGCCGCCTTCCGGGGTGAAAAGGGGCTCTGCGCCTCTATCGAGCGGCGGAATCGAGCTCTTGGCACACTTTTCGCAATTGAGGTGGCCGAGGTCAACCGAAGGGGCAATCCGCAAAAGGAGGCAGGAATGAGGAGATGGACCAAGGCGCTCGCAATAACGCTAGTAGGGGTGACACTTCCGATGACTGGCCTCTCCCAAGAGAAGGGAGCGCAGCCGGAGGGGAATTCGCTGCGCGTGGTCCGGGGTGTGGTGACGACTGCAGTCGTGAATCGCGAGCCGTCCGGTGACGGCA
>CAYSDK010000035.1:17136-18630 GCA_964429865.1 uncultured bacterium
GTCCGGGGTGTGGTGACGACTGCAGTCGTGAATCGCGAGCCGTCCGGTGACGGCAGCGTCTTTCCACCCTCGACGGGAGCGCTGTACTACTTCACCGAGGTAGATGGGATCAGCACGCCCACGCAGATCACCCACATCTGGTACTATCAGGACCAGAAGATGGTGGAGATCCCCCTTGCCCTTGAGGGTCCTCGGTGGCGGACCTGGAGTAGCAAACGAATCCTTGAGAACTGGGTCGGATCGTGGAAGGTCGAGGCGGTGGACCAGAGTGGCAACGTCCTCTCCTTCCAGACCTTCAATATTCAATAGGGGTGGGCGAGGGTAGTCCCTTCAGGTGAGATCTCGAAAGCAGAAGGCCCCGGATGTCCCGGGGCCTTTTCCTTTCTCGCGCACGTGTTCTGTCTGTGACGGTGCTTGACAGTCCTTTCGCTCGTACACCATAATTCACCCCTCTACAACGTGGCATAGCCGTCGCCTGTACCGGGCGATATCGATGTCAGGTTCGCCAGCCATGTGAGGGAGGATGCCGCAATGGCGACCCGTGAGCTGACCGCTATACCTTTGATGCAGATCATTTCGGGCTTTTGGGCTTCGAAGACATTGGCAACCGCAGTAGAGCTGGATCTGTTTACCCAGCTCTCTGGCCGCGGCGTTGACATCCGAGAACTCAGTCAGTTGCTGGAGCTTCACCCCCGACCCGCCGAGATGCTGCTCACCGGTTGCGCGTCGTTAGGCCTGCTCGAGAAGCGGGGGGAGCGCTACTATAACTCCCCCCTGTCCGAGGAGTTTCTGGTGCGGGGCAAGCCGTACTACTTTGGCGGCGTGATCACCCTGCTGGACCGGCGCCTGTATCTGCCGTGGAACCGGCTCCCCGAGGCCATCAAGACGAATCGCGCGCAGACCTGGGGAGATCAACCGGGAATTTTCGAGGCGATGTCCGCGAACCCGGAGGAGCAGCGGATCTTTACCGAAGGGATGCATAGCTTTAGCGTGCAGTCCGGGGAGGCGGTCGCCGCGGCTTTTGACTTTTTGCCCTACGCGCATCTGCTCGACGTCGGTGGCGGCTCTGGGGCGTACTGCATTGAGGCAGCGCGACGCTATCCACACCTCCGTGCCACGGTCTTCGACCTGCCGGCTGCGCTGGAGATCGCTCGGGAAAAGATCGCAGAGGCGGCATTTGCCGATCGCATCACAACGCATCCCGGGGATTTTTTTCACGAGGCATTGCCGAAGGGGTCCGATGTCGTTCTTCTCTCGATGATCCTCCATGACTGGACTCCCGAGAAGAACCGGGTGATCCTCACAAGGTGTTTCGATGCTCTGCCATCCGGCGGTGCGGTCATCGTGAGCGAACTGATGATGAATGACGAGAAGACAGGGCCTGTATCGGCCGCGCTGATGTCGCTGAATATGCTCATCGAAACAGAGGGCCGCAACTATACCTGGGCCGAATACACAGAGTGGTTGAAGGAAGTCGGGTTCAGAGAGATTCAG
>CAYSDK010000036.1:0-4648 GCA_964429865.1 uncultured bacterium
AGACACGGGAGGAGGCCGACGATGCGCTGAAAAGGATGCAGACGCTGGAGGGCCTCCAGCGGCTGGAAGTCATCGAGACCAACTCCCCACCTCGTGAGGAGCGGTAGATGAGTCTCATCCAGGACGCCCTCAAGAAAGTCCAGGGAGGGCCATCGGTCCGGCCCCCCCTGGGGGGAGTGCAGTACGGCAGGGGTCGGTCCAGCCGCAGCAAATGGCCCTGGGGGCTGATCAGCGCTTCAGTGGCGGCAATCGCCCTGCTCTTCTTCGTCGTGAAAGTGCCCGGGCTGCTCCTCGGACGCAGGCTACCGGCGAAGCCGGTCCGCTCGGTTCCGGCCGCAGAGCGAGGGGCTCAGCCGACCGCTCCGCTAGCGGTGAGCCCACCCCCCTCACCATCGCCGCCGGTGGCCGCACATCGTGTACCGCCCGCGGTGAGCCCTGTCGAACCGTCAGAGGCGGTTCCCCCAATCCGGGCGACCCTGCCGATCCTCGAGGAGCGCGTGGCCTCTCCAGTGCAGGTCGGTCCGCCCGATGGCAGGCCCCCGCGGGTCGTGGAGAAGCCAGACCCCACCCCTCCCGTAGAGGGCGATGCACTCTCCTCGGCGCCGCAGGAGACCGCTCCACAGCGTGCGCCTCGAGCGGTGGTGGATGGAAAGGATCGCTACCACTTCAATATGGGCCTCTTCTACCAGAAACAGGGCCAGTATGCTCAGGCCTTTGCAGCGTACCAGAAGACGGTCGAGTTGAATCCCTTTCACGTCGAGGCCTACAACAACCTGGGGGTCCTCTACAAAGAGCTCGGAGAGGTAGAGAAGGCCATCCAGCACTACCGGAGGGCCCTGGCGATCGATCCGAACTACGTCAAGGCCTACAACAACCTGGGCGTGGTGCTGATCCGTCAAGAGAAGCTCACGGAGGCGACGGCGCAGTTCGAGCACGCCCTGGAACTCAACCCCAAGAACCTGGAGAGCTACACCAATCTCGGGGTCATCTACCGGCGGCTCAGTCGCACCCCCGAAGCCATTCGGGCCTTCGAGTTGGCCCTCAGCATTGATCCGGAGCACGCGGAGAGCCACTACAATCTCGCCATCCTCCTGGAGGGGCAGGGTCGCATCGCCGAGGCCCTCGCCCACTACCGTCGGTTCGTCGCGAGCGCGGAGCCCCGTCATCGCAGCGTGGTCGCCCGCGTGATCGCCCACATCCAACTGCTGGGTCAGGGGACCGCTGGCCCCTCCGCAACGCAACAGTTGTCCACCCAGTAGCGCTGCGCCGATTTTCACGATCTGGAGTGGTCTGCTCGACCGCTCCAACGTGCTGAGCCCAATGTGATCAGCGTGCGATTGTTGTAACCGTGGTGGGCCTGTGTGGCAAAGGGGTTGACACAGGTCGTTGGAACGGCACTAGGCCGAGGCCTTGTTCCTCTTCTCGAGAATCGACGCCTCGACGGCTGAAAACGTCTGGCCAATGAGGGCCTGAAGCCGTTCGACATCTCCGAGCGGGGTGCCACTTCCGGCGTCGTCACCATAGAAAATGGCCACGACCTTCCCGGCCACGATAATGGGAATGATCACCGCCTCATCCGGCCTCTTCCCGCCCAGTTGGTTCAGGAAGTAGTCGTTCCATTTCCCCGGGCTGATTTTGCCCCAGTAGGTGGTACGGGCGTGTGTGGTCGCAGCAAGAATGGAAGGCTCGTTCCAGGGGATCTTGATATTGATGATGCGTTCGTCCCCGGAGTCTCTCCCACCGCCCACCCCAAACTGGTCGTGCCCGGTGATCCCGTCCTTCCGCACGAAAAGGAGAACCCCTCGGCTGACGACATCGGCGGCGAGGTGCATGATGAGGACCCAGGGGGCAATGGGGGAGTTGAGCATAATCTCGTCGGTGATGCGCGAGTGCTCGATCTCCTGGAACGGGCCCTCCAGGCTTATCCCGGACGGTGCCGCGCTGGTGGGACCCTGCTGCTCCTTGGCGGTCGAGGTCGTGGGCTTTAGGGCCTCTCCGGCGGACACCGCGGGACTCGTCTGGGAGGCGACTGGGGGAGCGGGAACGGGCGGCTCGCGGCCTGCCGGGATCGAGGGTGTGGGGGTCTCTGCGGCCAGCACCGCCGGCGCGGGGCGCAATGGCACCTCTGGCGCGGGGCGCGGCGTCTCGACCTGGCGACGTTCCTCGATTCGGACCGTGGGCGTGGGGTCGGGGGCGGGTGAGGCTTCAGGCTTGATCCATGGAGGCCGGTCGTTCTCCCGCCGTCGGTCAACGAGGCCTGCGGGGAGCCCTTCGACGTGCCCTTCGGCAGTGAGCCCTTCGGTCTTGAGCTCAGGGTCGAAAGACTCAGGGCCGAACTGCTCAGGGCGGGGCATCTCGGCCTCCCGCCGGTCGTCGAGGCGGTGTGTTCCGTCGAGGAAGAGGAGCTCGGGCTTCATTCCCGCTTTGCCAAGGAACGCGCCCACGTCGATGGTGATGCCGTCGTCGCTGACGACCTCGGTCATGTCAAACCGGAAAAAGCCGGTCTCCCAGCCAAGGAATTCGGACATCACCTGCTCGATCTGGGCCCGGAGCGCCTCTTGGAGCACCTCACGGGTGACGATCCCCTTTTCAATCAGGATGGCGCCGAGCCTTTTGTTGTCCGAAGAGAGGTGCTGGAGTTCGAGGGCGGCCATAAGGGCGCTTTCGCTGAGACGCTTCTGGCTGATCAGGATGTTGCTCAGGGTGTGCCGCGTTGAGTCAGAGATGGCCGAGATCACCATTCCGTTTTTGAAGAGGATTTCCGCACTGTTTCCCAGCCGGCTGAGCGTCAGTTTCCCCGTCTTCTTGCTCAGGCTGAGAATCTGCAGAATATCGGGAACGGTCATCTCGAACCGGCCGACGAAGCCCACAGGTTCCTTTCTCCCCTTTTCTGTCAATGGTTTCTGAGGCTGCCCCACCAGGGTATGCTAGCAATCATCGTGCCAGGGGAGTTGTTTTTCCGGGGAGGCGTATGTTAACGTAGAGGCCGCACCCGCAGAGGGGAACACCGTGGTTGAAGCGATCACTTTCGACTTATGGGGGACGTTGATCAGGGAGACCCCGGAGTCGGCGCGGAAGGTCAAGGAAGCGCGGACCCGGAACCTCTATATGCTTCTGCAGGGTCAGGGATACCCGGGCACCCTCGAGGAGGTAGAGGCGGCCTATGAACATGTGGGGGGGCGCCTCCAAGCGATCTGGTCGCGGCATGAGGATGTGGGACCTGAGGGACAGGTCCAGCTACTCCTCGAGGCCCTGGACTCTGCGTGGAAGGCCCCTCAGGATCGCATGCTCCTGGCGAACCTGGAGTGGGCGTACGTTTCCCCGGTGCTGAAGGCCTTGCCCGTGCTGAACCCGGGAGCGGCTGAGCTGCTCAACGGACTCAGGGGCCAGTACCGGTTGGGCCTCATCTGTAACACGGGCCGAACCCCAGGGACGATGCTCAAGATCGTCCTCCAGCGTCTCGGGATCCTCGATCACTTCGACGTCCTGACCTTCTCCGACGTGCTCGGCATCCGAAAGCCAGACCCCCAGATCTTCCATCTGACCCTCGAGCAACTTGAGGTCTCCGCAGATCGAGCGCTCCACGTGGGTGACGACCCCAGCACCGATGTCCTGGGGGCACGGCGAGCGGGCATGTGGGCAGTGCTCCTGGGTTCGCCCGCAGTCTCCGCTCACGAGGATGAGGGGGTCCGTGCCGTTCAAGCCCTCGAGGAGCTGCCGGGGGTCTTGGAGCGGGTGACCTTGCGGGATCAATCGGTTCAGGGTTCATAGTTCGTGAACTATGAACCGTGAACGGTCAACTGTGAACGCGGTGGCGATGGAGCAGGGAGACAAGAGAACGGTCGGGCAGTTGCTGCGAGCAGCCCGGGAGGGTCTCGGGATCAGTCGGGAAGAGGCGGCAGCGGTGACGCGAATCAAACCCGTCTTTCTCGCGGCCTTGGAGGAGGACGACTATCACCTCCTCCCGGATGAGCGGTACCTCCTCCGCTTCCTCGAGGAATACGCCAGGTTCCTCAACGTTGATGCCCAGGCAGTTCAGGACCGCTTCGCGGAGCAGATCGCGCGTGACCCCGGTTCCCTGGTGGTCTTTCCGGTCAAGCGGACCATCACCGTGCCGCTGCGCGGGCTCGTGCCGGCGCTCCTTCTCCTGGCCGTTTTGATCCCCTCCGCCTTCATCGGATTCTCGCTCCTGTTGAATCGGACCCGGGGTGGCCAGAGCTCCGACCGGGGGGAGAGGCCGGAACTCACGGGGGAGGCCTCGCCCGTCACGCCTCTTCCCAGCACTCCCGAGACGGGTGCGCCGGCTCCTGTCGCGGCGGGCACCCCCGCCCTCTCCCAGCCGCCGGTTTCGCCGGACGCGCCGGGGGCGAGGACGTTACGGGCCCAGGCCAAGGAGATGACCTGGATGCTGGTCACGATTGATGGTCGGGAAACCCGGGACGTCCTCCTCCGGACTGGAGAGACTTGGGAGTGGCGTGCTCGAGAGAGTTTTGTCCTGACGGTCGGAAACGCGGGCGGCGTGGAGCTTATTCTGGACGGGCGTCCGCTGCCGCCGCTCGGGGAGCCGGGGCAGGTGATCCGGGACATCCGCCTCCCCTCCGAGTCACCTGCTCGTCCCGAAACCCCGTAGCACCGTCGACACGGTGTT
>CAYSDK010000036.1:4748-6593 GCA_964429865.1 uncultured bacterium
CCCCTCCGAGTCACCTGCTCGTCCCGAAACCCCGTAGCACCGTCGACACGGTGTTCTTTCGTCCCCTTCATCCCTTCAACCGTTCGGCCGAGCTCACGGCCGAGGCCCTTGATCCTCACCTCCTGGGTTTTCGTGTTAGAGCCACGGCTTGGTGGCGAGAAAGGCCACCACGTGCGTGGGGTGCGCGACCACCTTGGCCCGATCCCCGGGGTGGAGCGTCAGGGTCGATGGCTGGTGACTGTGAATGGTGGCCCCGGAGCGGAGCTGGACAACGAGGAGGTTATCCGGCCCCCGAAACTGCCGCGTGAGGACCATGGCGCTGCCCATCGGGTCGGGGATCAGCTCGATGTGGTCCGGCCGGATCATCACCTCTACCTGGACGCCAGCGGGCAGTCCCGGAGTATTGGGGAGCGTGCCGATCTCGGTGGCGATGCCCTCGTCCGTCACCCGACCGGGGAGGAAGTCGGCCTTGCCTACGAAGCGGGCGACGAAGCGGGTGGCGGGCCGGTGATAGATCTCTTCCGGCGAGCCGAGCTGCTCCAGGCGGCCCTGGTTCAGGATTCCGACGCGGTCGGCGATCATGAAGGCCTCTTCCTGATCGTGGGTCACGCAGATGGCGGTGGTCCCGAGCTCCCGCAGGATCGTGTAGACCTCCAGGTGCATCTGCACCATCATGTCGGCGTCCAGGTTGCTGAAGGGTTCGTCGAGCAGCAGGAGGGCCGGGCGAGGGGCGAGGGCGCGGGCGAGCGCTACGCGCTGCTGCTGCCCTCCGCTGAGCTCGTGGGGATAGCGGCTTGCAAAAGGGGTTAGCCCGACCGTCTCCAGCATCCCGTGGACTCTGTGGCCGCGGGTTCTGGGGTCCAGTGTCCGCAGACCGAATGCGATGTTCTCCTCCACGGTCAGGTGAGGGAAGAGCGCGTATTCCTGGAAGACCATCCCGACCCCGCGCCCCTCGGGGGGGACAAAGGTCTTGCGGTCCGTCATCGTTTTCCCGCTGATCACCACGACCCCGGCCTCCGGCTTTTCGAAGCCGGCGATGAGCCGCAACGCGGTCGTCTTCCCGCTGCCGCTCGGCCCGAGCAGCGCGATGATCTCGCCGGGCTCCGCGTCGAGGGAGAAGTCGTCCAGGGCGGGCAGGTCGTGCGGCGTGAAGCGTTTTGTCAGATGCGTGATGCTCAGCAGGATCATGGCGCCTTATGGAGCCCTCCCCTCACCCTTCACCCCCTGCACCTTCATCCCTCCCTTGCCGGGACCGGACGCTGCTTCGCGCCAGGATCAGGACGGGGAGCATCCCCGCCGCTACGATGGTGAGCGCCGGAAGGGCGGCTGCTTCCCAGAAGGACTCGGAGGTGAGCTGCCAGACACGCACCGCTAACGTCTCGTAGCCGAAAGGCCTGAGAAGGAGCGTGGCCGGCATCTCCTTGATCACATCGACAAAGACGAGGATCGCACCCGTGCAGAGGCCGCCGCGGATGAGGGGGAGGTGGATGCGTCGGAGGACGCCCCCGGGGCTCAAGCCGAGGGAGCGTCCCGCCATGTCCATGCTTGGTGTGACCTTGACGAGGCTCGCTTCGACGGTGTGCACGCTGAGGGCGAGGAACCGGGCGAGGTAGGCAAAGACCAGTCCCGCTATGGATCCCGTGAACAGGAGGCCTCCGTCCGCTCCCCAGACGACGCGGGCCAGGGCGTTATAGACCCGGTCGAGGAAGGCGAGCGGCACCAGGACGCCCACGGCGATCACCGAGCCGGGAAGGGCGTATCCCATACTTGCGACGCGGCCGCACGCGGCTACCACCCGACTGTGACTCAGGCGGAGGCCATACGCAATCACGACGGCAGCCCCCA
>CAYSDK010000036.1:6693-9771 GCA_964429865.1 uncultured bacterium
ACCACCCGACTGTGACTCAGGCGGAGGCCATACGCAATCACGACGGCAGCCCCCACGCCGACCATGGCGGTGGTGACCCCGATGGTCAGGGTGTTCAGGGCGAATTCCGGATAGCGGTCGTCGAAGTCAGATGCCCTGAAGGCCGTCACACTCCACATGAGGAGCTGGGCGACCGGCAGGAGAAACGCACCACCGACGACGCCGCCAGCCACGCCGCTCGCCGCCCAGGCCCTCCACCCGGTGAGCATCGTGGGCGCGGGGGGGTGGGCCCTGCGCTCCGTCTGGTAGAAGCGCGCGCGGCCGCGCCAGGATCGCTGGAGGACATAGACAGCCCCCGTGAAGAGGAGAAGAAGACTCGCCAGCTCCGTGGCGGCCTGGCGGTTGAAAAGGCCGAACCAGACCCGGTAGATGGCGACGGTGAAGGTGTTATAGCCGTAGATGGCGACCGTCCCGAAGTCCGCCAGGGCCTCCATCACCGCGAGGGAGAGGCCGGCGACGATCGATGGGCGGGCGAGGGGAAGGGCAACCCGCCAGAAGACGGCCGTCCGGCGCGCGCCGAGGGCGCGGGCGGCTTCTAGGGTCGTTTCCGACTGCTCGAGAAACGCCGTCCGGGCCAGGAGGTAGACGTAGGGATAGAAGACGAGGGTCATCACGAGGACGACGCCCCCAAAAGAGGCGATGTCCGGGAACCAGATCCCCGGTCCGAAGACGCGGCGCAGCCCGCTCTGCACGGGCCCGGTGTAATCGAAGAACCCGCGGAAGACAAAGCCGATCACATAGGCGGGCACCGCCAGGGGCAGGATGAGGAGCCACTCGAAGACCGCCCGGCCGGGGAAGCGGTACATCGTGGTAAGCCACGCGAGCCCGGTGCCCAGCAGGACCACGCCACCTCCGACCCCGACGCTCAACGTGAGCGTGTTCCAGATCAGCTCAAGGAGCTGTGTCTGCCAGAGGTGCGACCAGATATCCAGGCTCGGCGTCACAAGGGACGAGACAACGACCAGGATGGGCGTGGCGACGACGAGCGCCACCGCCCCGGCCGCCAGCGGCCACGGGTCCCATGGAAGCCTCAGGGCGGGGTGCCCCGTGACGGGAACCGCCGCGCTCGCCTGTCGAGTGGGCATGCCGGGCCTCCGCTACTTGTATCCGACCCGATCCATGAGCTTCACCGCCTCGGCCTGGAGCGCCCCGGCCGCGGCCACGTCCACGCTGTCGGCCTTGAACGCTCCCCAGGCGGCGATGAACGCGTGCGGTTTCGCACCCCCGTTGGCGGGGTACTCGTAGTTGCCGTCGGCGTACAGGTTCTGGGCCTCCGATGAGGAGAGAAACTCGATCAGCCTGATGGCGTTCTCCCGGTGCTTCGCGTACCGCGTGACGCCCGCGCCGGAGATGTTGATGTGAACGCCGCGATCCTGCTGGTTGGGCCAGAAGACGGCCACGGGAAAGGCAGGATCGTTCGCCTTGAGCCGGGCAAGATAGTAGGTGTTGGCGATCGTCACGTCGCACTGGCCGGCGGCGATGGCCTCGAGCTGCTTGGTGTCGCTGTCGAGGATGCGCGCCTCGTTCTTCATCCACCCACGGATGACCTCTTCGGTTCGCGGCTCCCCCAGGGTCTTGATCATCGTGGCGACCAGGGACTGCGTGTAGACCTTCCTTGAGGTCCGGAGGCAGAGCCGTCCCCGCCATTTGGGATCCGCCAGCGCCTCATAGGTGGAGAGCTCCGAGGGCTTGACCCGCTCGGTGCTGTACATGATGGGCCGGGCCCGCACCGACAGTCCAACCCACGCGTTGTCCTTGGCCCGGAGATGCGGTGGGATGTTCCTGGCGATCACAGGTGAGTCGAAACCCTGGAGGAGACCAGCGTGCTCGGCGATCCAGAGATTTCCCACATCGACGGTCATGAAGACGTCGGCGACGGTGTGGACTCCTTCCGCCTTCAGGCGTTCGAACAGTTCGGCCTCGCTCGCAGTGAAATATTTTACCTTGATGCCGGTTCTGTGGGTGAAGGCCTCGAACATCGGCTTGATGAGCTTCTCGATCCTGGCCGAGTACACGACGACCTCGCCGACCTCTCGGGCCTCGGCGACGAATGCGGCTGGGCCCCAAAGAATGATGACGATACTCAAGACTCCGAACGCATTCCAGGGTGAGCGCCTTCGCATCACCGCCCCCTCTATGGTTGGTGTTTATGAATGGTTAAGGGTCCAATTAATATTTATTACGGTATACTTATACTGTCAGTTAAGGTAGCCTTAGCGTATCCCCTTGTCAAGCTCTTTCAACCCCATAAGAACCCCAAATACACAAGATACTTGACACCTTTAGTCGATAGGCTCTAGGCTACCGGAAGACCCTAGACGTTGGAGGGAAAGATGACGCACGACATCGGCCTCATGGAAAAGACCGAGATGTATCTGAAGGCGATCATGGTGACCCAGCAGTCGGCCCCCCCCGTCACGACCTCCAAGATTGCCGATTTTCTCAATATCACCGTCCCTGCCGCCTCGGATATGCTGAAGCGGCTGATGCAGAAGGGGCTCGTCCTCACCGAGAATGACGGGGGATTTGGCGTGACGGTGGAGGGGCAACGGATTGCCCTGCGGGTCATTCGGCGTCTCAGGATCGCCGAACGCTTCCTCACCGATGTGCTGGGCCTCTCCTTAGAGAAGGTCTATGATGAGGCGTGCAAGTTTGAACATGTCCTGGGAGGCGAGGTGGAGGAGCGGCTGGTTCAGCTTCTCAAAGATCCGATGAGCTGCCCGCATGGGCACCCGATCCCTGATGCCCACGGGCGCCTTCCCTTTGACTATCCCGGGATGACGCTGGTGGAGCTCAAGGAGGGCGCACGGGCGACGGTCTTCTCTGTTCCCGAGGAGGAGAGGGAGTTGCTCCTGTACCTGGCCGAACTCGGTCTGTCGCCTCACGTCAATCTTCAGGTGAAGAGGATCGCCCCGTATAACGGACCGATCTTTCTGCTGATCGGAGACACCCAGCAGGCCGTCGGACGCGATGCGGCGGCCCGGATTTACGTCACCCCCACGTAGCCCGTCCCGAGCCGGCATTGCCCCTTTGCGGTGA
>CAYSDK010000036.1:9871-11515 GCA_964429865.1 uncultured bacterium
CAGGGCGAGGACTGAGAATAGACGAGAGGGTTACGTCGTCATGGCAAGAAGGCAGATGGAAGAACAAACGGCGCGGGGGGTCAGCATCGATATTCCGATCCGGGGGATGCACTGTGCCAGCTGCGCCGGTCGGATTGAGAAGGGGCTTCAGGCCGTGCCTGGGGTCGAGCAGGCTTCGGTCAACTTCGCAGCCGAGCGGGCGGCGGTGCGCTTCGATCCTTCGCGAGCTTCGATCGATGCCCTGCATCGTGCGGTTCGGGGCCTGGGATACGAAGTCCCTCACGAGGAGGTGGTGATTCCCATTCAGGGGATGCACTGTGCCTCCTGCGTCCGCCGGATCGAAGAGGCGCTCACGGCGCTTCCGGGTGTGATCCGGGCGAGCGTGAACCTCGCAACGGCGCAGGCGATGATTGCGTATCTGCCCGGGGCCACGACCCTGACCGATCTCAGACGGGCGATCCAGGACTCGGGCTATATCCCCCTGGAGATCACGGGTTCGGAAGTCGGTGCAGACCGGGAAAAGGCGCTGAGGGAACGGGAGGCGAGAGAGCTCAAGCGAAAATTTCTGGTGGGAGCCCTGCTCAGCACCCTGATCGTGATCGGGGCCCTTCCCCATATGGGGCTTCACGGCGTCGCCGCCTGGGTCCCGCCGCTCCTGTCGAGTCCGTGGGTGCAGTTGCTCCTGGCCACTCCGGTCCACTGGTGGGTCGGCTGGCAGTTTCACCGCGGTTTCATCACGACGTTACGGCACCGGACCGCCGACATGAACACGCTGGTCTCCCTCGGGACGAACGCCGGATATCTCTACAGCGTGATGGCGACGGTTGCCCCTTCCTTCTTTGCGACCGAGCAGCAAGCGGCCGTCTACTTTGAGACGGTGGCGGTCCTCCATACCCTCATCGTCCTCGGCCGGTGGCTCGAGGCGAGGGCACGGGGTCGGACCAGCGAAGCGATCAAGAAGCTGATCGGGCTTCAGGCAAAGACGGCCCGCGTGCTCCGTCGGTCCGACGCTGGTCCCGTCGAGGAGGACACCCCCATTGAGCAGGTCCAGGTCGGAGACTGGATCGTGGTCCGCCCCGGGGAGAAGATCCCGGTGGACGGCATTGTGCGCGAGGGGGCATCGGCGGTGGATGAGTCGATGCTGACCGGCGAGAGTCTTCCGGTCGAGAAGCGGCCGGGGGCGGCCGTCTTCGGGGCCACCCTCAACAGGACCGGGGCTTTCACCTTTGAGGCGACGAGGGTCGGAAGGGAGACAGCGTTGGCCCAGATCGTCAGGCTCGTCGAGCAGGCCCAGGCCTCAAAGCCGCCGATCCAACAGCTGGCCGACCGGATCGCGGCGGTCTTCGTCCCGGCCGTCGTCGGCATCGCGCTGGTCACCTTCGGGGTCTGGGCGGTCTGGGGGCCGGCGCCGGCTTTCGTCTTCGCGTTGAGTAACCTGATGGCCGTTCTCCTGATCGCCTGTCCCTGTGCCATCGGGCTCGCGGCCCCGACGGCGGTGATGGTAGGCGTCGGCAAGGCGGCGGAGCACGGCATCCTCTTTCGGGGGGCAGAGGCCCTCGAGGTGACCTCGAAACTGAGCGCGGTCGTGCTGGACAAGACCGGGACGCTGACCCGGGGGGAACCGTCGGTGACCGACATCATCGT
>CAYSDK010000036.1:11615-18630 GCA_964429865.1 uncultured bacterium
GCGGCGAGCGCAGAGCGGGGATCGGAGCATCCCCTGGGCGAGTCGATCGTGGCGCGCGCGAAGGCGGAGGGGTTGGTGCTTGTTACCCCTGAAGGCTTCGAGGCCATCCCGGGTCACGGCGTTCGGTCGACGGTGGAGGGGCGGCGCCTCGTGCTCGGGAATCTCAAGCTCATGCAGGAGCAGGGGTTTACCCTCGACGGGTGGACGGAGGAGGGCGAGCGGCTGGCCGCCGAAGGGAAGACTCCGGTCTTCCTGGGGGTCGACGGGGCCTTGGCCGGGATGATCGCCGTGGCCGACACGCTCAAGCCGCATGCCCGCGAGGCGGTGGCGGCCCTGCAGCGTCTGGGACTTCAGGTGGTGATGATGAGCGGCGACAGTCGCAGGACCGCGGAGGCCATTGCCAGAGAGGTAGGGATCGACCGGGTGCTGGCCGAGGTGCTGCCGGAGGAGAAGGCCAATGAGGTGCGGAAACTGCAGGCCGAGGGTCACGTCGTGGCCATGGTCGGGGATGGCATCAATGACGCCCCCGCCCTCGCTCAGGCGGATGTGGGCATCGCCATCGGCACCGGGACCGACGTCGCGATCGAGGCCTCGGACGTGACGCTGATCACCGATGACCTGCGCGCCGTGGTGACCGCCATCGCCCTCGGCACACGCACGATGCGGATCATGAAGCAGAATTTCTTTTGGGCCATGGCTTACAATGTCGTCCTGATCCCGGTGGCCGCCGGGGCGCTGTACCCGGTGCTGGGGCTGCTCATGAGTCCCGTCCTGGCCGGGGCGGCCATGGCCCTTTCCTCGGTTTCGGTCGTCTCCAACTCCTTGCGGCTCAGGGCGTTTCGTCAAACAGGGCACGCGTAGGACGCGACGGAAGGGAGGGCGACGGTCATGCCGGCGGCGAACGAAGTCTATGTCTGTGCACGGTGCGGCCTGGAGGTGCAGGTGCTCAAGGCCGGCCACTGCATCCCGCAGTGTTGTGGCCAGGAGATGCGGCGCAAGGGATGACGCCGCTCGATTGCATTTGACGATGGGTCCGGTCGTGGAATAGATACAACCGTATTCGGCCGATGGAATTGTGCAGAGTGAGGGGGTTGAACCAGTCATGATGCGCAAACTGGGAACGATCAGCGTGACCGCCATGATCACCGCAGCGCTGGTGATCGTCTACCTCGAACTCGGCCCGCCCACGCACAGGCCGCGCGAAGAACCGCTGGCGCTTCCTGCCGTGTCGGCGGCGCCCCGGGTGGAGGCGTTGAGCGACGCGGAGCAGGTCATCATCCGGATCTATCGCGAGGTGAGCCCGGCGGTCGTCCACATCACCAGCACCGCGGTCGCCTACGATTTCTTCTTCAACCAGGTCCCCCAGCAGGGAACCGGCTCTGGCTTCATCATCAACGCGCAGGGGTACATCGTCACCAACAACCACGTGGTCGAGGATGCCAAGAGTCTGGAGGTAACGCTCGCCAACGGGAAGAAGGTGGCGGCGCGGCTCGTGGGCCGCGATCCGAACAACGACCTGGCCGTGATCAAGATCGACGCCCCGGGCGAGAAGCTCCAGGTCGCCCGGCTCGGGAATTCCGAGCAGCTCCAGGTCGGTCAGATGACGATCGCCATCGGCAACCCCTTTGGCCTTGACCGGACGGTGACCACCGGCGTGGTGAGCTCACTCAAGAGGACCCTCCGGGCTCCCAACGGGCGGGAGATCCGGGACGTGATCCAGACCGATGCCGCCATCAACCCCGGGAACAGCGGCGGACCGCTTCTCAATTCCCGGGGCGAAGTGATCGGGATCAATACGGCCATCTTTAGCCCGAGTCCGACCGGCGGTTCCGTCGGCATCGGGTTCGCGATTCCCGTCAACACGGCCAACCGCCTCGTCCCGGAATTGATCGCCAAGGGGCGGGTGAGTCACCCCTACCTGGGCATCCGTGGCGCCAACGTCACACCGGAGTTGAGTCAGCTCCTCAGTCTGCCTGTCCAGCAGGGGGTGCTTGTGATTCTGGTGGAGCCGCGTTCGCCGGCGGACCAAGCTGGCATTCGTGGAGGGGACCGCCGGGTGCGGGTCGGGAACAGGATCCTTATGGTTGGCGGTGATCTGATCGTCGGCATCGACGGCCAAAAGGTAGAGACCAATGACAAACTCGTCGCCTATCTCGACGATCACAAGCGCGTCGGGCAGACGGTGGAGCTCGAGATCCTCCGGCAGGATCAGCGGCTCAAGCTGAGCGCCACGTTGGGCGAGGAGCCGGAAAGGCCCCGATTATGATCGTTCGGTGGCGCCTCGCCTGGATCCTCCTCTGCCTCCTCCCCGTCGTGGCTCTCGCGGGGGCCAGAGGAGAGGTGCGGATCGGGCATCGAGTGACGGTGAGGGTCGAGGTGGCGCGAACCGAGGCGGAGAAGGTACGGGGGCTCAGCGATCGGGACCGGCTGGCGCCGGACCGCGGCATGCTCTTTGTCTACGGGGCGCCGGTTCGGCCCCTGATCTGGATGCGGGGTATGCGTTTCCCCCTGGACATCCTCTGGATACGCGACGGACGGGTCGTCGATCTGGTGCGGGGAGCGAAGGCGCCAGCCCCTGGTGAGGCCCCCCAGGAGTTTGCGCCCAGTGACGACGCCCAGTACGTCCTCGAGGTCCCGGCCGGCTTTGCGGAACGCCACGGAATCGCCGTGGGCGATCGGGCGGAGATCCGCCTGGAGGAGGAGAAAGCGCGGTGAAGCGGCGTAGCTGGGCGGCCGGCGGATTGCTGCTGCTCCTTGTTCTCCTGGGGGTCGGAGCCGAGGCCAGGGACCTGGAGGTCTTTGAGACCACGCTGGATAATGGACTGAAGGTCCTCCTCCTGGAAGAGCGCAAGGCGCCCGTCCTCACCTTTCATGTCTGGTATCGGGTCGGCTCCCGAAACGAGCAACCCGGGCGTACCGGTCTCGCCCATTTCATGGAGCACATGATGTTCAAGGGCACCCCGCAGATGGGGGCCCAGGCGTTCAGCCAGGTGATCAGAAAGAACGGCGGGCAGGATAATGCCTTCACCAGTCAAGACTACACCGGGTACTTTGTAACGTTAGCGGCGGATCGCGTCCACCTTCCCCTCGAGCTGGAGCCCGATCGGATGGTCAACCTCCTCCTGAACCCGGATGAGGTCGAGCGAGAGCGCAACGTGGTCATGGAGGAGCGGCGGCTGCGCACCGAGGACGACCCCACGAGCTCGTTATGGGAGAAGGTCCAGGCGGCCGCCTTCCAGGCGCATCCCTATGGCAAACCGGTGATCGGCTGGATGGAGGATATCCGGAAACTGAGCCGGGGAGATCTCCAGGCCTTCTACAAGACGTACTACGCCCCGAACAGTGCCGTCGTGGTGGTGGTGGGCGACTTTAACCGGGCGGAGCTCCTCCCCAGGATCCAGAAGGCGTTCGGCGCGATTCCTCGCGGCCCCGAGCCGCCGCCGGTCCGCATTGTCGAGCCACCCCAAACCGGAGAACGCCGGGTCACCCTCACGAGGGAGGATGCAAAGCTTCCGTTCATTATGGTCATCTATCACGCCCCGAACCTGACCGATGCCGATAGCTACCCCCTCGAAGTCCTGGAGGTCCTCCTGGCCGGCGGCAAGAGTGCCCGCCTTCACCGGAACCTGGTCTACGAAAAGCAGCTTGCCCTGAGCGCGGGTGCGCATTATGCCCGAGTCTCCGCTGACCCCGAAGCCTTTGCCCTGTATGCCAGCTCCCTCCCGGGGAAGAACGTAGAAGAACTGGAGCAGGCACTCTACGCCGAAGTCGAACGACTCAAGACCGAGCTGGTCTCGCCACGGGAGCTTGAGAAGGCCAAGAACCAGATCGAAGCCTCTTTCATTTTCAGCCAGGACTCGATCTTCAGCCTGGCCCGGCAACTGGCCTCGCACGAGATGGTGGCCGGATGGCGGCACTGGAAGGCCTACCTGCCCGGGATCCGCGCCGTGACGGCCGAGGATGTGCAGCGGGTGGCGAAGAAGTACCTCACGACCGAGAATCGGACCGTGGGGATCCTGATTCCGGGCGGCGCTGCAACCGGCGGTGAGCAGCCGGCGACCGGCACTCAGCCAAAGACCGAAGGCACAAAGCCGTAAGACGTCAGCAGAAACTTGCGAGTACACGGAGCCTACGCTGTCCGGAGATTGTGCGGTGCACAGAGACGTGAGGAAAACCGGCCTGGTCCTTCTCCTCCTCGGCCTGCTGCTACCCTCGCTGGCAGAGGCGGCTCCCCTTGGACGCCGGGCGGAAATGGAAAACGGCCTGACGCTCCTCGTGGCCGAGCGCCCGACGCTCCCCATGGTCACGCTCCAGATCCTGGTCAAGGCCGGCTCCGTACCGGAGCCGAAGGACAAAGCGGGGCTTGCTCACCTCACCGCGGCTCTCCTGCCCCTGGGGACGGCCAGCCGCACGGCCCCCGAGATCAGTGAGGCGATCGAGTTCGTGGGAGGCAGCCTCAACGCCGATGCGTCTTGGGATTCCAGCAGCCTTTCGCTGACGGTGCTGAAAAAGGACCTCGATATGGGCATGGCGCTGCTCGCGGATGTGCTGCTCCATCCCGCCTTTCGCGAGGCGGAGATCGCACGCAAGGTCCAGGAACTCAAGGGCCGCATTCGCCAAAAGCAGGAGGATCCCGGGACCGTCGCCCGTGAGACATTTGCCGCGACCCTCTTTGGCGACCATCCGTACGGCCGGCCCGTGGAAGGGACGGAGGGGAGCTTGGACCGGATCACCCGGCAGGACCTCGTCGATTTTCACCGGCGCTATTATGTCCCAAACAACAGCATCATGGTCGCGGGTGGCGATGTCACGCTTGAGGAACTCAAGGGGTATGTGCAAAAATATTTCAAGGCCTGGGCGCGAGGGAGCGTCGGCCCAGTCAAGGCAACGTCGGGTGCACCGCCCCGGCGCCGTCAGGTGGTCAAGATCGATCGGGGGGTGACGCAGGCCAATATCGTCTGGGGGGATATTGGCATCGCGCGGAAGAATCCGGACTATTACGCCCTGTCGGTGATGAACCAGATCCTGGGAGGGGGCGGTCTGACCTCGCGCCTGATGCGGAGCATCCGAGAGAAGCAGGGGTGGGCCTATGATGTGCACAGCGCCCTCGGGGCCCGCCGTTTCCCCGGACCATTTCTGGTGGCGCTGCAGACCAAGAACGAGACGGCGTCCCCGGCTATTGAGGAAGTGCTCAAGCAGATCCGGGAGATACGGAACACAGGGGTGACGGCGGAAGAACTGGAGGAGGCCAAGGGGTTCCTCACCGGGAGCTTTCCCCTGCGGTTCGACACTAATCAGGACGTCGTGGGCCTGCTCGCGGGGATGGAGTTTTACGGTCTCGGGATGGACTACCCTGAACGATATCCTGCGATCATCCAGGCGGTGACCCGTGAGGATGTCCTCAGGGTGGCCCGGAAATACCTGCATCCGGATCGGGGCATCCTCGTCGTGATCGCCGATCCGGACAAGGCCAAGCTCCCTTTCTAGCTCCGAAGGGTCATTGGTCCGCAGATTGCAGCCGAAGATGGATGAAGATGGATAACGCCAGCGACATCATGGTCGAGAATCGCCAGCATCCCCGGTTTCGACTTCGCATGCCGGTGCTCTGCGAGGGCCCTGCGGTCCATGACTACCGCGCCCTCGGCGTCACCCAGAATGTGAGCCAGAGCGGGCTGTTGATCGAGGTTCCACAGCTCGTGGCCCTGGGCTCCGCGACGAATCTTCGTCTCCTTGCGGGAGACCGGATCGCCCGGGCGGAGGCGCTGGTGGTCTGGACAGCCGAGCCCCCCCTCAACCTCATGGGCGTGCGGTTCAGCGTGATGACCGGAGGCGACTCCCTCGCCTGGAAGCAGCTCCTGGCATTTCAGGGAGGCCCCACCCCCCGGGACTCCCTCCGCATGCCCATCGATGTCGACGTCACCTGCCTGATCCCACCGTACGCCCGACTGAGAGGCCGCATCATGAATCTGAGCGATAGCGGGATGATGATCATCTTTCCTCACGAGGTTCGACCCCAGACGCGCGTGAGCGTGGCGGTCCCCCGGTGGCTCAACCTTCCCCCGGTAGACGCGGAAGTGGTGTGGACCGGGGCCAGCTCCGCAATGCACGGTGTGGTCCACGGCCTTCAGTTCACAACGGATGACATGTCCAAAGAACTGTTCCTCATCGGTACCCTCCTCCGCGAATTGCTCGACTAAGGTAAATAGAGTACACACACGACGCACGTTTGCGTTACCGGCCCGAACCCACGGAGACACGAGAGAGCAGGAGCAACGCCAAGTGTCCACCCGATCCCTGGGGCATCACGCGGGGGGTGAACCCGGGCCCGAGAGGCCTGCGGTTCCCGAGCCGACCTACGCCGAGCGGGCCAGGACGCTGCTATACATTGGCCGTGTCGGCAGCCTCTCGACCGTTTCCCGAAGACATCCGGCTTGGCCGTTCGGTTCCGTGATGCCCTATGGACTCGATCCGCTGGGCCGGCCCATCTTGCTCATCAGCGACATGGCCGTCCACACCCAAAACATTACTGGAGACCCCCGCGCCAGCCTCCTGGTGTCCCAGCCTGACTGGAGCGGAGACCCGCTCGGGGGCAGCCGTGTGACCCTCATGGGGAATGTCTCCCTGATTCTGGCCGAGGAACGGGAAGAGGCACGCCGGCTCTACCTGGCCCGTTACGAGACCGCGAGGTACTGGGTGGACTTCCAGGACTTCGCCTTGTACCGCATGGAGATCCTGGACATCTATTTCGTCGGGGGCTTCGGCGTGATGGGTTGGGTCCCGGTTGATGAGTATGCTCGTGCTCACCCCGATCCGCTGGCGGATGCGGCGCCCGGGATCCTCCAACATATGAACGCCGACCATGCGGATGCCTTGCTCCTCCTGGCCCGGGTTTGCGGTGGCGTCGATGCCGACGAAGCGGCGATGATTTCGGTCGACCGACTCGGTTTTCATGTGCGGCTCAAGAAGGGATCCCGGATCCAAGGGGCCCGCATCCCGTTCAGCCGCGAGGTGAAGA
>CAYSDK010000037.1:0-3916 GCA_964429865.1 uncultured bacterium
GTCTTGAGGAACTCCAGCTCCTCTGCCGTTATGGCCTGGCCCCGGAGCGCCCGGACCAAGAGGATGAGAACGGTGCGGGCGACGTGCTTGCGGGTCGTGGCGACCGCATCTTCGAGATCGAGGAGGAGGATGTGTGCGGCCGACTGGGCCGCCTTCACCATGAAGTACCAATTATCCCCCGGAAAGACGTGCTCGATCGTTCGGGAGGCGTATTCCCAGGCGAGCTGCCCTATCGCTCTATCGCGGGTCGCACCCGGATCGACCCGCTTCAGGGCATGCCACCGCTCTTCGACCTCGGCCTCAGCTTGGTCCTTGTCGCCCCCAAACGCCGCCACCACCTCGCTCAAGGCTCGTGCATCCATACCACGGCCTCCCAAGACTCAAGATTCCTCAGGGAGAGTGACCTGCGCCTCTATGACGCGCAATCCGGCTTCGTTGATGGACGGGCCCATATGCTAGAGAAGATCTGCCCAAGGGTCAATACAATTCCCACCCGCAGACGAAGGGCTCGGAGGGACCTTCCTCGGCGGCGCCATGTTCTCCGACAAACCCCCTCCTCGCCCTCAGCGACATCGGTTATCGGTCATCGGTCGTCGGTCATCGAGTTCAGTTGTGCGACGCGTGGCGCATCTGGAGGTGCCGGAGACGCTCGGTGATGGCCTCTCGGTCTTCTGCGTGCGGGGCAGCCTCGAGGTAGCGTCGGAGGTCGGCCACAGCCTGAGCGAACTTGTTCATCTCGCCATAGATCAGGCCTCGATCCCTGAGGAGGGTCGGGGAGTCGGGGTCGATGAGCACCAGTCGCTCTGCGACGCCGAGTGCCCGGGGCAGATCCCTGAGTTGAAGGTAGATGCCCTTGAGGTTGTTCAACATCCGGGTGAGGATCAGTCTCTTGGGGGTCCGCGTGAGTAGATCTCGATGGAAGGCCACCTTGCCATCGTAGATCCGGTCCAGGGTGCGCTGGCAGTCCTCTTCGGAGAGGAGCGCTCCCTGATGAAAGGGGTCGACGAGAATCTCCCTCTCCGCGGCCTCGTACTTGACGATGAAGTGCCCCGGCAGCCCCACGCCGACTAGAGGCAGATCGAGGCGCCAGGCGATCTCCATGTACAGGATGGAAAGGGTGATGGGGATCCCCTTCCGGCGATCTATCACCTCGTTGAGGAAGCTGTTCTTTGGGTCGTAGTAGTCTTCGGAATTCCCCCGAAACCCCTCCTCATCGAAGAGAGAGTGGTTGAGTTCTTGGATCAATCTGACCGGCTCGAGTTCGAGACCCACCCGATCCTTGATCCGTTCAGCAATGCGATGAATGCGGTCCACATAGCTGCCGATGTCGAGATGGGGGTATTCCTCGGCGGCAATCAGCAGCGCCGCCTCCGCCAGGTTGATCTGCTCGTCAGGCCGGGCAACGATGTCGCCGAGCCGGTTGCGGATCTGCCAAGTCTCCACGTCCCGCTCTTCCCGCGTGCGAACTGTCATCGCACAAAGAGGGCCTCAATAATCTGTTGCAAGTCGACCTGCTCCAGGCTCTTCACAACAAGATGGGCGGCGGTGAGTTCCTCTGGCGTGTAAGAATTTGCGACGGCGAGGCACCGCATTCCCGCGGCGGCGGCGGCGGCCACTCCATGAAGAGAGTCCTCGACCACCAGGCACTCGGAGGGCCTGACGGGCCTGCCAGAGATCAACCGATTCAACCGGCCCAGGGCGGCGATATAAGCCTCGGGGTCGGGCTTTCCCCGGACGACATCCTCCGCGGCGACCACCACGGGGAAGAACTCCCGGAGGCCCACCTTCCCGAGGAGAAACTCGATCTCCTCGCGCAGGGCCCCCGAGGCGATGGCCAGGGGGACCTTTTCCGCGGCCTCTCGGATGAGGCCTTCCACCCCAGGGAACAGGGCAACCGCATCGGACAGCGTGCCAAAAAAATAGTGTGCCTTCCGTTCACTGAGCCCATCCACAATACCCGGCGCGATTGCCCGACCGTGACGAGCGAGCGCGGTGCGAAAGCAGTTTTTATCATCCATCGCCAGATAGGCCTGGGTATACTCCTCCCACGTGAGGGGGATTCCCTCCTCGGCGAGGACGCGCTTGAGCGCCTGGAAATGAAATCGCTCGGTATCGACGATCACGCCGTCAAAGTCGAAGATGACCGCCCGGAGCATGGTTAGCCGCCCGCCTCCTCGCCTCTTGCGATCCTCATCCGCGCCGGTCGACTCCCCGGAGCGTCCATCTGGCGTACGCGTGACAGATGTCGGTGAAACAACACGCGTCACACCGAGGTTTCTTCGCGGTGCACACCAAGGCTCCAAAATCCATGAGCGCCTGGTTGAAGGTCCAGCCCTTCCCCTTCGGGATCACACTGGCACTGAGCCGCCAGAGGCGCCGCTCGCTGTGCGCCGGTGTAGGAGAGGGGCGCTGGATAAAGACCCGGGAGAGGAGGCGCTTGACGTTCGTGTCCAGGATGGGGCTGTCAATGTGGAAGGCAAAACTCAACAGGGCCCCCGCCGTGGAGCGACCCACTCCGGGGAGGGCGCACACCTCCCCGAAGGTTTTCGGAAAGTGGCCCCTGTGGCGACGGATCAGCTGTCGGGCCGTCCTGTGCAGGTTCCTCGCCCGGGCGTAGTAGCCGAGCCCCTCCCAGGCCTCGCGCACCTCGCCCGGCCTTGCAGAGGCCAGCTCGTCTACGGTCGGGTACCGCGTGAGAAATGTGTCGTAGAATCCGAGGACCCGCTCCACCTGGGTCTGCTGAAGCATGACCTCGGACACCAGGATGCGGTACGGGTCCCGGGTCTTCCGCCAGGGCAGGTTCCGACCGTGGGACCGATACCACCTGAGGAGTCGGCGCTGAAAGGTCCGCTCGAGGCCCGGGGCGATCCCCGTTCGCCTCACCCGTCCTCCTGTACGAGGCCTTCGCTCACTAACGCCTCGATCACGGGGCGGTCAGCCTCGAGGAAGTCAAATTGAGAAAGCTCCTCCCGGCTCACCCATCGGATGCTCGCAAATTGTCTGTTACGAAGCGTACCCGTGTAGCCCGGGATGCGAAAGACGTACAGCTCGACTTCCCGGTCGGGATAGCGGTGCTCGAGGCGACAGAAGAGCGGACCGATCTCTGGCTCGATGGAGAGCTCCTCCCTGAGTTCACGGCGAAGCGACTCAGCCGGGGCCTCTCCGTCCTCCACCTTTCCGCCAGGGAACTCCCATCGGTATTCGCCCCAGCTCCCCTTTTGCCGCTGGCAGATCAGGATGCGCCCCCCTCGGGTGATGATCCCCGCTGTCACGACCATCGGCATCCGCATCCTCCGGGAGCGCAGGGCAGGTGGACACTATCAGATCACCTTGGGACCGTCAAGGCGTGCACCAAGACAGGGGGTTGGCTTGCAGAGTCGGACCTGCTACCATAACGGGAGCCCCGAGAAGAGGTGACGAGCATGGGAGTCAGCGAAGAGCGGTTTCCGGTGGCGAGGCGGGTCGGGACGATCTGCGGCAGGATGCTGGCCCGATTCGGGATCGGGACCTTTCAAGGCTACCCGGTCCTCTTCGCCCCCGTCTATCCCAACGTGGGGGCGGTCCCCCTCGGACCGCTCGGCCTCGGGATCGAGTCCTTCCTGGTGTGCAACAGCTTCGTCTGGCGGCAGCATCTGAAGGGACGACGCTGGGCGACCTCGATCCTCATGCACGAGGTGGGGCACCTCAAGGATTTTGCGGCGCATCCCTGGCAGCTTGTACCGCTCATTCTTTTTCGGATCGGGGCCCCCCGCGCCCCTTCGGTTCGGGTCCTTCTGAATCTCTTGTACCTCTACCTCGAGGGGAAGGCCAATCTCCGGGCACTGGAACAGGGAGCCTCTCCTGTCATCCTCGCCGTGAGCTACCTGAGCTACCTCCGCGCCCTCCGCAAGTCTCTCACGCGCTCCCGCCAGTAGAC
>CAYSDK010000037.1:4016-7013 GCA_964429865.1 uncultured bacterium
AGAAGGAGGCGAAATCATGAAAAAAGCTCATTGGATACTTTCAGTCCTCCTGGGCACGACCTTGCTTACCAGCGCCTGGGCGCAGCAGAAGGCGGCGGAAAAGTCGCTGTATGAACGATTGGGCGGCGAGCCCGCCATCACCGCCGTCGTCGAGGATTTCGTCGGGCGAGCCGCCGCTGACCCGAAGGTCAATTTCTTCCGTGATGGGAAGTACAAGGGCATCGATGTCCCCCGGCTCAAGCGACAGCTCGTGGAGTTTATCGGCAAGGCCACCGGCGGTCCGCAGAAGTACACCGGCCGAGACATGAAACAGGCTCACAAGGGCATGAAGATTACCAACGCGGAGTTCGACGCAATAGCCGCCGATCTGGCCGCGAGCCTCGACAAGTTCAAGGTCCCCGCGAAAGAGAAGAATGAGTTACTCACGATCGTTGGCACCACGCGGAAGGACATTGTTGAGGTGACATCTCAGCCCGGTTCTGGCTCAGCATATTAGAAGCTCCTCCTGTCTCACCGGGTTGTAGTGCTGGCCCATTGTTGATGGTGTGGACTCCCGCCGGCATGGAAGAGAAGGACTTGACCCAGCTCGTAAAGCAGGCCGCGGTGCTGAGGCCGAAGTCATGACCGCTTCGGTTCCGGTGGGGCGGGGAGTATACTGAAATCATGGCCAACGAGCGGCGCTACCAGCTCCAATCGGAAGAGGCGAACCGGCAGCTCGAGACCCTCCTCGCCGGGCTCGGCGTTCACCCGGAGACATCGCAGTACTACGCCCAGATGCTGACCACCGTCCTCAAGCTGTTCGAGGACGGCGCGGACGTCGGTGACCTGAAGATTGCCAACTCCGCCCTGAAGGAGCTTCGCTACGCCTTCAAGGTCTTCTCCCAGTACCGGACGATGCCTAAAGTCACCGTCTTTGGCTCGGCGCGGACCCCGCCGGACCACGCGATCACGCTCCAGGCGAACGACTTCGGCCGCCGGATGGTGGAGGCGGGATGGATGGTGATCACCGGAGCTGGCAGTGGCGTCATGGGGGGCGCCCAGGCGGGGGCGGGACGGGAGCAGAGCTTTGGGCTCAACATCCGGCTTCCTTTCGAGCAAGAGGCCAATCCGTGGATCGCCGAGGACCCCAAGCTGATCACGTTTAAATATTTTTTCACCCGCAAGCTCTTCCTGCTCAAGGAATCAGCCGCCGCCTGTTTCTTACCCGGCGGCTTCGGCACCTGCGACGAAGTCTTCGAGGTGCTGACCTTGATTCAGACCGGCAAGACCTCCATGATCCCGGTGCTCCTGCTCGACATCCCTGGGGGAGGCTACTGGAAGGCCTGGGATGCATACGTCAGGGAGGAGATGGTCGGGCGGGGCTTCATAGCGCCCGAGGATGTCCACCTGTATCGCGTCACCCAGACGGTGGAGGACGCTGGGAGGGAGATCCTCGACTTCTACCGGGAGTTTCACTCCCACCGATTCGTGGGGGAACACCTCGTGTTGCGAATCCACCGGTCGCTCAACCCTGAGGCCCTTGAGGCTCTCGGGCGGGAGTTCCAGGACATGCTCAAGGGGCCGGTCCTGTCCCTTCCGGGACCACTCCCGGCAGAAGACGACGAGTGGCCGGAACTCCCGCGGCTCATCCTCCCCTTCAACCGGACGAGCTACGGTCGGTTGCGCCAGCTGATCGACTTTATCAACCGCTCGTAAGGGAACGGCACGGGCGTCCGGATGCCCCTTGTCGCGCCGGGTGCCGCCGGGACGCCTGCGGGGATGGGATCGGACGCATGACAGGACCGGGGCACTCATGAGGGTTACCAGACGGTCGGTGCTCCAACTGGCCGGGCTCGCGGCGATGGGTATCTTCGTCCCCGCCTGCCGCGAGATGCTCTCACAGATCCTCTTTTCGCCCGATGCCACTCCGGGGAAGCCGGCGTCCCTCCCGGACAATCCCTTCCGCTCAGGATCGAAGAGTCTCGTGGCGGTCGTCCATGGGGAAGATGTCTCGAGAATGGTGGAGAGGGCGGTCGACCTCATCGGCGGCATGTCGCGGCTCGGGGTCTCGGGTGCTCGCACTCTGGTCAAACCCAATGTGGTCTGGGGCGAGCCTCCGCCGGCCACCACGGACCCACGGGTGGTGAGGGCCGTGGTGTTTTTGGCGAAGGCAGAGCGACCGGCCTCCCTAGCCGTGGGTGACATGTCGGCTGTGATGTCGCTCCCCACGCGTCGCCATCTCGAAAAGACGGGGATTGCAGAGGTGGCCCGCGAGGCGGGCGCTGAAGTGGTAGCCTTCGATGAGGGAGAGTGGGTGAGCGTGGATCCGCCCCAGGCGCAATATGCGAAGACCGTGTACGTGGCCAAGGCAGCCTACGAGGCCGAGCGGCTGATTAGCGTCCCCGTGATCAAGACGCACCGGAGTGCCAGCTTCAGCTGTGCCCTGAAGAATACCGTCGGGTGCGTCCACGGCAAGAACAAGCCGTGGGCCTACGGGAGGGACGGATGGGAGCCAGCGGTGGCGGAGCTCAATATGGCCGTTCGCCCCCATCTGTTCGTCGTGGACGGGCTCCAGAGCATGATTCACGGCGGGCCCTGGTCCGGTGAGGCCGTGCCGACCCGGGTCATCCTGGCGAGCGGTGACCCGATCGCCACCGATGTCGTAGCTCTGGGGATCATCAGGGCTTTTGGGCGGTGGGAGATGGTGACGTCAAAGGGGGTCTGGGACCAAGTCCAGATCCGTCGCGCGATCGCCCTCGGCCTCGGGGCAACCGGCCCGGATGAGATAGAGCTGGTCGCCGAGGACCTGACGGGCCGAGACCCGGACTTTGCCAGGCTTGTGGCCGACATCCGGAGACAGGTTGGCCTTCTTCGCTAGCGAGCCTGTGGGCTTAACTTTCACCTTCACGGTTTAGCGCCGCGATATTCAGGATCCTTTCCCTCCAGAAACCATAGGTCCAGGGAGCAGTCCCGATACAGGATGTAGGTCTCGCCGTTCGAGGCGAGAACTTGGAAATA